>NZ_CP039695.1:3137500-3437500 GCF_005145025.1 Novosphingobium sp. EMRT-2 | reverse complement strand
CGCGATGGGCCTGATCCTGGAAGGCGACAAGTTCGCGGTCCTTTCGGACATCCTGGGCGACGAGGACCACCTTGGCGACATGGACTTCAAGGTGGCCGGCACCAGCGAAGGCATCACCACGATGCAGATGGACATCAAGGTGGCCGGCATCACGAAGGAAATCTTTGCGACCGCGCTGGCGCAGGCCAAGGAAGGCCGCGCGCACATCCTGGGTGAAATGACCAAGGCCCTGGGCGAAGTCCGCACCGAGCTTTCGGCGCACGCTCCGCGCATCGAAACGATCTCGATCGACAAGTCGAAGATCCGTGACGTGATCGGCACCGGCGGCAAGGTGATCCGCGAGATCGTGGCCACCACCGGCGCCAAGGTCGACATCGACGACGAAGGCCTGATCAAGATCAGCTCGTCCGACCTGTCGCAGATCGAAGCCGCCAAGAACTGGATCATCGGCATCGTGGCCGAGGCCGAAGTGGGCAAGGTCTATAAGGGCAAGGTCGTCAACATCGTCGACTTCGGCGCTTTCGTGAACTTCATGGGCGGCAAGGACGGTCTCGTCCACGTCTCCGAAATGAAGAACGAGCGCGTCGAGAAGCCGACCGATGTCGTCAAGGAAGGCCAGGACGTCTTCGTCAAGGTTCTCGAAATCGACCAGCGCGGCAAGGTCCGCCTGTCGATGCGCGTGGTCGATCAGGAAACCGGCGCGGAACTCGAAGATACCCGCCCGCCCCGTGAACCGCGCGAACCGCGTGGTGATCGCGGTGACCGTGGTGACCGCCGTGGCCCGCGTGGCGATCGCGGCGGTCGCGGGGATCGCGGCCCCCGTCGCGATGGCGACCGTGGCCCCCGCCGCGACCGCGACGACGGCCCGGCCCCCGATCACATGCCGGCGTTTCTGAAGTCCGACGACTGATCGGCCTTCACCGGAAAAGAAACAGAGGCTCGCGGCAACGCGGGCCTCTTTTCTTTTGAACGGTCGTATCCGTTGCAAGCCCGGCGCAAGGAGAGCCCACCCCGCTGCGACTAACGCCGCCTAAGGCGGCGCAAGTCTCGCTCCCCTCCCGCTTGCGGGAGGGGTCGGGGGTGGGAAATGCCCAACGCTTGCAAACAATTGATCACAAAAAAACGCCGGAGCGGCCCTTCGGCTGCCCCGGCGTTTCGTTTGCCGATCGGATGAAGATCAGAGCGTGCGTTCGCGCTCTTCCACCTCGAACACTTCGAGCATGTCGCCCGGCTTGATGTCGTTGGTGTCCTGCAGCACCACGCCGCATTCCAGCCCCGCGCGCACTTCCGGCACGTCGTCCTTGAAGCGGCGCAGCGATGCGATGACCGTCTTGCTGACGATGACATCGTTGCGCGTAAGGCGGGCGTTGATGCCCTTGCGGATGTAGCCTTCCAGAACCAGCAGACCAGCCGCCTTGTCCTTCTTGCCAGCCGGGAACACTTCCTTGATCTCGGCGCGGCCGACCACGGTTTCGATCCGTTCGGGACCAAGCTCGCCGGCCATTTCCGAACGGATGTCGTCGGTCAGCTGATAGATCACGTCGTGATACTTCAGCCGCACCTTGTTGCGTTCGATCAGTTCGCGCGCCTTGGCGTTCGGACGGACGTTGAAGCCGACGATCGGTGCCCCGCTGGCCTGCGCCAGCATGACATCGCTTTCGGTGATCGCACCGACGCCCGAATTGAGGATGCGCACCTTGATCTCATCGGTCGAGATACGGTTGAGCGCGTTGACGATCGCTTCGGTGGACCCCTGCACGTCCGCCTTCACCACCAGCGGGTATTCGATCACGGTGTTCTTGGCAGCGAGCGCGGAGAACATGTTCTCGATGCTGGACGGGGCGGTCGTCGTGCGCTTGGCGGTCGCCTTTTCCTGACGGTAGGCGGCCACTTCGCGAGCGCGGGCCTCGTTCTCGACCACGGTCAGCGTATCGCCGGCCATCGGCACGCCGCCGATGCCCAGCACTTCCACCGGCAGCGCGGGCGGCGCGGCCTTCACCTGCCGGCCCTTGTCGTCCAGCATGGCACGCACGCGGCCGGACTGGGTGCCGACGACGAGGATGTCGCCAACCCGCAGCGTGCCGCGGTTGATCAGCACGGTGGCCAGCGGCCCCTTGCCCTTGTCGAGCTTGGCCTCGATCACGGTGGCTTCCGCCGCGCGATCGGGGTTGGCCTTCAGCTCCATCAGTTCCGCCTGAAGCAGGATCTTCTCGATCAGCTCGTCCAGCCCGGCGCCGGTCTTGGCGGAGACTTCCACGTCCTGCACGTCGCCCGACATCTCCTCGACGATGATTTCGTGCTCGAGCAGGCGCTCGCGGATCTTCTGCGGGTTGAACTCCGGCTTGTCGCTCTTGGTGATCGCCACGATCATCGGCACGCCGGCCGCCTTGGTGTGGTTGATCGCCTCGATCGTCTGCGGCATCAGCCCGTCGTCGCCCGCCACCACGAGGATGACGATATCGGTGACGTTGGCGCCGCGCATCCGCATTTCGGTGAAGGCTTCGTGGCCCGGCGTATCGAGGAAGGTGACATAGTCGCCCCCCTTGGTCTTGATCTGGTACGCGCCGATGTGCTGCGTGATGCCGCCGGCTTCGCCGCGCACCACGTCGGTGCCGCGCAGCGCATCGAGCAGCGAGGTCTTGCCGTGATCGACGTGGCCCATGATGGCCACCACGGGCGGACGCGTCTTCAGCGTTTCATCCGCATCGACGTCAGCGGCGGTATCGATATCGACATCGCTTTCGTTGACGCGCTGGATGTTGTGGCCAAATTCGGTGACCAGCAGCTCGGCGGTATCCTGGTCGATGGTCTGGTTGATGGTGACCATCATGCCCATCTTGAACAGCGCCTTGACGAGGTCCGCCGCCTTTTCGGCCATGCGGTTCGCCAGTTCCTGCACCGTGATCGCTTCAGGCACGATCACGTCGCGCACCTGCTTTTCGCGCTGGTGCTGCTGACCGGCATAGTGCGCGCGGCGTTCCTTTTCACGCGCACGCTTCAGCGCCGCGAGCGAACGGGCGCGGGCGCCCTCGTCCTCGTTCAGCGCGCGCGTGACCGTCAGCTTGCCCGCCTGACGGCGATCGACCGCGTTCTTGTCGCGCTGCTGCGGCTTCTTCGGCGGCTCGGGCCGCTTGACCGGAGCAACCGGGGTAAAGCGGCGCGGCGCGGGTGCGGGCGTGGCACTACCCGTGTTCGCCGACGGCGCGGGTTGCTCTTCCACAAAAGCGGGAGCAGCCGGCGTTTCCACCGGGGGAGCCGCCTCGGCCGCGGGTTCAGGCTGCGGTTCGGTAGCGGCCGGAGCCGGCGCTTCCTCGGCCTTGCGGTTTTCCTCGGCGCGGCGACGCTCTTCGTCCACCGCACGCTGGCGTTCTTCCTGCTCGCGGCGGTTGGCGGCCTCCAGCGCGGCGAGACGGGCTTCCTCGGCCTCGCGCAGCAGACGTGCCTGCAATTCCTGGCGCGTTTCGCGCGATGCGGCGGGCGCGGCCGGGGGCGGCGCCGGCGGCGCGGCAGGGGCCAGCCGCGCGACAACGGGTTCCGGAGCGGGCGCGGCGGCCGGGGCGGCCTCAGGCCCGCCGGCACGCGGCATCAGCTTGCGCCGCTTGACCTCGACCACCACCTTGTTGGTGCGACCATGGCTGAAGGTCTGCTTGACCTCTCCCGCCTCGACCGAGGTCTTCAGGCCCAGCGGCCTGCGGCCCAGTGTCGGCTTCTTGTCGCTATCGCTCATCGAACTCATTCGCCCTTCGTATCAAAATCGTCATTCGCCACCGAAGCAGCGACATCACCGGCGGACTTTTCGTCACGCCCCATGAAATGCAGCAGCCGCTGAAGCGGTGCGGCAACCCTTGCGGCCGCCGCGTCGTCGGTAAGCGCCAGATGAACGACGTTGTCGCGGCCCAATGCCACAGACAGCGCCGCCCGGTCCAGCGGCAAGATGATGCCTTTCAGACCCGTGCCTTCGGCTTCCTCGCCCACCCGCCAGGCCTGCGCCAGCTTGTTTGGTCCATCGCTGCCGGCATCGCTGGCGTGCGCCAGGAACGTCACCGCGCCAGCCCGGCACCCCTGCGCGATCTTTTCGGTACCCAGCAGCATGTTGCCAGCGCGCAGTTCGATGCCCAGCCGATCCGTCAGCGCGCGCAGCAGCGCGGCTTCGGTCCGTTCGGGAAGGTCGGACGGAATCGTCAGCGGCGCGCCCTTGAAAGCCCGCGCCAGCGCGCCCTTGAGCTTGCCGTTGGCCAGCGCCTGCGCCAGCTCGGCCCGGCTCACGCCGATCCAGGCGCCCCGCCCCGGCGCGCGTGCCAAAGGGTCCGGCGCGACATCGCCCATGGGCGACAGCGCAAGCCGGATCAGCGCATCGCGGTCATCGTGACGACCGGTGAGCACGCAACGCCGCTCCGGCGAGGCTTCCCCCGCCGTGCGCGTCTTCTGCCTTTCGGCGACTAGCGGCTCATTGTGAGGATTCCGCATCGGCGGCCTCCTCGAATGCGGGGGCGGCAGCTTCCGGCTCGTCATCGAACCAGTGCGCGCGCGCAGCCATGATGATCTCGTTGCCCTGCTCTTCGCTCAGGCCATATTCGCCCAGCACGCCGCCCTTGTCTTCCGACCGTTCCGAACGGTCGCGGCGGGTGTTGTCGCGGCGGCGCTGCTCGGCCCGCTTGCGCGCGATCAGTTCGTCGGTGGCCAGATCGGCCAGGTCGTCCAGCGTCTTGATCCCGGCCTTGCCCAGCGTGACCAGCATCGCTTCGGTCAGGTGCGGCAGCTCGGCCAGCGCATCCTCGACGCCCAGCGCACGGCGTTCCTGGCGGAAACCGTCCTCGCGGCGCTCCAACGCCTCGACCGCGCGGCTTTGCAGCTCCTCGGCCAGTTCCTCGTCGAAGCCCTCGATCGTCGCCAGTTCGGCCACGTCGATATAAGCCACTTCCTCCAGCTCGCTGAAGCCTTCGGCGACCAGCAGCTGCGACAGCGTTTCGTCGACGTCGAGTTCTTCCTCGAACATCTTGGAGCGCTCGGCGAATTCCTTCTGGCGCTTCTCCGAAGCCTCGGCCTCGGTCAGGATGTCGATGGCCGAACCGGTCAACGACGAAGCGAGGCGCACGTTCTGGCCACGGCGGCCGATCGCCAGCGAAAGCTGGTCATCGGGCACCACCACTTCGATGCGGCTCTCTTCCTCGTCAATCACCACGCGGCTGACGGTGGCTGGCTGCAGCGCGTTGACCACGAACGTCGCGGTATCCTCGCTCCAGGGGATGATGTCGATCTTTTCGCCCTGCAGTTCCTGCACGACGGCCTGCACGCGGCTGCCCTTCATGCCGACGCAGGCGCCGACCGGGTCGATCGAGCTGTCGCGGCTGATCACGCCGATCTTCGCGCGGCTACCCGGATCGCGGGCCGCGGCCTTGATCTCGATGATGCCGTCGTAGATTTCGGGCACTTCCTGCGCGAACAGCTTCTTCATGAAGTCCGGATGCGCGCGGCTGAGGAAAATCTGCGGGCCGCGGTTCTGGCGCTCGACCTTCATGATCAGCGCGCGCACGCGCTCGCCCACGCGGGGCACTTCGCGCGGAATCTGCTGGTCGCGACGGATCACGCCCTCGGCGCGGCCGAGATTGACGATGACGTGGCCGAATTCGACCGACTTGATCACGCCGGTGATGACTTCGCCCGCGCGGTCCTTGAACTCTTCATACTGGCGATCGCGTTCGGCATCGCGGACCTTCTGGAAGATCACCTGCTTGGCCGACTGCGCATCGATGCGACCCAGGTCCACCGGCGGCAGCGGATCGACGATGAAGTCGCCCACCTTGGCGCCCGGCTGCAGCTTTTCCGCCTGCTTGAGGTCAACCTGCTTGAAGTAGTCCTCGACCACGTCGACCACTTCGACCACGCGCCACAGGCGCAGGTCGCCGGTGCGCGGGTCCAGCTTCGCGCGGATGTCGTTTTCGGCGCCGTAACGGTTGCGCGCCGATTTCTGGATCGCTTCCTCCATCGCCTCGATGACGATCGCCTTGTCGATCATCTTCTCGGTCGCAACCGCGTTGGCGATCGCGAGCAGCTCGGCGCGGTTGGCGGAAATCGCACTGGCCATGGTCAGTCTTCCTGTTCCTCAAGAATGTCGTCCGCGCCGTCGAACTCTTCCTCATCAACTCCGGAAGCGTCGATCGGCCGGGAGGCTGCGATCAGCTTGTCGGTGAGGACAAGCTTGGCATTGGCAATCAGGCCGAACGGCACGGCATACGTCACACCGTCGTCGGCAATCGAAATGGTCTCGCCCTCCAGGCCCAGCAGTTCGCCACGGAACCGCTTGCGCCCGTCGAGCAGGTCGTCCAGCTCGATCCGGGCCTCGTGCCCGGTCCAGTTGGCGAAATCCTTGAGCCGGGTCAGCGGCCGATCGATGCCGGGCGAGCTGACCTCCAGGCGATAGGCGTCCTCGATCAGCACTTCGCCCGCTTCTTCCAGTGCGTCGATGCGATCGGAGATACGGTGCGAAAGCGCCGCGCAATCCGCGATCACGAGCTGACCGGTCTCGGGCCGCTCGGCCATGATCTGGAGCGTATGTTCCTCGTCACCCACCTCGGTCTTGCCGAACAGGCGCACGCGCACGAGATCGAAACCCAGGGCCTTGGCCTCGGGTTCGATAATCTCGATAATCCGCGCGATATCCGCCATGCAAACTCCAAGCGCCGCCGATGCGGCAAACCCCGGAAACAGCAAAGGCCGATCGCGCCGGCCCCTTCCGGCGCCAGCCCTGACCTTGCCTTCACAATGTCGGGATGAAGCGCAGATAGGCGCGAGCGCGGAATTTTGCAAGCCCAAACCGAACGGCAAAACGCGAACGGAGCGCGAACCGCGATCATCCGCTCAATGCATCCCATAGATTAGGAATTTTTCCCGACTTTCAGGAATGAGCATCCGATAAATCCTCCGCACTTTTTGAGAGAATGACGGATTTCCGGGCTTTTCGGCATTTGGCACGGCTTCTGCAATGGAGGTTGCATCGGCGAAACACCTGCTTCGCCACCCCATTCGAACCCAAAAAGGACCCGCCCCATGACCGCCATTCGCTCGTTCTCGAACCAGATCGCCGCCGCTTTCGCCGCGCTCACCCTTTCGCTGGCGCTGATCAGCGGCACCGTTTCCACCCCGGCCTCGTCGCCGGTCGCCGCCAGCACCGTTTCGGAGTACGTCGCATGACCGATCTGCGCTTTGAAGATTCCGCCGTCCGCCCCGTCGCAGGCTCTTCGATCCGCTCGGGCAAGTTCCGGCTTAACAAGGCCCGTGGCAAGTTCCTGGGGGTTTCGGCCGGCATCGCCGACTATTTCGACATCGATGTCACGCTGGTGCGCATCGCCTGGGTCGTCGGCACGCTGGTCGGTTTCGGCTCGCTGATCCTGATCTATCTCGCCATCGGCCTGATCGCGGATTCCTGATCGCCCAATCTGTTCGCGAAGCCGCAACAGCGCCGCGACCTGACGCCCGCCATCCCCCCGAACACCGGCCGGCGTCAACCGAGGCTCCTCTCCCTGCCCCCCCGGAGAGGAGCCTCACTGCCCAAATAAGACCACGTCCGTGGTCAGACAGCGTCGGTCTTGGCGAACGGCGAAAAATCCGTATCGGTGTCGAACACGTCCACGCCTTCGCGGGCCTTGAGCCATCCAACGACGACGTAGGTGGCCGGCGTCAGCACGACTTCCCACGCCACTTTCATCGCCCAGTTCGTCACCATCACGGTCAGCACCGCCTGGTGCGACCAGATGCCCAGGAAGGCGACCGGGTAGAAGATCACGCTATCCACCGCCTGCCCGAACACGGTCGATCCGATCGTGCGCGTCCACAGGTGTTTGCCCTGCGTCCACACCTTCATCCGCGCCATCACGAAGCTGTTGACGAACTCGCCGGCCCAGAACGCGATGACCGAGGCCGCCACGATGCGCCAGGTGCTGCCAAACACCGATTCATAGGTGGTCTGGCAGATCGCCCCGGCGGATTCGCGCGCCACCACGTCCGCGAACCGCGCGTCCGCGCTGGAAGCACAGCCCCAGTCCGGCGAAGGCGGCATCGCCACCACCACAAAGCTCATCAGCGCCATGAACAGCAGCGCGAAGAAGCCCATCCACACGCAGCGCCGCGCATTGGCGTAGCCATAGACTTCCGTCAGCACGTCCCCCAGCACATAGGACACCGGGAAGAACAGGATGCCCGCGCCGAACGTCACGCCGCCCACTGTCGCCAGCTTGGCGGCACCGATCAGGTTCGAGAGCAGCAGGATGCCGACGAAACTCGCCATCATGTAGTCGAAATAGCGGAAATGCCGGCGCGCGCCCGCGCTGCCGGCGATGCGGGAAAGGGGCCGGGAAACGGGCGATGAAGCATGGGGATCGTTCATGAATCCCTGCTATCGCGATTTGCACACGGCGCAAAGCCGCCTTATGGGGCTGCTGGCGCGCGCCCGTAGCTCAGCTGGATAGAGCACCTGCCTTCTAAGCTGGTGGTCGCAGGTTCGAATCCTGCCGGGCGCGCCAATTTGCAGACATAATTTGCAACCCTCACATTGATGGAACATATGAAGAACGTCGATGCGATTCGAAATGATGGGAATGCGGGGTAATGGTCAGTCTAGCGACGGGTGAGGATGGGCGGTTGCGGTGCGGCTGGTGCGCCGCCTCGGCGGAGTACATCGCCTATCATGACCGCGAATGGGGCTTCCCGGTGGAGGACGATCGGCGGCTGTTCGAAAAGCTCTCGCTCGAAGGCTTCCAGTCAGGGCTGAGCTGGCGCACCATCCTGATGAAGCGCGACAATTTCCGCGCGGCGTTCCACGGCTTCGATTTCGCGCGCGTCGCAGGGTTCGAGGAAGGCGATGTCGAGCGGTTGCTGCAGGATGCCGGCATCGTCCGCCACCGCGGCAAGATCGAGGCGGTGATCAACAACGCCCGCCGCGCGCTGGACCTGATCGCCGAAAAGGGCTCGCTCGCCGCCTATGTCTGGAGCTTCGAACCACGGGGTGAAGCGGTCCCTCACCTCGCTTCCACCTCGCCCGCGTCGATCGCGATGTCGAAGGATCTCAAGAAGCGGGGCTGGAAGTTCGTCGGCCCGACGACCGTCCATGCCTTCATGCAGGCGATGGGCCTGATCAACGACCACCCCAGGGAATGCGCGATCCATGCCGAGGCGGAAGCGGCGCGGGCGCGTTTCGTGCGCCCTGCCCCTCCCGCCACGGCACGCTGATCATTTCACGCCGGCGAAGGCCCCGCGCGCACGCTCCACTTCGCGCCAGCCGCGCAGATAGGCGATCACATCGTCTCCCTGCGCCGCGCTGATCGCGCCGTTGCCATTGGCGACCGCGCCCGCGACGATCTGCGCGCGCAGATGCCCTTCCACCTCGGCCCCATCGGGCAGGCGCTTTACGGCAAGCGGCGCATGCCGCTCCATCGTCGCGCTCCAGGGCACGCCCCGATCGACCGCGATCCGCGCCAGGCGCGCAATGTCCACCAGATAGCGCGACGCCGCGTCCTGCGCCGCCCTGCTCCAGCCGAACCGCGCGGCGCAACTGGCCAGCGCCAGGGTCATGTCGCGCGATGCGGCGACCGATCCCTGGGCGGTCTTTACATGACCGGCGGGATCATCCGGCTGCTGCGCGAACAGCCCGGCGATATCCGCGCGCTGGCGCTCGTTCAGCCGGTCGTCGATGCAGCGCAACTGCTCGACCGGCGCGGCTTGCGCGGGCGCCGCGAGCATGGGCGCCATCTGGCAGCCCGCCAGCACGAAGCCGGCCGCGATCCATGAACGCATGGTATTCATCCCCGCTCTCCCCCGCATCAGAACTTGCCCAGCAGGTTCACGAACACGCCCTTGCTCGTGTAGCTCTGGTTCGAAAGGTCGCTGGAAAAGTCGGAGAAGCTGTAGCCCACGCCGACCTTCGCGTTGTTGCCCAGATGGCGATAGACCGCCGCCAGACCGCCCCAGCGGTGATCGCCCGCGCGGTCGGCGGACAGGTAGTGTCCTTCGACCAGCACGTCCCATTGCCGCACCAGCCGCCAGTCGATCCGCGCCACGCCCAGCCAGGTGTTGCTGGTGACATAGGTATCGCTGTCGCGCGTGAGCGAGACGCTGCCCTTGCGGAAGGCATACTTGCCGCCCAGCGTCAGCGTGCGCGTCAGATCGTAGTTCGCGTCAATCGCGAAGATCTGGCTCTTCTGCTTGGGGCTGCCGATCTGCCCGCCCTGCGTCACCTGCCCCACCGGCCCCATGTCCTTGAGGTAGGTATAGCGCGTCAGCAGGTTGAGCCGGTCGTTCGCCACCGGGCGATAGGCGAAGCCGATCGTGCCTTCGACATAGTCGGCGGCGTTGACATCGGCCGTGGTGTTGTCCGCGATGGCGAAGTTCAGCCGCGCCAGCGCGCGCCAGTCCGGGTTGATCATGACCGAGGCGTGATTGCGGAACAGCCATACGTTCTGGCTGCGCCCCGCACCGCGCTCGAACCGACCTTCGACATTTGTGCCGAACTGCACGCCCTTGCTGGTATAGGCCACGCCGAACGTGGCGGCGGTGCGACGGAAGCGGCCGGTCGCCACGTCGTCGATATGGCCGTTCTCGAACGAGCCGGAGAACGACCAGCGCTCCGTGGGCGTCCAGTCCAGCCCGAAGCCGCGCGTCAGGCTTGGCGCGGTGCCGCCGTGGCCCAGCTTGTTTTCGCCGTGGATCGACAGCGCGGAGGAAAACCGGTGCCGCGCGCCCAGCGTCAGCGTGCCGCGATTGGTGCGCGCAAAGCTAGTGGAAGGCTCAAGCCCCTGATCGACGCGGTCGGTGATCAGCGCATAGCCCAGATAGGTTTCCGAGCCCCGGCCATAGCGATGGTTGAGCGTGGCGCTCGCGCCCAGCCCGCCGTTGCCTTCGGAGACTTCGGCCGCCAGCGACTGCCGGTCAGAAAGCTCCACCTTGCCGCCCAGCCCGACGCGGTTGTTGCCGCGCCGCCCGGCGTCGCGGTCCAGCGTCGCCTGCCCGAAACCATAGACCGACCACTTGCCCTGCTCCGGCTTGTAGCCCAGTTGCAGCGCGGCATCGGTACGCTTGCCGCTTTCTGTGCTGTTATAGACCAGCCCGACCGCTTCCTGGCTATAGCGCAGCCCGCCGGCCAGCGTGAAACCGCCACCCAGGCGCTGCGTCACGTCCGCCGAACCGACCGTGCGGCTGCCGGCGGCGTCGGTGCGCAGATGCTGGACCTTGGCCGCCAGCGCGGTGCGGGTGCCGATCGGCAGCGCCAGTTGCGCGCCCCAGCGCTCGGTGGCGCTCGCCGTCAGTTGCGCGTTGGCGCCGAAGCCTGCGTCGAGATGCTCGAACCAGGCGGAGAGCTTGCCCTTATCGACGCCGGCTCCGGCCACAGCGCCGGCATCCGCAGGCTTGCCGCCCGCCAGTTCCGCAAAGTTAACCGCCACTTCCGCGCGATAGGCCATGGCCTTCACGTTGGCGCTGCCGGTCGCGCCATAATTGGTGAAGGTCAGGCCGCCATCGACCGAGTTCGACTGACCGAAACCCGGTCCTTCGGTCTGCGCGACTTCCGCCTTCACATAGGTGCCGGGGTGCAGCCGCACGGTGGCGTCCGTGCCCAGCAGCGTCTGATCCGCGGTGCCGGTGGTCTCACGCTGGCCGGTCACGCCCAGGCGCACCGTATCGCCGATCCACGCGGCGGCGCGGCCACCCACGGTATAGCCGCCCACGTCGCCCACCGCCGGGGTATATTCGTAGTTGGCGACCAGCACCGGCACGCCCGCCGAAGCCGTGCCATCGCGCACCGTCGCACTGCCGGCGGCATAGGACGAAAGCGGCTGGAGCAGCGTGAGCCGCCCCTGGAAGTAATCGATGCTGTAGTCTTCCTGCGCCTGCAGGCTGCGGCGCGAAAGCACCACGCCGGTGATCCGGTCGCGCACTTCCACCGCCAGCCGTTCCGACCCAACGGTCACGTCGCGGCGCTGGAGGTAATAGAGCGAACCGCCCGTCCCCCGGAACTCGTCGCGGCCGGGGATCGTGCCGGGATCGGACGCGAACGCTGTGACCTGCAGCCTGCTTTCGCCAAAGCTGGTGGTCTTCACGCTCTGGTGGCTCGCGATCGCGCCGAACGTGCCGCGATTGAGCTGCGCCAGTTCCGCCTGGCGGATATCGGCGACGTAGTTGCCGATCAGCAGGCTGGAGCGGTCCTTCTGCACTTTCAGGTAGAACCGCCCTTGCGTCGGCGCATCCTCGACCAGCGCGGAATCGTCGCCATAGGTCGTGTAGTATTCGTTGGAATTGAGCCGGCGCAGCAACTGGCGCGGGTCCTTGCGGTCGAGGTTGCTGAACAGGTCCTTGAGCAGCGTTTCGCCGGTGTCGAGCGAACTCGTCACCTTCCATCCGCTGGCGAACGTGCCCTTGGCGTAGAACGCCGCGCGGCCGGTCACGTGCTCGCCCGCCGCGATCGGATCGCCGCTGACTTCCACCGCCGGGCCGTTGCCCTTGGAGGAAACGAAGGTCAGATCGCCCTGGCCGACGATGAACCAGTCGCTTTGCTTCACACCGATGTCGCGCATCGCGGTGAATCGGGTCTGTTCGCCTTGCCCCACCGTCACCCAGACCTGCCGCGCATCGCGCGCGACGATCTGCTGGCTGACGAAGCGCCCGTCGGACTGGAGCGGGATCATCTGCCCGCCTACGCGCACCACTTCCTCTGCATCCGCGTGGCCGGTGACCGTCACCGTCGCGGTGCGTCCGAACGGGATGTTGCGCACCGCCGCCTCGTCGCGCGATCCGAACAGCGGGCGCGGCGGCGGACTGCCCTCGAACGGGGTATCCACCACGGTCAGTTCCTGCGGCGCGGTCTCGTCGAACTGGCCGTCGCGGTCATAGACGCGATAGACATAGAAAAGATCGCCCTCGGCATCCGCGCCCGGCGTCCAGCGCGCAACGCCGTCGCGGTCGGCCGGCACGACCGCCAGCGGCGTGCCATCGGGCGAGGCATCGGCGCGGAAAATCCGCACCTCGCCACGAGCCACCATCGCGGGATAGTTGGTATAGCGGATGAACGTCGCGTCCCTCCCGCGCACCACCGCCCGCTCGCTTTCGACCAGCCCGGCCGCCAGCACGGGATCGACCCGCGCGGCATCGGTCCGCACGCGGATAGCGTAAGGGTTGTCGGCCGCGATCGACGCAGTGGCGACCGCATCCGTCTGTGGATCGGCCATGGCGATGCTCAGGCCATCGCCGGCCCCCATCGCGGTTGCGGGCAAGCTCTGCGCCGGATCGGGCACGACGTGCTGGATCGTGCTTTCGCCGCACGGACCTGTCACGCTGACCGCGACCGCGCCACAGCCGGCCGGGTGCAGTTGAACGGCTGCGAAGCGCCCGGCGGCGTCGGCCGGCGCGATCTGGCCGGCGACGCGCACGAGTTGATCGGGCGCGGACGTCTGGCCTTCCACCGCCACCGCCTGCGCACCATCGAGCGGAAGCTGGCGGATCGCGGCGCTGTCAATCTGGCCGAAATCGGCACGGGCCACCGGCTCGGCGGGGAGCATGTGCACCGCCGACAACACCGTCAGCGGCTGCGGCGCGGTCTCGTCGTACCTTCCGTCACGGTCATAGACGCGATAGACGAAGCGCATGGCATCGCCCGCATAAGTGCTTGGCGTCCAGCGGATCAGGCCGTTGCGATCGGCTTCCACCACCGCGTGCGGCGGCCCCGAGAGCGGCGCATCCGGCGCGAAAACACGCAGCTCGGCGCGGGCGATGAAGGCCGGATAGTTGCTATAGCCTAGGAACAGCGCCGCATCGCCGCGCCGCACGGTGCTTTCCGAGCCGACCAGCCCTGCCGAAAGGACCGGCATGGGCGCGATCGGGAGCACGCCCGCCGAGAGTTCTGCCAGGCGCGCCGACACCCCCGGCAGAACCCGCTGGTCGGTCAGGCTGGCGTCAATCGCCAACCGGGAAAGGCGGGCGAAATCAGCCTGCGACGCAATCGGGCTGGCATGCGCGGCGGCGAAGGCGGGACTGGCGATCCCCAGCCCGGCCAGCGCCGAAACGCTGGCGAGCAGGGCCGCGTGGCGCGCCTTGAACGCGGACTGCGGGGCCAGGATGGTCTTGCGGTTCATTGGTCTTACTCCTGTCCCGAAGCACTGGTGCGGGCGCCATCGGCGGCGATCATGTCGATCTCGATCACCGGTGGCGGACCGTCCCAGCCGTTGCGGAACACATCGCCGATCCGGTCATGCAGGTTGGCGAGGCGGGCCTCGATCACTGCGGCGGGTTCACCGGCGGCGGCCGTGTAGGTCGCCCGGATCGCCAGCCTTGCAGCCTTGATCGTCTTCAGGGTTTCCAGCCGCGCGGCGAAGGCGGGCAGCAGGTCGGCGCTCCCGGCCGCGAAGGCCCTGGCGTCGATGGCCACCGCCACCACCCGCGCCTTCTGCACGCCGAAGTTCAACTCGCTGATCTTGCCACGCGTCAGGCGGATCGACTGCGGGTTGTCGGTAGTCGGCGCATAGCCTTCCGGCACCGTCCGCGTGTCGAGCTTGAGCACGTAGTTGGAGCCGATCAGCGCGTTGGGCACGGCGGCACAGGTGATGTGGTAGCGGCCATGGTCGTCCGCCGTCACCAGCTGGCCGTTCACCGTGGCGAGGCGCGCGGCCGGGATGCCCGGTTCGCCTGCGTCCTGGTAACCGTTGCCGTTGCGATCGTCATAGACCTTGCCGATCACTTCGGCGCAGTCGAACAGCGTGCTCGGCACGATCGAGACCACGGCCTGCGCCCGGTTCGAGATGTCCGAGCCACCCGCGCCCGCTCCGGCTCCACTTCGGGCGACGGCGGTGTTCACGCGATCCCCCTCGGTCACGCCCGCGCCGATCACCGCGATGATGCGATAGGTCAGCGTGGTGTTGCCGGGCACGACCTGGCCGTTCCAGCGGAGTTCGCGGTCGCTCGCCACCGGCTCCAGCGGCAGGCCTTCCACCCGCGCCGATCCCGCGACATAGCGGAAGCCCGGCGGAAGGATGTCGACCACCGCCACCCCGGCGCGGGTCAGCGCCTCGGTGTTGCGCACGGTGATGGTGTAAGGCACCAGATCACCCACGTTCGCGGTGCGCTTATCGCTGGTCTTGGTGACGATCAGCGGCGTGCGCGACAGGAAGGGATCGAGCGGAATGTGGTTGTTCACCACGTTGCCGTCGCCCTGCCCCAGCAGGAAGCCGAGGTAGTAGGTCGTCGGGTCCGAAGCCTGCGGCGCGCCGGCATTGGCCACCACGGGGGCCGGGGTGCCGCGGCCAGCCGGATTGAACAGGCCCTGCTGCGCCGCGATCACCGTCGATTCCGGCCCGGAATAGCCGGAAGGCGGCGTGATCTTCAGGTGATAGCCGGTGCGTGCCGCCGGGCACTGGGCCGCCGCGCCCGCCACGATGTCGAAGCGGTAGAGGCCATCGGCGCTCGTGACCTGGCGTGCCTGGCCCGGATCGATGAAGCAGGCATCCGCCAGCGGCACGCCGCCATCGTCCACCAGCGTCACCACCGCGCCGGGAACCGGGCTGCGGGTGACCGAGTCATAGACCACGCCCGAAGGATCGATCGGCATGTTCTGGTCGGCCAGCGTGGCGTTGACCGGCAGCACCGCGCTGTCGATCCGGCCATAGACCACCCCGCTCGCCGCATGGCGGAAGCGAATGGAATAGCCATCGCCGCTCAGCAGGTCGGGAATGCTGTAGAAGCCCTTGGCGTCGGTGTGCGTGGTGCCAACCACCGCGCCGCCGCGCACCACTTCCACGGCCCAGCCTTCCAGCAGCGCCTCGCTGCTTTCGTGCGTGCGGCTGAGGTTGCCGTCGAGATAGACGATGCCCGAAACCGTGCTGCGCGGCGGGATCACGGTAACCGTCATCGTCGCACTGGCGCAGTTGGTGGGGTTCAGCTTCTCGCAGATCCGGTACGGGATGGCGTAAGAACCATCGCGCGTGCCCGGCGCGACACTAAGGTTGCCGGTCGCCGGATCGAACGTGAAGCCGGCAGGCAGCGCGTTGACGAGTGCCAGCGTGACCGTGGCCACCGTTGCCGGCTGGCCATTCAGCGTATCGCCGCCCAGCGCGTTCAGCACGTTGACCGCGCCCGAACCGCCGTTGATGCCGGCAACCGTGTCGTCCACCGCCACGATGGGCGCGGGAATGACCGTGACGCTGACCTTGGCGGTCGCGCAGTTGGTGGGATTGAGCTTCTCGCAGATCTGGTAGTCGAAGCTGTAGGTGCCCGCCGGCGTGCCCGGCTTGACCGAGACATCGCCCGTGGCCGTATCGAACGCCAGCCCCGCCGGCAGCGTCGCCCCCGGCGCAAGGCCGATGGTGACGGTCGCTGGGGTCGCGGCCGCGCCGTTGCGGGTATCGCCGCCCAGCACGTTGACCACGTTCGTCGCGCCCGATGCCCCGTTGATGCCGGTGGCGCTGTCATCCTTCGCCGTGATCGGGCCGGCGCTGACCGGCACGGTCACCTTCGCCGTCGAACAGTTCGTCGGATTCAGCTTCTCGCAGATGCGATAGTCGATGGTGTAAGTACCCGCCGGGGTATCCGCCGGCACGTTGACCAGGCCCGTGGCCGGATCGAGCACCGGCACGGCGCCACCGTTGATCGGCGTGGCCGGCGTGACGACCGAGATCGTGACCGTGCCCTTGTCGGCCGGCGCACCGTTCAGCGTGTCGTTGCCCAGCACGTCGATCACGCCCGCGCCACCCTGGCCGCCATTGACCGTCGGAACGGTGTCGTTGGTCGCGATGATGGGCGCAGCCACCACGGTCACGCTGGCCATGGCCGTCGCGCAATTCGTGGGGTTCAGCTTTTCGCAGATCGTGTAGTCAAAGCTGTAAGTGCCCGCCGGCGTGCCCGGCTTGACCGAGACCGCGCCGGTGGCGGGGTCGAAGGTCAGCGCCGCAGGCACCGAGGAACCCGAAGCCACCGCGATCGTCACCGTTCCCGTGGTGGCCGCCACGCCATTCAGCGTATCGCCACCCAGCACGTTGAGCACACCCGTGCCGCCCGAGGCACCGTTGATCCCGGTCGCGCTGTCAGGGGTGGCGACGATCGGCGCGGCCACCACGGTCACGCTGGCCGTGGCCGTTGCGCAATTCGTGGGGTTCAGCTTTTCGCAGATCGTGTAGTCGAAGTGATAGGGGCCGGCCGGCGTCCCTGGCTTGACCGAGACCGCGCCGGTGGCGGGGTCGAAGGTGAGCACTGGTGGCACCGACGATCCGGCGGCGACGGCGATGGATACCGTCCCCGTGGTCACCGCCACCCCGTTCAGCCGGTCGTCCGACAGCACGTTGAGCACGCCCGCCGCGCCCGCCGCGCCGTTAATGCCGGTCGCGCTGTCATTGCCCGCGGTGATCGCCGCCGCCGTTACCGGCACGGTGATCCTGGCGGTGGCGCAGTTGGCCGGGTTCAGCTTTTCGCAGATCCGGTAATCGATGGTGTAGGTGCCGGACGGCGTTCCCGCCGGCACGCTGGCCTTGCCGGTCGCCGTATCGAGCACGGGTACCGGATTGCCGCCCACCGCCGTCGCGGGGGTGACGACCGTCATCGTCACGTCGGCCAGCTTGGCCTGCGCGTTGTTGAGCGCGTCGCCTTCCAGCGCGTCGACCACGTCGGCCGCGCCAGTCGCCCCCGTGACGGGCGAGGAAGCATCGTCGTCCGCCGTGATCGGCGCGGCGACGACAGTAACCGTCGCGGTCGCGATGGAGCAGTTGGTCGGATTCAGCTTCTCGCAAATCCGGTAGTCGAAGTGATAGGTGCCCGCCGGGGTGTTCGGCGCGACCGACACGTTGCCCGTCGCCGGATCGAACGCGAGGCCAGACGGGACCGTGGCGCCCGGCGCAAGCGTGATCGCCACCGTCGAGGTCGTGGCCGGCGCGCCGTTGAGCGTGTCGCCCGCCAGAACGTTGAGCACGTTGCTGCCGCCCAGCGTTCCGTTGACGCCGCCAACCGTGTCGTTCGCGGCCGCGATCACACCGGCCACCACCGTCACGCGCGCTTCGGCCGTGGCGCAGTTGGTGGGGTTGATCGTTTCGCAGATGCGATAGTTGAACAGATAGGTGCCCGCCGGCGTGCCCGGCTTGACCGACACCGCACCCGTCGCGGTGTCGAAGGTCAGTTCGGACGGCACGGCAGACCCTGGCGCCACCGCGATGGTGACGGTCCCCGTGGTCGCCGCCGCGCCATTGCGCGTATCGCCGGTCAGCACGTTGAGCACATTGGCCGCGCCCGCCGCACCGTTGATGCCGGCAGCGCTGTCGTTGACTGCCGCGATCGAGCCGGCCACGACCGAGACGGTCTCGGTGGCGATGGCGCAGTTGGCCGGGTTGAGCGCTTCGCAGATCTGGTAGTTGAAGCTGTAGGTACCGGCTGGCGTATCGGCATGGACAGAAACCTTGCCTGTGGCGGGATCGAACGTCAGCACCGAAGGCACGGTCGATCCGGCAGCGACCGAAATGGTCACCGCGCCAGTGGTCGCGGCCGCGCCGTTGACCGTATCCCCGGTCAGGGCGGACAGGACGTCGGTCGCACCGGTCGCGCCGTTGATCCCGCTGATCGTGTCGTTGGTGGCGACGATCGGCGGCGCGGTGACGACCACGGTGACGCGCGCTGAGGCGCAGGTCGCCGCATCGGCCTTGTCGCAGATGCAATAGTCGATGGTGTAGGTGCCCGCCGGCGTACCCGGAGCCACGCTGACGAGGCCGGTGGCGGTATCCATGGTGACGCCAGCATTCGTCGCCGGGGTAACGATCGTGGCGACAATCTTCGCCGGATCGATCGCGGCATTGTTGAAGGTATCGTTGGCGAAGGCGTTGACGATGTTCGTCTGCCCGGTTGCGCCGTTGACGGCGGGCGGGTCGTCGTTGGTTGCGACGATCACCGCATTGGCATGATCCTGGAACAGATAGCCGGTCGCCGCCGTCTGAGCCGCCAGCACGATGCCGCCGATGGTGTTCTCCGCCGGGGTGTTGCCACGGACCGCGTTGTTGACGGTGCCGCCAGCGCTGCCCGCGGTTTCGTTGAGATCGTAGAAGTTTGCCGGCTGCGTCTCGACGATCGTGTAGCCCGCCGCGTCCGAAGGCGGCAGCACGTCGAACGCGAACGCTCCCGACGCATTGGTGATGGCCGTGGCCGCAACCGCGTTGCCATAGATGTCGGTGCCGGTCAGCGAGAGGGTAACGCCGGCGATGCCTTCACCACCGTTGAACACGTTGTTGTCGTTGTTGTCGGCATAGACCGTGCCCGCGATCGACGAAGGCTTGATCTGGACGACGGCCGACTGGCTGTTGTTGGTGTTGTCGGCGTCCTCGCTCAGCGGATCGCCGCTGCCGTCAAGGCCGGGCGTGATCGTCGCGGTGTCGGTCGCGTCCATGGGCGAAAGCGCGCCGCTGTAAGGGCCTTGCGCCTTGGCGCGGACTTTCAGGTCCACCGCATGCGCGGCGCCCACGGGGAAGCTGCCGTCGATGTCGCAGGTGATCGTGGTTGTGCCCGAGCAGTTCAGGCCCGAAACGCTGGCGCCGCTGCCGCCGGGAATGGCGGTCGAAGGGGCGGGGGATGCGGCATAGACGAAGCCCGCCGGCAGCACGTCGGTCACGCGCACCCGCGTGGCGGTGGAAGGTCCGTTGTTGCGGAACCGAATGGTGAATTCGACCGGTTCGTTGACGTTGCGCATCAGCGCTCCGGAGCGCGTCTTGCTCACGATCTGGAGATCGGTGGACGGCCGGATCGTGGTCGTCTGGACCGCGCGGTTGTTGACCGTCTGCGCATCCGCGCCAGCGCCATTCCACACCGGCTGTTCGGCCGAGGTCACTTCCGCCGCGTTGCTATAGGTAACGGGCGCCGAAGGCGGCGTGCCGCCGATGGCGAAGACCAGCCGGAACACCACCTGGCGCGAAGGATCGAGGTAGTTGGCATCGGTGTTCGAGGCGTCGATGCGGCAAACATAGGTTGCCCCCGACGGCACACAGCCCGCGTTCGGTGCCGCCTGGAGCGACAGGCCGCCGTTGGCCGCAACCGGGTTCACCGTCACGGACTGGAGCGTGGTCGTCAGCCCGGCCGGCGGCGAGGGAATGTCGGTCACGATCACGTTGGTCGCGCGCGAGGGGCCGTAGTTGGAAACGCGGATGTCGTAGTTCAGCGTCTCGTCGAACCGCACCGGATCGTCGTTCACCGGATCGCTTTCGGTCTTGGTCACGGCGAGATCGAAAGACGGGCCGTTCACGGTGTGGTTCAGCGTGAAGGCGTTGTTGCCGGCGTTGGGGTCGCTGCCGCCGTTGGCGTCGAGCGTCGAGGTCGTGACGGTGGCCTTGTTCGCCTGCGTGACTGGCAGCGTGGCCACCGTTTCGGAACCGAACGGATACTTCGGCAGCACGCCGATGCTGATCTGCCGCACTTCGGTGCGCGCGAACTGGCCCATGGCGCAGGTCACGGTGCCCGTGGACGGCACGACCGAGCAGCTTGCGCC
Organism: Novosphingobium sp. EMRT-2; assembly: GCF_005145025.1. Taxonomy (NCBI): domain Bacteria; kingdom Pseudomonadati; phylum Pseudomonadota; class Alphaproteobacteria; order Sphingomonadales; family Sphingomonadaceae; genus Novosphingobium; species Novosphingobium sp. EMRT-2. The sequence continues at coordinate 3,417,018 of NZ_CP039695.1, read as the reverse complement.
CGGCTTGGTCGTGGTCGGCGTGCCAGTGATCTGGAACCGCGCCGGATCGATCACGTCGACCACCTGCACGTTGTCCGCCGGGTTGGCGCCATCGTTGCGCACGCTGATGATGTAGGTCGCAGGCACGCCCACGCGCACCGGATCGGGCGTTACCGACTTCGAATTGACCGTCATGTCGGCCACCGCGCCCACGCTGAAGTTTGCGGAATCGCTGTTGTTGGCGTTGTTGGTTTCGGTCGTGTCGGGCGAAAACACCGAGGCGAAGTTGGTGTAGGAACCGCTTTCGAACGGCCGGTCCACGCGGATCACCAGTGTTTCGGTGGCGCCCGCCGCCAGGTTGGACAGCGACCAGCTCACCAGCCCGTTCCACTGGTTGTAGCTCATGCTACCCGAACTGATGCTGTTCTGGTTGACGGCGGTTACATAGCTGCCGCTGGTGATGAAGTCGGGAATGGCGTCGGTCACGTACACCGTGCGCGCCAGGTCGCCGCCGGCGGCGTTCGATACGCGCAGGCGTATGTAATAGCTGTTGTCGGTGTTCGCGACCGTCAGGTTGTGCGTCCACCCGCCGCTGGGGGACAGGCTCATGTCCTTGGCGATGGAAATGTCCGCCGCCTTGGTGGTGGAGCGCACGCCCGCCGACCGGCAATCGTTGCCGGTGGGGCTGGAGGGCGACGACGGCGTGTGGGCCGAACCGGCCGTGCGGTCGGTACAGGCGGTGTTGACCACGTCGGTATCGACGCCCGACCCGGCTTTCGTCACGAGCGTCAGATACAGCAGATCGCCAACCTGAAGCGTGCCGGAATCCGTCGTCTGGCACGTGACCACCACGCCCGAGACCGAACAGGACCAGTTACCCGAAACGCTGACGTAGGTCTCGTCGGCGCTCAGCGTATCGGTCACGCGGATCGGCGTGGACGGAGTCCAGCTTGCGACCGACGGCCCCAGATTGCGCACGATGATAGTGCTGGTGATGTCCGCGCCCGGCGCGACCGGGCTGGGGCTTTTGGACTTGGAATAGAGTTCGAGGTCCGCGTTCGGCAGCACCACCTGGAACGGCGCGGACGCATCGTTGTTGCTCGTATCCGGATCGGTGAATCCGCTGGGCGGGGTGACATGCGCGGTGTTGGTCAGGACTCCTGACGTCGCCGACGCGCCGGTTACCGGAATGACGAAATCCACCTGCCCCGTGGCCGCGATCGACGCCGCCGTGCAGGTCACCGTCTGGCCCGATCGCGCGCACCCGGACGGCAACGTTCCGATCGCCAGCGAACCATCGATCGTGTCGGCGATCTTGGTGCCCGCCGGCGTTGTCTGCGGTCCGGTGTTGCGGATCGATAGCACGATGCTGCCGCTCTGCCCCACGGTGATCGTCGAGGTCATCGACTTGATCGCCTGCAGGTCGGCGCCCGCCTCGACATTGGTCACGACGGTGTTCGAAATGTTGTTACCCGTCGCCGGATCGAGCACCAGCGGATCGGTGATGCTTACCGCCGCGATGTTGCTGATCGTGCCGGCGGTGTTCTTGGTGATCTTGCCGCTGATCGTGATGACCGGGAAGCTGCCGCCAACCGCCGGCGCGCTGCCGCTGTAGTCGCAGGTCAGCGTCGTGCCGGAAAGATTGCAGGTCCATCCCGAACCCGTGGCGGACTGGAACTGGAAATCGCTGGCGGCGGGAAGGTTGTCGACCACCCTGATCGCCGCCGTCGTGTTCGGACCGTTGTTGGTGGCAGTCAGGGTGTAGCTCAGGATGTCGCCCGCCGGCACGCTGGAGGCCGAACCAGCCTTCACCAGCGCGATGTCCGCACCGGCCCGCACCGTGGGGGTGATCGTCAGGCTGTCGTTGCCCGGATTGGAATCGGTGTTGCCAGCCGCCGCGATCGTCGCGGTCGAACTGCTGGCTCCCGGCGTCTGCGCGGTCGCGGTGAAGCTGAAGGTCCGGGCGTTGGCCACGCCGCCGCCGGGCAGGGTCGCCAGCGTGCAGGTCAGCGTCTGGCTGCCCGGCGCGCCGGACAACGTGCAATACGACGGGATGCTGCCCGGCGCACCGCTAACGCTGAAGCGCCCCGGCACGCCGATCGTGACCACCGCGTTGCTGACCGCGGAAACGCTGTTGTTCGCGACGGTGACTGTAAAAGTCGCCTGCGCGCTTGCACCTATTGGATCGGGATCGGCCGAATACTGCGATATCTGCAAGTCCGCGGCATAAGCCATCCCGCCAAGCAGGAAGACATACAGCCCGACAATTACGCGTATAACCGCGATTGACTTTAGATATTTCATAATAATCCGACCCTTCGCCGCGCAAATTTTTTCGCGACAGACGTGGTTCGGATAAGTAAATAATGGTTAATTCGTGGTAATTATTGACCTGTTTGTAAAACGTATTAAATATCCACTTTAAGTTGGATATTTTTTACGCGCAGGTCAAATTCCAGAAAACAAACGAAAAATCCCGCAACATAAATATAGTCCGTTCCGGACACTGGAAAACCTGTTCCACGGGCATCAGCCGGTCCGGACCGCGAGATCAGACGGTAACGCAGCCCCGGGGCCGCAGGATCAGATGCGTTCGGCTTGCGCCACCGCGTCACTGGCGCGCAGGGCGCTGATGATGCGCGTCAGGTGCGCCAGATCGCGCACTTCCAGGTCCACCTCGTAGGTATGGAACGGGTTTTCGCGCTGGGTCATTTCCAGATTGACCACGTTGGCGTGGTTCTTGGCGAAGATGCCCGCCATCTCCGCCAGCGTGCCGGGGCGATTGTAAAGTTCGGCACGCAGGCGGCCGATCGCGCCGTCGGTCCGCGCATCCCACGAAAGGTCGATCCAGTCGGCATCGATCCCGTTGGCAAGGTTGAGGCAGTCGATCGCGTGGACTTCCACGCCCTTGCCCGGCCGCCGCAACCCGACGATGCGGTCGCCAGGCACCGGATGGCAGCACGCGGCCAGCTGGAACGCCATGCCCGGCGTCAGCCCGCGCACAGCGATCGCGCGCTTCTGCTTGGGCCAGTGATCGGGATCGGGCAGGTTCGCCGCGCTGCCCGGCATCAAGGCTTCCATCACCTGCCGGTCATCGACCTTGGCCGAACCGACGGCGAACATCAGGTCTTCCTCGCCCGCCATCTTCAGCCGCTTGATTGCATCGGCCAGCGCCTTCTTGCCCACGGTGCCGGGCAGGCGCTCGACGATCTCCTCGTAGAGCTTGCGCCCGATGGCGGCGACTTCGGCGCGTTCCTTCTGGCGCACGAAACGGCGGATCGAGGCCCGCGCCTTGCCCGTGACGGCGAAGGCCAGCCACGAAAGCTGCGGCTCCGAGGTCCGGCTCTTGATGATCTCCACCACATCGCCGTTGTTGAGCGGCGTGCGCAGCGGCACATGCCGCCCGTTGATCTTCGCCCCTACTGCCTGCGCGCCCAGATTGGTGTGAACGGCAAAGGCGAAGTCGATCGGCGTCGCGCCCTTGGGCAGCTGGAACAGCGCCCCCTTGGGCGTGAAGGCGAAGATGCGATCCTGATAGATCGCCATCTTGGTGTTTTCGAGCAGCTCCTCGGGATCGTTGCTGGCTTCGAGGATTTCCAGCAGATCGCGCAGCCAGCCCACCTGCCCGTCGGGCGTGACTCCGCCCTGCTTGTACGACCAGTGCGCGGCCAGACCGAACTCGTTGGTCTCGTGCATCTCCCGCGTCTTGATCTGCACTTCCACGCGCATGGCGTTGTTGTAGATCAGCGAGGTGTGCAGGCTCTTGTAGCCGTTCATCTTCGGCGTGGAGATGTAGTCCTTGAAGCGGCCGGGGATCATCTGCCAGGTGCGGTGCAGGATGCCCAGCGCCTTGTAGCAATCGTCCTCGTTCTCCGTCAGCACGCGGAAGGCCATGATGTCGGTGATCTGCTCGAAGCTGACATGGCGCTCGGCCATCTTCTTCCAGATCGAATAGGGGTGCTTCTCGCGGCCCGAGACTTCCACCCTGAGACCCGCTTCGGCCAGCGCCTGCTTGATCTCCAGCGCGATCGCCCCGACCTGGCCGTTTTCCTCGCTGCGGATCGCGGCAAGGCGTCCGCTGATCGTGGCATAGGCTTCGGGTTCGAGCTGCTCGAAGGCCAGCAACTGCATCTCGCGCATGTATTCGTACATGCCCACGCGCTCGGCCAGCGGGGCATAGATATCCATCGTCTCGCGCGCGATGCGGCGACGCTTTTCCTCGCTCTTGATGAAGTGGAGCGTGCGCATGTTGTGCAGGCGATCCGCCAGCTTGACGAGCAGGACGCGCAAGTCCTCGCTCATCGCCAGCAGGAACTTGCGCAGATTCTCGGCGGCGCGCTCGTTGTCGCTCATCGTCTCGATTTTCGAGAGCTTGGTCACGCCATCGACCAGCCGCGCCACATCGCCGCCGAACAGCCGCTCGATCTCGTCCACGGTGGCCAGCGTATCCTCCACCGTATCGTGGAGCAGCGCCGTCACCACCGTCGCCTGATCGAGCTTCAGCTCGGTCATCAGGCCGGCGACTTCCACCGGGTGCGAGAAATAGGGATCGCCCGACGCGCGCTTCTGGGTGCCGTGCTTCTGCACGGTATAGACATAGGCGCGGTTGAGGATCGCCTCATCCGCGTCCGGATCATAAGCAAGGACCCGTTCGACAAGTTCGTACTGACGTAGCATGTCCTGCCTAAATGGGCGGAACCATGCGGTCAGGGCAAGGGGTAAAGGTCGCGGAAATGCGGATCAGTGTAATCGCTTAGGCGCGCAGCAGCGCCGCATGGGGCGCCACGTCTTCCGGCAGCACGTCGCCAAGGCGCGGATCGGGGAACACTTCCACCGCCCGCGCATAGGGCACGAAGCCTTGCGAGACATAGAACGGCAGCGCCTGCGGGCCATCGAGCGTGCAGGTATGCACCCATACCCGGCCCACGCCCTCGCGCCAGGCCAACTGCAAGGCCTTGCGCATCAGCCACTTGCCCAGCCCTTTCCTGGTCGCGCCCGGAATCAGGCCAAAGAACGTGATCTCGCATTCGCCGGACACGCGGAAGTCCAGTTCAAGCATCCCCACTTCCACGCGGGCGCGGTCGACCACCGCGAAAACGTGGACCTGCGGATCGTGGACGATCGCGGCGAGTTCGCCATCATCCTTCACCAGCCGCGACCACCACAGCCACGGCGCGCCGACGCGGCGGTAGAGCATCCGGTATTTCTCGATCGCCGGCGCTTCCCAGCGGACAAGCTGCACCGGCACATCGCCTTCCGGCACCAGCCGCCGCAACGCCGCGGGCTTCTCGCGCATTTCCAGCGCGGTCACCACGCAGGCGAGATCACCGGGGCGGACGGCATGGTAGCCGGGGGCGAGCGGTTGGGGGTGGTCGTAGTCCAACCGGTCAGCTCCACACCGCTTCGGGCGGCAGGCTCATCAGAATTGCATCGATGTTCCCGCCGGTCTTCAGGCCGAACAGCGTGCCCCGGTCATAGACCAGGTTGAATTCGGCATAGCGGCCGCGCCATTCGAGCTGGCGCTGCTTGTCCTCGGGCGTGAAGTCCATCCCCATGCGCCGGCGCACCAGCCTGGGGAACACGTCGAGGAATGCCTCGCCCACATCGCGGGTGAAGGCGAAGTTGGCGGCGAAGCCATCGAGGTCGGCGCATTCGAGGTGATCGTAGAAGATACCGCCCACGCCCCGGTGCACCTTGCGGTGGGGAATGTAGAAATAGTCGTCCGCCCACTTCTTGAATCGCGGATAGTACTCCCCGTCGTGCGCGTCGCACGCCGCCTTGAACGCGGCGTGGAACTCGGCGGTGTCCTCGTCATAGGGAATCGGCGGGTTGAGATCGCCGCCGCCGCCGAACCACGCCTTGCTGGTGGTGAGGAAGCGCGTGTTCATGTGAACGGCGGGAACGTGCGGATTGGCCATGTGTGCGACCAGGCTGATGCCGGTCGCGGTAAAGACCGGGTTTTCGGGGTCCGCACCGTTGATCGTCTTGGCGAATTCCGGGCTGAACGCGCCGCCCACGGTGGAGACGTTGACGCCCACCTTCTCGAACACCTTGCCCTTCATCACGCCGCGCACGCCACCACCGGGGTTCGCATTGGCGTCGTTATCCGCCGGTTCGCCCACCTGTTCGCGGCTCCAGGGCGTATAGACGAAAGCCGCGTCGCTGCCGGCCTCGCGCTCGATCGCCTCGAACGCAGCGCAGATGCGGTCGCGCAGCGATTCGAACCAGTGGCGGGCTTGGGCGGTCTGTTCGGTCCAGTCGGTCATGCCGGGCGCTTGCCAAATCACGCCCCCTGCGGCAAGGGAAACCCATGGTTCCCTTTTCGTTCGCCCATCGCGAATTTCGGCTCGGCCCGCGGATCGGCGATGGTCGCGCGCTCTACTGGCCGGACGAGCAGGCCCTGCTGGTGGCGGACCTCCATCTTGAAAAGGCCAGTTTCTACGCCCGCTTCGGGCAAATGCTGCCGCCCTATGACAGCCGCGAGACGCTGGAGCGCATCGCGGGCGCCATCCGCGAAACCGGCGCGCGACGCGTGTTCTGTCTGGGCGACAGTTTCCACGATCGCTTCGGGGCGGAAAGACTGGAACCCCACGCCGCTGGAATGCTAGCGGCGCTGACCCGCGCGACCGACTGGGTGTGGATCACCGGCAACCATGACGAGGACGTGGCCGATCATCCGGGTGGTACGCGGATGGAGGAGCTTGCCGTCAGCGGCATCGTGCTACGGCACGAGGCGAAGGCGGGAGAAGTTGCTCCCGAACTGTCCGGCCATTTCCACCCCAAGCTGCGCCTCGCGGTCCGCGGCCGCAACATCTCGCGCCCTTGCGTGGTGATCGGCAAAGACGGCAATAGCGGGCGCGGCGGCCGCATGATCCTGCCCGCGATCGGCGCGCTGACCGGTGGCATGGATGCGACCGATCCCGCGATCCTTTCCGCGATGCAACCCGCCACCGAGATCGAGGCGCTCGTGCCGGCGGCAGACCGGCTCGCGCGCTTCCCACTCTGGCGCCAGACGGCGTAAGGGACGTCATGACCGCGCATGGTCCGCGCTGGCGACATTGGCTGGCGCGCTTCGGCTGGGCCGAGGCGTGCGGCTTTGCCGGCAGCTACGCCGGCTTCTTCGGACTTTCCGCCGCCGGAGCCGGACCGGAACTCGCCGCGTTCGGTGCGGCGCTGGGCGAGAATGCCGGTTACTACGGCACCATCTTCCTGCGCGACTGGCGCGCCCTGCCCGGCGGTGAACGTCGGCTGCGCCCGGTGCTGCTCGCCATGCTCCACGATTTCGGCATAGCCGAAGCGCTCGATACGCTGGTCATCCGCCCGGGCATCACGTTGTCCACCGTTTCCTTGCTGGGGGAAGCGCTGGGAGTCGGCGCCGGCAAGATCGCGGCCGATGTCGTATTTTACGCGCTGGCGCTGCTGTTCTACGAACGCAGGCGCGCCCGTGAGGGCCGCCGCTGACGGCTCCAATCCACCTCCCCGCCCTTGAATCGCGTCCTGAACGCCCCACATTCGGCGCTTGGCCCTTTATCTGCGACCGCAATGTGATATGAGCGCGCCAAAATCACGTTTCGAGCAACTGCAGGAGAACGCACTATAGCTCCCCCTCCCCGGCGCATGATGGCGCCCCCCGTCAAGAGCGGGCCGCGCTACAACCAGCTCATCAACGTGCCAAAGGTGCGCGTGATCGATGAGAATGGTGAAAATCTCGGCGTCATGTACACGCGCGAGGCGATCGAGCAGGCAGCCGAAGTCGGACTGGACCTGGTCGAGGTTTCGCCCAACGCCGATCCGCCGGTCTGCAAGTTCCTTGATGTCGGCAAGTTCCGCTACGAGGCCCAGAAAAAGGCCAATCTTGCCCGCAAAACCCAGAAGACGCAGGAGATCAAGGAGATCAAAATGCGTCCGAACATCGATGATCACGACTATGACGTGAAGATGCGCAACGTGCAGCGCTTCATCGAGGAAGGGGACAAGGTGAAGGTCACGCTGCGCTTCCGCGGGCGCGAGCTGTCGCACCAGCAGCTCGGCATGAACCTGCTGCGCCGCGTGCAGGACGACGTGGCGGAAATCGCCAAGATCGAAGCCTTTCCCCGCATGGAAGGCCGCCAGATGCTGATGGTGCTGGCGCCGAAATAAGCGCCGTTCCATCGCGGGACCGGAAAAACGGGGCGTGCATCGCCCCGTTTTTTGTGCGCGCCATTCCCCGCGCCACGCGCCCCGGATTCGATGCCGGCACTTTCCCCCTTCACGGCAGCGTCTTTTTAGAGTTACAACCCGGGTAACGGCCTCCGCATTGAATCGGAGCCGCCCTTTGTTCAGGCGCCGCGATAAATACGCGGATGTGTGAGGGCCGGCACAGCGATTCGGGAAGAATGAGGCGACATCAAGGTCGCACCGTCATTCGTTACCCAGAGTCGGAGATACGCCGTGCGCAGCTTTTTCAGGACTGTTGGAGCCAGGGGGCTGGCGGCTGGCGCCGCCTGTGCCGCTCTGTCGGGGCTTCTGCTCCTTCCCGCCGATGTGGCCGAAAGCGCCGATCACCTCGATCCGCCCACCCGCACCGACGCCGGGTTCGATACCACGCCGGATATTCCAGCCGATATCGCCGACGTCTTCGCGTGGCATTCCAACGGCACGACCAAGATCGCGATGACTTTCGCCGGTCCGGTCGCCACCACCGCGCCGACCTATTACGACCGCGACGTGCTCTACAAGATCAACGTGTCCACGCAGGCCCCCGGAACCTCGCCGGAATTCGTGATCAAGTTCCGCTTCGGCAAGGGACAGGGGCCAAACGACTGGGGCGTCCGCATCGAAGGCCTGCCCGGCGTGACCGGCACGCTGGAAGGGCCGGTGGAAACGACGCTTACCGCCAACGGCGTCAAGGCGCGCGTTGGCCTGTATGACGAGCCGTTCTTCTTCGACCTGATCGGCTTCCGCGAAACGCGCTCGTTCGGCACCATCCGCATCCGCAATGATCGCAATTTCTTCGATGGCCAGAACGATACCGCGCTGGTCCTGGAAATTCCGGATGCCAACCTTGGCACGATCGGCAGCAATCTGGACGCCTGGGGTCAGACGCTTCGCTTCGGGGGGAACCTGTGATGCAAGCATCTCCGTTTTCCCTGCGCCGCGCCGCGATGCTCTTCGCGACGCCGCTGGCGCTGACCGCCGTTCTGGCCGCCTGCGGCGACAGCGGCTCCGGCAGCCAGGTGGTCGTCCCCGCCCCGTTGCCGAGCGGAACCGGCACGGCCACCCCCACGCCGACGGCCACGGCCGTATCCTACAACGTCGATAACTGCTTCACGCAGACCGTCCAGGGACAGACCGGCGTGACGGCAACGCTGCAATCGCAGATCATCCCGGACACGCTGAAGCTGGACATCACGCGCTCGACCCGCTTCCCCAACGGCCGGCACCCTGCCGATCCGGTGGTCGACATCCTGCTCGCGGAACTGTTCCTCGACATGACGGTCACCGGACAGGGGCCGAACACGTTCGCCAACATCCCGCTAAATCCGCCAACCAACGACAAGCCGTTCAGCCTCACCTTCCCGTTCCTGGCTAACCCCAACGGCTCGCCGGCGGTGGCGAGCGGCACGGGATCGGGCTTCAACTTCCGCACGGACGCGGATTCGGCCTATGTCAGCGTCGATCGCATGGGCAACCCGGCGATCGCCACCGCACTGGTGGGCTCCGCCACCAAAAACAGCTACAACGACGCCACACCGGCGGACGATGCCACCAACAACAAGTACCTCGCCGAATACAAGAACGAGTTGCACAAGTTCTTCGACCTGATCGGCGACGATCTCACCAATCTGGGCCTGAAGATCTGCGCCCGCACATCGTAACAGCGCGCGGGTCGCGGGAAAACTTGACATGAACACCGTTTCGGCAGGCCAGCGCAATGCCTTGCGCTGGCCCTGGCTGCTCCTTGCCGCCGTGATCATCGTGCTTGCGGCCAGTTATGGCTGGCAGCGCTGGAACCACCGGCATGGCCCGCCCGATCCCGCGACCAGCGAGGTCAAGCCATGGTTTGGCCCCCGCAACCAGGCGGAAGCGGTAAACGCCGCAACGGTGCAGATCGATGGCGGGCGCGAGCGCGAAAAGAGCGGCAAGTCCGACTGGCTCCACATGGAAATTCTGGGCGACGCGCTGGTCGGCCGATACCGCCTGACCGGCAGCTACGCCGATCTGGCCGAAGCGGACAAGGTGCTGAATCGGGCGATAGGCATGGCCGAGTTTCCCGCCGGCCCCAGCCTGTCGCGCGCCGCGCTGTCGGTCACGCTGCACCGGCTGGACGATGCCACAAAGGCTCTCACCCGGTTCGACGCGCAGAAGGCTAGCCCGCACAGCGAGGAAGCCTCCAGCGCGCTTGCGCTGCGCGGAGACATAGCGATGCAGCGCGGCGACTATGCCACCGCGCGCGAGGATTATGCCAAGGCGGAAGCCGCCGCGAACAATGCGGGCCTGGCGCTGCGGCAATCGATGCTCTCGCTGCGCACAGGCGATCCCGAACTCGCGCGCCGGCGCGTCAATGCCGTGCTGCGCGGTAAGCGGCTGACACGCCTCGCCAAGGCGCAGGCCGCCATCCAGCGCGCGACCGTGGCCTATGCCGTGGGTGACTGGACCACTGCCGGCCGCTGGGCGCGCTTTGCCGACGGCTTCTTTCCCGGCAACTGGCTGAACGAGGCGTTCGTCGCGCAACAGGCGGCGGTTGAAGGCCGGCCGGATGAAGCGGCACGGCGCTATGCCGACATCGCCAATCGCACCAACGCGCCCGAAGTGATGGACGCGCTGGCCCATCTCCTGCGCCTTCAGGGCAAGGGGCAGGAAAGCCGGGCCTGGGCGGACCGTGCCGGCGCGATCTGGGCCGAGAGGCTGCAAGCCCTGCCCGAGGCCGCCGCCGCGCATGTCGTCGAGCACGAACTGGCCGTCGGCGATCCGCGCCGCGCGCTGGCTCTTGCCCGGCAGGACGCGGCACGCCGCCCGCATGGCGCCACGCTGGCGCTGCTTGCCCGCGCGCAACTGCTCACCGGCGATCCTGCAGGCGCGCTCGCCACCATCGAGCGCGCCGAAAAGGGCGGCTGGTGCTCCGCCCTGCTGCTGATGCAGAAAGCCGAGGCGCTCGACGCGCTGGGCCGGGGCGATGACGCGGAGGATGCGCGCAAGGCCGCGTTGAAGATCAATCCCAAAGCTGCCGACCCCGCCGCGCGGTTCGTCTGGTTCGGGCATGATTGAGCGCAGTCTGCCGGCGCGGTTCATCGCCGCGCTGGCCATCCTGATGCTTCTGCTCGCTCTGCCCGCGCCCGCCGCCGCGCATCTCACGCCCAATTCGGAAATCCGCCTCGATCTCGCCCCCGGCGCGATCGGGGCCGATATCGTCGTGCCGCAAAGCGAGTTCGGCTATGCCACCGGCCTTGCCACCGACAACCGGCCTGCAAGCCTTGCCGCCGCGCGCGCCTATCTGCTGGGCCACTTCGCGGTGGTAGCGCCGGACGGGCGGAACTGGCGCGTCACGATCGACCGGATCGCGTTCGAAACGATCATCGGCCCGCCCGATCTCCATGTCACGGCCACGCTGCTGCCGCCGCCCGGCGCCGGCGACCGCAACTTCCGCTTCGACTGGCGCGTCATCACGCGCGAGGTTCCCACCCATTTCGCGCTGCTGGTGATCGGCGGAGACCTTGCCGGCGGCACGCGGGGCGAGCGCGAACTCGTCGGCGCGCTTACCGCCGCGCGCCCCATCCTTACCGTCGATCGGGGACATGCCGGCATGACCGGTCTTTTCGCCAACAGCTTCCGCCTGGGCGCGCGGCACATCGCCGAAGGCTATGACCACCTGATGTTCCTGCTGGCCCTGCTGCTGCCCGCGCCGCTGCTCGCCTCTCGCGGCCGCTGGTCCGCCTTGCGCGAACCGCGCGCCACCTTCCGCCATCTCGCGATGATCGTCACCGCGTTCACCGTGGGGCACAGCCTGACGCTGATCGCCGCCGCGCTGTTCGGCGCGCATCTGCCGGCGGCCCCGGTCGAGGCCGGCATCGCGCTGTCCGTGTTGATCTCGGCGATCCACGCCGCGCGGCCACTGTTCCCGGGGCGCGAGCCGCTGGTCGCGCTCGGCTTCGGGCTGGTCCACGGCCTCGCCTTCGCCACGCTGATCGCGAACTTCGGACTGGGCGCGGCGACGCGCGTCACCGCGATCCTCGGTTTCAACCTGGGCATCGAGGCCGTGCAGCTTCTGGTCGTTCTGGGCGCCCTGCCGGCACTGCTGGCGCTGGCGCGCTGGCGCCACGGCGCCCCCGCCCGCACCGCGCTCGCCACGGTGATCGGCCTCGCCGCGGCGATATGGCTGGTGGAGCGCGTCGCCGGCCTTGTTATCCCCGCTGCCGCGCTGTTCGAAACGGCGATCCCTTGGAGCTTTGTGCTGATCCTGCTGCTTTCCGCGCTGGTGCTGCTGCGCGCTGTTCTTCCCCGCGCCCGGCGCGCCTGACCTTCCCGTCCCGCACCCGCAACACTGGACAAGCCTTCGCCCCCGCGCCAAGGTCCGTTCCGGGGATCGGGAAGCACCAATGGACGCGGACAGCCACGGCTCTGCCTTTTCGCAGGGCGCCAACAATGTGCTCGGCTCGCCGCTGCGCCTGCTGGCGGGCACACTGCTGTTCGTGGCCACCGTGTTCTGCATTTCCACCATGGGCTACGTCCGGGCCGGCTGGCCTCTGGGCGATGCCGCCTACATGGTGCTGCTCACTATCTTCTCGGTCGGGTACGGCGAAGTCCGCCCGATCGACACCACGTTCCTGCGGATCTGGACCACCGTAACGATCGTGCTCGGCTGCACCGGCATGATCGTGCTGACCGGCGCGCTCGTGCAAGTCTTCACGCTGTTCCAGTTCCGCCGCCTGCTGGGGCTGGACCGCATGCAAACCGAAATCGAAAAGCTCGAAGATCACGTCGTCATCTGCGGCTATGGCCGGATCGGCGTGCAACTCGCCATGGCGCTGGCTGAAGCACGGCATCCGTTCGTCATCATCGAACGCAGCCCGGCGAAATGCGAGGAGGCACGCGCACACGGCCACCTGAGCCTGGTCGGCGAAGCCACGCACGAGGATACGCTGCGCCAGGCCGGCATCGCCAAGGCGCGCGTGCTCGCCTCGGTCCTGCCCGATGACGCGGCCAACGTGTTCATCACGCTTTCGGCGCGCAACCTCAACGCCGGGATCGAGATCATCGCGCGTGGCGAAGCGCCCAGCACCGAAAGCAAGCTGTTTCACGCCGGGGCGGACAAGGTCGTCCTGCCCACCCACATCGGGGCGGAGCGCATTACCGAGCTGATCCTCTATCCAGCCACCGGCAAGGCCGTGGGCAGCGATGGCGCGGTCTCCGACATGAAGCGCGGCCTCCACGATCTCGGCCTCGAGCTGGAAGTGGTGACCGCGATCAAGCACGGTGCGCTTACCGGACTGAACGTGCGCGATGCCGAGCGGCAGGGCAACGGCGCGTTCTTCATCGTCCAGATCGACCGCGCGAACGGCCAGTCGATCGCCCATCCGGGCGACGAGGTGCGGATCGAGCCGGGCGATTCCGTGATGCTGGTGGTGCGCGGCAGCCGCCTTTCGGCGGGCGCGATCTTTTCCGCCCCCGCGCGCCCGGTGCGCCACGGCCGCTCGTTCATCACGCCGGGGCGCTAGGATCAACCTTCCCGCGCTGGCATCCGGTTCCATGCGTCCAGCGCGGCGATCTTGTAGGCTTCGGCCAGCGTCGGATAGTTGAACGTGTTCTCGATGAAATAGTCGAGCGTGCCTTTCAGGTTCAGCACCGCCTGCCCGATGTGGATCAGCTCGGTCGCGCCTTCGCCGCAGATGTGCACGCCCAGCAGGCGGCGCGTCTTGAGCGAGAACAGCATCTTCATCATGCCGGAGTTCAGCCCCATGATGTGCCCGCGCGAGGTTTCGCGGAAACGCGCGATCCCCACTTCATAGCTGATGCCGCGCGCCCGCACTTCCTGCTCGTTCATGCCCACGGTCGAAATCTCGGGCACCGCATAGATGCCGTAAGGGAAGTATTGCGGCGCGGGTGGCAGCGGCAGGCCGAAGGCGTGGCACGCGGCAATGCGGCCCTGCTCCATCGAGGTGGAGGCAAGGCTGGGAAAGCCGATCACGTCGCCCGCCGCATAGATGTGCGGCACTTCCGTCTGGAAGGTCTTGGGATCGACGGTGATGCGCCCCCGGTGGTCCACCGTCAGCCCGCACTTGTCGAGGTCGAGCGGAGCCGTCGCACCGGTTCGGCCGGCGGCATAGAGCAGCATTTCGGTGCGCACCGTGCGCCCGTCGGCCAGCGTGGTCGTCACCCAGCCATCCGCGCCCTTTTCGATCGAGCGGACTTCCGCGCCGGTACGGATCACCATGCCTCGGTCACGCAATTCGTGCGTGAAGGTGTCGATGATCTCGCGGTCGATGAAGTCCAGGAACGTCTCGCGCGGCTCGATCAGCGTGACCGGCACGTCCATCGCGCTGAAGATTGTGGCATATTCGATGCCGATCACCCCCGCGCCGATCACGGTCAGGCTGCGCGGCACGCGCGGGCATTCGACGATAGCATCGCTATCGACCACATGGTCGCCATCGAACGGCACGCTGTCGGGCCGGTAGGGGATCGTGCCGACGGTAATCAGGATGCGCTCGCCCCGCACCGCCAGATCGCTGCCATCGGCGCGGCGCACCGCCACCTCGTTCGGTCCGGTGAAGCGTGCGGTGCCGTTGACGGTGCGGATCTTGTTGCGGTGGAACTGGTGCTCCAGCACGTTGATCTCGTGCTCCAGCGTTTTCATCAGCCGGACGCCGAGGTCGTCCCCGCCGATCTCCTGCTTCACGCGATAGGAATGGCCATAGAACCCGCGCTCGCGCCAGCCTGACAGGTTGAGCGCGGTTTCACGCAGGGTCTTCGACGGGATCGTGCCGGTGTGGACCGAAACCCCGCCCACGCGCCGCCGCCCTTCCACCACCAGCACCGATTTGCCGAGCTTGGCCGCCTGCACCGCAGCGCGCCGCCCCGCCGGGCCGCTGCCGATGACGATGAGTTCGTATTCCTCCATGGTTCCCCCCAAGGCACATAACCCGCACGCACGCGGCGGCGGGCCTCCCACCTTGCCAGGAACCGTCTCCCCCAACCGCGCCGGCCGCCCCCTTCGCGTCCGGTCACGGTTTCAAACCTTGCCCTACGGAACCGTTCTGGCAATCCCGGAACATAGCCTGCTCCGGCAAAGATTGCGTGAACGGCCGCCTCCGCGCTTATCCGTGCGCGCCGAAGTAGTTGGCGATAGCCACGGCGATGCGGATGTTGAGCGCGTGGGCGTGTTCGATCGGATCGATGAAGCGCGCGCGGATCACGCCGTAGTCCTCGCCCCGGTGGTCCGGATAATCGGTCGGCTCGTCCACCGCGAAGTCGGCTATGCCCGGCTCGATCACCGGATAGGCTCGGCGCATTTGCGCCAGCGCGTCGTCCACCCGCAGCGACAGCACCATTTCCAGCACGTCCTCGCGGCTGACGTCGTTGGCGCGCGCGAACGGCGGCACCTGTACCGCGCGCAGGAACATGTGCATCAACAGGGCCAACCGGATCGCCTGGAGCAGCCCGATCTCGCGCCGTTGCGCATCGGTGCCCGGGTCGCGCGCCTCGGCCTGTCCCGGCACCATCGCCAGCATCCGGTGCAGCTTCATCCAGTCCACCCGCAAGCGCGAGGTCAGACGGCGGAACACCCCGGCGCGATCGTCCTTGGTCAGATGTTCGGCCAGCGCCATGCACGCGCTTTCCAGCGCGTTCTCGGTGCCGCGATAGGGGCGGCTGGCCCAGTAGGCGGAATTGAACAGTTCGCCATGCGCCGCCACCGTTTTGATGCTGGCCAGCCCGTTGGCCGCACGCAGCAGACGCACCAGCTGCCGCCCACGCTCCGACCTGCCGAGCAGTTCGGCGATCGATTCCGCCTCGTCCCCCGCCGCCGTGCCGGCGCCCGCCACCACGTTCACCGGATAGCCGATCTGCTGAAGGATGGCGTTGTGCGGGATCGCGCGGATCTGCCGCAAGTTCATCGAACGGTCGGCGCCGATGTCCGACTGGCGGCGCGAAACGCGGCTGCCGGTAGCCTTCAGCATCCCCAGCCCGAACGCGGTGACGGCGCGGGCATAAGTCGCGGACTTCAGGTGATCGCGCTGGACCCGCCGGATCGAACGATAGAAATCGAGGCTGAGGTCGGTCCGGTCATAGAACGGGTCCTTCTCGCCATCGGCCGCCAGCGACGCTTCCGCCTCGGCGATCCGCGTCAGCGTGGCGAGCGCGAGTTCGTCGTTGCGGAAGAACAGGTATCCGTCGCCACCCTGAAAGCTCGCTTCGGGTTCGATGGCGATGCCCGCGCGCGCAAACCGTCCGCGCGCCCAGCGGCTGAGCGGCCAGGTCAGGCGGTCGGCAAAGCCCGACGGATGCGCGCCGCGCCCCATCGATTCCCCGTGCGTGTCGAAGATCAGCGCGGCAACATCGGTCAAGCCGTTGTTGCGCATCGCGTCGGCCAGCCGGCCCTGCAGCCGTTCGATCGCCAGCGCCGCCGGCACCTGCCCGATGAAGCGCCCGGCGTCCGAAAAGCCGGTCTGTACCGAGACCCGGCCGCGCACGCGGGCATAGGCTCGGTAGGATTCCTCGGCCAGCAAGGCTTCCAGGAAGCGTCCGCCGTGTTCCAGCGCGCTCTCGGTCTCGAACAGGGGCGAAACGTCGACCTTGCCGTCGATCCCGAACAGCTTGGCGAAATAGAGCGCGGCCAGCACCGTCTGCGGCTGTTCGCATTCGGCGATCAGCATCCGGATCGGCGCGTCGGCGTCGATATGGTGCAGGATCTTCGCCATCACCAGGAACTGGCGCATCGCGGTGGAGGTCTCGATCGCCAGCGCCGCGAAATTGACGCGCAGCGGCGTCGCCTCCGCCAGCAGTTCGCGCAGGCGCGAGATCGCGCCCTTGCTCGAAAGATCGAGCGTGCCGTCCGGATCGATCCGCCGACGCAGGGCATTGTGCAATTGCGACGAGTTCACGCGGAAGTGAATCCAGCCCATGCCGAGACCATCCGCGCGCATCGCGCCCGCCAAGGTGGCCAGCGCGATCGCGGCATCGCCTTCGGCCGCCTTCGCCTCGTCCTCAAGCTGCGCGATGATCGGCGCCAGCGACAGCAGCTTGGCGGGATCGTCCGCCGTCATCCGGTTGGCGACGGCGGCGAGCGCATCGGGTTCGGTCAGCGGCGCGGAGAACAGCTCCGCCATTTCCGAAGCGTGCGCCTGGGCGGCATCGAGCGTCGCCACCAGCGGATGCCCGGCGTCGATCGCGCGCAGCCCGGCCACATAGCTCGCCAGCCGCCGCGCCTTTTCGCGCAGACGGAACGCGATCGACGTCGTCCAGCCGATGTCGGTGCGGCCGTCCATGTCATAGCCGACCCAGGTGGCAAAGCGGAACGGCAGCGGCCGGAAATCCAGCCAGCGACCGGGCCAGCGCTGCCGCGCGTGGGCCAGCAGCACCGCGTTGATGCGGTCACGCGCGGCGGCGGCGCGCTCGATCGCGTTGCACACTTCGACATGCTCGAATTCGAGCGTGATCTTCTCGGCCGCTGCCGGCAATGCGCAGACGGTCGCGGCTTCGGGATCGTCGGCAATGGCGGCGGTGGCCACCGCGTCCGATTGCGCGGCGCTGAGCAGGAACGTGGGATGCGCGGTGAACACCGCGTGGAGCAGCGGCTTTTCCCAGCGCGCGCGGAACGCGCTGAAGCCGTCTTCCTCGTTCAGCAATCGTCCGATCGCAGCGAGGTTATCGGTCGCATCGGTCGGGGCGACCAGCCGCCGCAGGCGCGCCGCCCGGCTCTGCAGCGCGGCGCATTCCAGCTCGGCGACCAGCCCCTCGATGTCGGACAGGTTGAGCGCACCGCCTTCCAGCTGGCGCGAAAGATCGTGGCTGAGCTGGAACACCGGATTGAACAGCGGCGTTTCGGCCGTCCGTGCATGCAGTTGCTGGAGCCTGGTCCTCAACTCGCCGACTGTCTTCATCCGCTTTCCCCCGTTGGAACGCCGCATAGCCGCCCCAGCCGTCCTAACGCCCAAGTGCGAATGCCTCCCGCGCGGCGGCTTCAATGGCCGCCTCGTCAGGGACACCCTTGTTCACGACCCAGCTTCCGCCCACGCACAGCACCGGATCGAACGCCAGCCATTCGCCCGCCGACGCCGCGCTGATCCCGCCGGTCGGGCAGAAGCGGCACTGGTGGAACGGCGCCGCCAGCGCCTTCAGCGCCGGCAATCCGCCTGACGTGGAGGCGGGGAAGAACTTGAAGTGCGTCAGGCCGAGGTCCAGTCCACGCATGATATCGCCGGCGCTGGCGATGCCCGGCAGGAAAGGAATGCCCGAGGCGACCGCCGCGCTACCCAGCCGGTCGGTCAAGCCGGGAGAAACGATGAACTCCGCCCCCGCGTCGACCGCGGCCTTGAGGTCGTCGGGATTGGTGACGGTGCCCGCGCCCACGATCGCGCCTTCGATCGCCTTCATCGCGGTCAGCGCTTCCAGCGCGGCCGGGGTCCGCAGCGTCACCTCCAGCACGCGCAGGCCGCCGGCCACCAGCGCCCGCGCCACCGGCAGGGCATGGGCCACGTCGTCGATCACCAGCACCGGAATGACCGGAGCGGTCCGCATGATGGTTTCAATCGGCTTCATGGCGTCCTTCCTCTCGCTTTCCGGGAAGCGTGGCTTAACGCGACTCGCCAAGATTGTGCACCTGCTAACGGGTCCGCGCATAGCTATTCTTTGATGCGCCCGGCAAATACCGCTCCACTTCGGCAAAAGCGTGCGGGCGCGAACACCGCTGGATCGCACGGAATCGCCATTGGCAGCGCGTTTTACCCCTATGACATCGCTATCATCGGAGCCGAACCGCCACTTGCTCCCAAAGTATCCGGAATCCGAGCTTTTCCGCCGCCTGGAGACGCGTCGTTAACCGTGACCCGCTAGGAGGTCGGGAACCGGAAGGGAGCAGAATGAACGGGGCGGTCGCCTTACTGATTGTCAACGCGGCAGTCGCCGGACTGTTCGGGCTGAGCTACGCCGCCCTGGCCGTGACCAACCGGTCGCAGCGCTCCGTGGCGGGTTTCGGCTTCTCCTATCTCGTCGGCATGCTCACCCCGCTCGCCGAAATCGCGATCCGTTACAGCAGCATCACCACCCCGTTCATGATCCTCAGCTATGGCGCGTTCCTGGTCGCGTTCCTGGCCTCGTCAGCGGCGCTTTCGCTGTTCGACCGACAGCGCCCGCACTGGCGGATGATCGGCTTGCTGTTCGCTTTCGCCATCATCATGCGCGCCGCGATCTGGGGCGGGCCGCGCAACAACGTGATTTACGAACTGTGTTATCAGGCGCCCCATGCCGCCGCCATCGCGCTGTGCGCGTGGACCGCGTGGAGCATCGCTCGGGGGCGCGTGCTGCATCGCACGCTGGCGGTGCTGTTCGGGCTGATCACACTGCACTTCCTGACCAAGCCGTTCCTTGCGTCGATGCTCGGCTCCGGCCGCAGCGCGCGCGACTATACCGACAGTTCCTATGCCATCGTTTCGCAGGCGGGGTCCGGAATCCTGCTGATCGCCACCGGGCTCGTCATCATGCTGATCGTGATCCAGTCCATCGTGCAGGAATCCCTGGCGGACTCCGAAACCGATCCGCTTTCGGACCTGCTCAACCGGCGCGGCCTCGACCGCCGCTGCCAGCGCGAGTTTGTCGAAGGTGGTGCTGTCGTGGTGCTGGACCTCGATCACTTCAAGGCGATCAACGACACCCACGGCCACGATGTGGGCGACGACGTGATCGTCGCCTTCGCCGACATCATGCGCCGCACGGCGCCACGGGGCGCGCTGCTGGCACGGACCGGGGGCGAAGAATTCGTGGTCATGCTGCCGTCGGCCTCGATCGAGGACATCGGCGAACTGGCCGAAAGGATCAGGCGGGCCGCCGCGGCCGAATCCGGCGAGGCCCGCCCGGCGTTCACCGTCAGCGGCGGCGCCACCTGCGCGCTGCCGGGCGAGACTTTCGCCGACGTGATGCGCCGCGCCGATCATGCCTGCTATGAAGCGAAGCGCATGGGCCGCAATTGCGTCGTGGCCCTGCCTCCCGGCAACGACCCCCGGCCCATCCCGCTGTCAATCAACCTTGCCGCGAGCGGGGAGCCGGCCATCGCCACGCTGTTTGATCATCTGCCGCCCACACCGCGCAAACGGGCTACACCGCCGAACTGAACTGATGCGGGCCGGCGCGATAGGCGTCGAACACCGCCGCAATCGACCGGGCATAGGGCTCGCACCCCCGCTCCAGCCGGATGTAACCATCTGCTATCGTCGCCAGCCCGCGTTCGACAAAGGGTTGCAACCGCGCTTGCGCCTCGTCCATCAGGTCCGTCGGCACCCGCGCTTCGTGTTGACAGAGCAAGGCCGTGATAACTGCCCCGCGCCGCCGGTCCTGCGCAGTGCGCTCAACCCCGCGCCGTCCGGAAAGATGCCCATCGTGCACCAGCGTACGATAAGCGCCGGCGTTCTTTTCGTTCTGCACGAACAGGTCGGGAAACTCGCTGATCGAAGATGCCCCCAGCCCCAGCAGCACCGGCGCGGAATCGTCGGTAAACCCCTGGAAATTGCGATGCAGCGTACCCGTCCGCGCAGCCCGCGCCAGATCGTCGCCGGGCAACGCGAAGTGATCGAAACCCACGGCCTGATACCCGGCATCCACAAGTTGGCGATACCCTTCCGCCGCCATGCGGAAGCGATCTACCTGCCCCGGCAGCCGGCTCGCATCGATGCGCTGCTGGCGCGGGATCATGTGGGGCACGTGGGCGTAGCCGAACAGCGCCACCCGGTCCGCCCCCATCGCGATCGTCTCGTCCAGCGTTTGCGCCAGCACGGCATCGTCCTGGAACGGCAACCCGTACATCAGGTCGAAATTGATCGAATCCACGCCCGCGCGGCGCAGCCCCTCGACCGCGCGCTCGATCGAATCCTTGGGCTGTACGCGTCCGATGGCGGATTGCACGCGCGCGTCCAGCGTCTGCACGCCTAGGCTGGCCTTGATCACGCCAATGCCCCGGATCGCCATCAGCCATGGCGAAGACAGGCTGCGCGGGTCCAGTTCGATCGACAGCACCGGCCGGTCCATCCGGAAGTTCACCGTCAGCGTATCGACCAGCCGCACGAAATCGGTCGGCTGGATCGCGTTGGGACTGCCCCCTCCGAACGCGATCCGCGAGATCCGTACCGAGGGATCGAGTTCGGAAGCGAGCAACTCGATCTCGTGATGCAGCGCCTCAAGGTAATGCGTCAGCCGTTGCGTGCGGTTGGCGGCGCCGGTGTTGCAGCCGCAGTACCAGCAGATTTCCCGGCAATAGGGGATGTGAAGATAGAGCGAGACCGTGCCGCGCACCGCCCGGATCGCGGCGCGCTGGCGCGCCTCGAAATCCTCGTCCACGAACTCGGCCGCCGTCGGATAACTGGTGTATCGCGGCACCGGCCGGGCCAGCAGTTCGGGGTAATAGGTCCAGTCCGCGAAGACGCTGGTTCGCTCAGCGTGTTCAACCGACATTGTCGTCTTCCTGATCGGATTCGCCATCATGGCCACAACAGCTATCGCCGCCGCCGCGCTTGCGCATTGAGATATGGCAAACTTTGCAGCAGCCTCCACTGGACCCATCGTCCCGACGTGGCAGGCGGATGGGCCTGGCCCCGCCGGCTTCGCCACAGAATGGCACCATCATGAAAGACGGGCCGCTGCCCGTACCCGCCGAAAGCGGCGCGGAAAGCTGGATCAGGGCCAGCAGGGCCAGCGACAGCGAGGCGGGGCGCATGTCAGCCTTCCTCGTTCTCGTCGATCAGGATGCGCGCGGCCGCGCCATCCAGATCGTTGAACTGCCCCTTGCGCAGCGCCCAGAAGAACGCCGCCAGGCCGAACAGCCCCATGCCCAGCGCGATCGGGAGCAGAAAGGCGATGCTCGTCATCGGGCCGCTCCCGCCAGTCGCAACGAATTGCCCACCACGATCAGCGAACTGGTGGACATCGCCACCGCCGCGATCAGCGGCGTCACAACGCCCGCCATCGCCAGCGGCACTGCCAGCACGTTGTAGCCGATGGCAAGCACGAAGTTCTGCCGCACCACCCGCATCGTCGCCCGCGCGGCGCGGACGGCGCGCGGCAGGGCCAGCAGCGAATCCCCGGTGAACACTAGGTCCGCCGCCTGCCGGCCGACGTCGCTGGCGCTACCCGGCGCGATCGAGGCGTTGGCCGCGGCCAGCGCCGGCCCGTCGTTGAGCCCGTCACCCACCATCAGCACATTGCGCCCCGCCTCCTGCAGCCGCGCGATAGCGTCCTTCTTGTCGGACGGCGACGCCGCCGCCTGCGCGGTCAGCCCGGTCGC
Source organism: Novosphingobium sp. EMRT-2 (assembly GCF_005145025.1). Taxonomy (NCBI): domain Bacteria; kingdom Pseudomonadati; phylum Pseudomonadota; class Alphaproteobacteria; order Sphingomonadales; family Sphingomonadaceae; genus Novosphingobium; species Novosphingobium sp. EMRT-2. The sequence goes on along the minus strand of NZ_CP039695.1, from coordinate 3,394,574 downwards.
CCGCGCCACGGCAGCCACCGCCGGCAGCGAATCGCCCGACAGGATCGAGGCCTCCACATTGAGCGAAGCCAGCCCCAGCAACGCGGCTTCGGCGTCTGGCCGCAGCCGGTCGGCGAAGGGGATCACGCGGATCACGCCACTGCCCAGCGTCAGCGCGGCGGCCATGCCCTGCGCCACCTGCGGCCGGCCCAGCGTGACCTGCGTACCGTTCCACAGGCCGGTCACGCCGCGCCCCGGTTCCTCGCGCACATCGTCCAGTTCCGCCGCCCGCACGCCACGCGCCGAAAGGGCCTGCACCAGCCCCAGCGACAGCGGGTGGCGGCTGTGGCTGGCCAGCGCCAGCGCCACTTCCGCCTCGGCGACGGAAAGCGCCCCCAGCGCCACCTCGTCGGGCACCGGGCGGCCCAGCGTCAGCGTCCCCGTCTTGTCTAGCAACGCGCGGTCCACTGCGGCGAGACGCTCCAGCGCAGAGCCGTCCTTGACCAGAATGCCGCGCTTCATCAGCGCGCCCGCCGCCACCACCTGCGCCACCGGCACGGCCAGGCCAAGCGCACAGGGGCAGGTAATGATCAGCACCGCGATGGCGATCACCAGTGCCTTGTAAAGCCCCGCCCCGGCGATCATCCATCCCGCGAACGTCAGCGCCGCCAGCGTATGCACCGCCGGCGCATAGAGCCGCGAGGCGCGGTCCGCGATCCGCACGTAGCTGGAGCGCGATTGCCCCGCCGCTTCCATCAGCCGCGCGATTTCGGCCAGCGCGGTATCCTGCCCCACCGCGGAAACGCGCACGTCCACCGGCGCGTCCACATTGAGCGTGCCGGCGTGGACAGCCGTTCCCGGCCCGGCCGCCACCGGTTCGCTTTCACCGGTCAGCAGCGACTGATCGAACCGGCTTTCCCCGCGCAGCACCTCGCCGTCCGCCGCCAGCCGCTCGCCCGAGGCCACGCGCATAAGCATCCCCGGCAGCAGCGCGCCGGCCTCGACCCAGCGCGTCGCGCCATCGGCCTCGATCACCATCGCGCCCGTAGCCGCCTGCCGCAGCAGCGCATCGACGCCCGCGCGCGCGCGATCGCGCATCATCGCGTCCAGCACACGCCCCGCCAGCAGGAACAGCAGCAGCATCAGCGTGCCGTCGAACCAGGCTTCCTGCCCGTGGGTGACGGTCTCGTAGAGCGAAAGCCCCGTCGCCAGCGTCACGCCGATCGAGATCGGCACGTCCATGTTGGTCCGCCCGCGCTTCAGCGCGCCGAAGGCGGAGGAAAAGAACGGCCGCCCGGCATAGACGATCGCGGGCACGCCGATCGCCGCCGAAAGCCAGTGGAACAGGTCCCGCGTGGTGCCGTCGGCCCCCGACCATACGCTGACCGACAGCAGCATCACGTTCATGCAGGCGAAGGCGGCCACGGCCAGCGGCGCCAGCAAGGGCTTGACCGCCGAGGGCGTCTCGCGCTCCGCCGTGCGCGGCTGCGCCTCGAACCCCGCCGTGGCCAGCGCGGCGACAAGGTCCGGCGCTTCCACGCCCGCGCGGTGCGACACGTCGACGCTGCGCGCGGTCAGGTTGGCGCGCGCCGCGACGACCCCGTCCACCGCGCCAAAGGCCCGTTCGACCTTGCCCATGCAGCCGGCGCAATGCATCCCCGGAACGGACAGCACGGTGTGCAGCAGATCTTCCGCCGTTGCATCGCGGTGGGCCAGATCGGCTCCGGCCGGCCCCGCGGGGGCGTTCACTGGACTTCCCCGACAGTGCGCCATTCGTGGCTCTCCGCCGTCACCGCCAGCCGCAACCGCCAGCGCCCCGGTTCGAGCGCGGCGGCATATGTGCCGGGCGCGCTCTCACGGAAGGCCAGTTCCGTTTCGGGGCGGCGGCCCAGCGGATGCTCGGCCGTGGCCGTGACGTTCGCTCCCGCCAGCGGCTTGCCCGCGCTGTCGCGCAGTTCGGCGATCACGCGGCCGTCCGCCGTGCGCGAAAGCACCGCCTTCCAGCCCAGCGCCCCTTCGACGCGGGCTTCGTCCAGCCAGCGGTTGAAGTGCTGGCTGGCCACGTAGGAGTTTTCGACGACAACGCCGCCGAACGTCGATACCGCGAAGCGCGCCATCAGCACGTTGACGGCGATCACGACGCCGAAGAACGCGATCATGATCATCGCCATGTGCCGCCCGGTGAACGGGCGCGGCGCATGCTGGCTGTTACGGCTATGCTGGGTCACTGGCCGTTTCCTTCCGCTGTGGTGAATGTGGTGGCGGCGCGATCATGCCCGCCCTCGGTATCGGTTGCCTTCACGGTGAAGGCGAAGTCCGCCGGCTTCGCCGCCGCGCGGGGCTGCACGGCATAGACGCGCAGGCGCCGCGTCGTGTCGGCCGGCACGTCCAGCGCGAGCGTCCGCTTCGCCTCGTCCGCTTCCATCTCGTCGGTGAAGATCGCGCCCCCCGGCAGCCCGTCGAGCGCGAGTTCCATCGCGCGCGGGCGGTCTTCCATGTTGCGCAGCTTGACGGTGAAGCCGTTGCGCACCGAACCGTCGCTCAGCATGACGAATTCGGGATTGCGATCCTTCGCCACGGAAACGTCGAGCCGGCTGCGCTGGCCCAGCATGAACAGCATGGCCACGCCGATCGCGGCCCACACCGCGAAATAGATCAGCGTGCGCGGACGGAAGATCGTCTTCAGGATCGGCGTGGGCTTTTCACCCTTCTCCTCATGCTCGGCGTCTTCCAGCGTGCAGTAGTCGATCAGCCCGCGCGGGCGGCCGACCTTGCTCATCGCCTGGTCGCAGGCATCGATGCACAGCGCGCAGGTAATGCAGCCGATCTGCGGCCCTTCGCGGATATCGATGCCCGTGGGGCAAACCGCCACGCATTGCAGGCAATCGATGCAGTCGCCCAGCGGCACCGGGCTTTTCGCCGCTGCCTTGACCGATCCGCGCGGTTCGCCGCGCCAGTGCTTGTAAGTGACGGTCAGCGACTTTTCATCGAGCATCGCCGTCTGGATGCGCGGCCAGGGGCACATATAGACGCAGACCTGCTCGCGCATGAAGCCGCCCAGCCAGAAGGTCGTGAACGTCAGCACGCCGGTGGTGGCATAGGCGACCGGCGCGGCGGTGCCGGTCCAGAATTCGCGCTGCAGCGTCGGCGCATCGGCGAAATAGAAGATCCACGCGCCGCCGGTCAGGAACGCGATGGTCAGATAGATGCCCCACTTGAACAGCCGCCGGACGATCTTGGACGCGGTCCACGGTGCGTTCTGCAAGCGGATCTGCGCGTTGCGGTCGCCATCGATGAAGCGATCGACATGCTGGAACAGATCGGTCCACACCGTTTGCGGGCAGGCATAGCCGCACCACGCGCGGCCGACCGCGCTGGTGACGAGGAACAGGCCGATCCCCGCCATGATCAGCAATCCGGCGACGAAGTAGAACTCGTGCGGCCAGATTTCGATCTGGAACATGTAGAACCGGCGGTGCGCAAGATCCACCAGCACGGCCTGATCGGGTGCGTAGGGGCCACGGTTCCAGCGGATCCATGGCGTGCCCCAGTACACCGCTAGGCAGAATGCCATCACCGCCCACTTGAAGCGGCGGAACGGTCCGTCGGTCTTCCTGGGGAAGACCGACTTGCGCTTGGCGTAAAGCCCGAGGTCGTTGGAATGATCAGCGCCGAGGGTGGGATCTTGCGCGTTCATGGCCGTTACTTTGCTTGAGGAGCCGCCGCGGCGGCAGGTGCCGCGACAGCTTGGGGTGCCGGTGCCGGCGCGGCTTCACCGCCGCCCAGCGAGTGGACGTAAGCCGCCAGCATCTTGACGGTGACCGGGTCCAGACGCGCGCCCCAGGCGGGCATCACGCCATAGCGGGCGTTGGTCACGGTTTCGGTCAACGTGGCGCGATCGCCGCCATAGAGCCAGATCGCGTCGCTCAGCTTCGGCGCGCCGACCATGCGGTTGCCCTCGCCATTCGCGCCGTGGCAGACCACGCAGTTCTCGGCGAAGATCTTGGCGCCGCGCTGTGCCGAAGCGCTCGGCTTTTCCTGCCCGCTGATAACGCGGACATGGCTGACCACGTCCTGCACCTGCGCCGCCGTCAGGATGCCGTCACGCCCGAAGGCCGGCATCTGGCTCATGCGGGTGGCGTCGTCGCCGGGCTGGCGCACGCCATGCTCCAGCGTCTGGTGGATGGTGGCGATATCACCGCCCCACAGCCAGTCATCGTCGTTGAGGTTCGGGTAGCCCTTGGCCCCCGCCGCGCCGGCGCCGTGGCACTGCACGCAGTTCACCTTGAACGCCGCGCGCCCGCCCTCGATCGCCGCGCGCAGCAGCTTGGGATCGGCCCCGAGCTGCTCCACCGGCGTGGCCGCGATCGCGGCACGGATGCCGGCGCGGCTGGCGTCGGCAGCCTTCATCTCGGTCGCCAGCGCGCCCCGGCTGGTCCAGCCGAAGGTGCCCGCCGTAGCCGACTTCACCATCGGGATCGCGGGATAGACCACGCAATAGCCGATCGCGAAGACGATGCAGGCGTAGAACGTCCACAGCCACCAGCGCGGTAGCGGGTTGTTCAGTTCCTCGATGCCGTCCCACTCGTGGCCGACGGTTTCGACGCCCGTGGCGTCGTCGATGCGCTTATTCGCCATCGTTCTCATCCTTGAAGATCGAGGTGGCCGCTTCGTCGCTGAGCTGGCGCGCGCCGGGCCGCAGGAACGGCCACAGGCACAGAACCAGGAACACGAAGGTCATCACCAGAAGCCCCCAGCTATCGGCCAGGTGGCGCAGCAGGTCGTAGGTGGAGTGCGCGCTCATCGGCCCTTCTCCTTGGCGAGCTGCTCCTGCGCCGCCGGCGCGTTGACATCGACCAGCGTGCCCAGAACCTGGAGATACGCGACCAGCGCATCCATTTCGGTCAGACGCTTGGGATCACCGTCGAAGTCACGCACTTGCGCCTTGGGGTAACGCTTCTTGAAGTCGGCCACGTCGGCCTGCGGATCGGCCTGCGCTTTCAGGTCGTCGTTGGCCTTGGCGATGTCGTCCTTGGTGTAGGGGACGCCGACCTGGTACAGCGTCTGCAGCGATGCCGTCATATCGCCCGCGTCGAGATCATGCTCGGCAAGGTGCGCGTAAGTCGGCATGATCGATTCCGGCACGACCGCGCGCGGATCTTTCAGGTGCTGGACGTGCCATTCGTCGGAATAGCGGCCGCCCAAGCGGGCGAGATCCGGTCCGGTGCGCTTCGAGCCCCACTGGAACGGATGGTCGTACATTGATTCTGCGGCAAGGCTGTAGTGGCCATAGCGTTCGACCTCGTCGCGGAACGGACGGATCATCTGGCTGTGGCAAACGTAGCAGCCTTCGCGGACGTAGATGTCGCGCCCGGCCTGTTCCAGCGGGGTGTAGGGCCGCATGCCCTCCACCTTCTCGATCGTGTTGTCGATCCAGAACAGCGGCGCGATTTCCACGATGCCGCCCACCGTCACCGCCGCGAAGGCACAGATGCCCAGCAGGGTGATGTTGCGTTCCAGCTTCTTGTGACGCTCCATGATGGAGAGTGCCATTGTCTTGTCTCCTTCTCCGGGCGTGTCAGGCGTGCGCCGGGGCGCCGGCGAGCGGCACGTCCCTGGCGGCGTCGTAGGGCGTCTCGGTCATCGGCTTCTCGTCGCGCAGAGTGTGGCCAAGGATCGTGCGGGTGATGTTCACCGCCATGATCGTCGCGCCGCTGAGGTAGAGCAGCCCACCAAAGGCGCGCAGCGCGTACATCGGGTGCAGCGCGGCAACGGTTTCGGCGAAGGAGTTCACCAGGTAGCCGTCTGGCCCGTATTCGCGCCACATCAGGCCCTGGGTGATGCCGGCCACCCACATCGAGGCGGCGTAGAACACGATACCCGTGGTAGCGAGCCAGAAGTGCCAGTTGACCATGCGCAGGCTGTAGAGCCGTTCACGGTTCCACAGGCGCGGCGTGAGGTAATAGAGCGTGCCGAAGGTGACCATGCCGTTCCAGCCCAGCGCGCCGGAGTGGACGTGGCCGATGGTCCAGTCGGTGTAGTGCGACAGGCTGTTGACCGCCTTGACGCTCATCATCGGGCCTTCGAACGTGCTCATGCCGTAGAAGGCCAGGCTCATCACGAACATGCGGATGATCGGGTCGGTGCGGATCTTGTCCCAGGCGCCGTTCAGCGTCATCAGGCCGTTGATCATGCCGCCCCAGCTGGGCATCCACAGCATGACCGAGAAGACCATGCCCAGCGTCTGCGCCCAATCGGGCAGCGCGGTGTAGTGCAGATGGTGCGGACCCGCCCAGATATACAGGAAGATCAGCGCCCAGAAGTGGATGATCGACAGGCGGTAGCTGTAGATCGGGCGTTCGGCCTGCTTCGGCACGAAGTAGTACATCATCGCCAGGAAGCCGGCGGTCAGGAAGAAGCCCACCGCGTTGTGGCCGTACCACCACTGCACCAGCGCGCCCTGCACGCCCGCAAACACCGGATAGCTCTTCGACCCGAAGATCGAGACCGGCAGGTTCAGGTTGTTGACGATGTGCAACATCGCCACGGTCAGGATGAACGAGAGGTAGAACCAGTTGGCCACATAGATGTGCGGCTCGGTCCGCTTGACGATCGTGCCGACGAAGACCGCGAGGTAAGCCACCCACACGATCGTCAGCCACAGGTCGACGTACCATTCCGGCTCGGCGTATTCCTTCCCCTGGGTGATGCCGAGCAGATAGCCGGTGGCGGCCAGCACGATGAACAGCTGGTAGCCCCAGAAGACAAAACGGGCGAGGCCGGGGAAGGCCAGCCTCGCCCGGCAAGTGCGCTGGACCACGTAGTATGACGTGGCGATCAGCGCATTGCCTCCGAAAGCGAAGATGACCGCGGAAGTGTGCAGCGGGCGCAGGCGACCGAAGTTGATCCATTCCAGGCCGAGGTTGAGCTGCGGCCAGGTCAGTTCGAGCGCGATGTAAAGCCCGGCGAGGAACCCCGCCATGCCCCAGAACACCGTCGCGATCACGCCCCAGCGAATGGGGTCGTCATCGTACCGGCCCTGATCGGGCATCTTGAGGATGCCGCGCGCGATCGAATCCACGTCGGCCTGACGCAGCGTGACGATCATGCCGATCAGCGCGGCAAGCGCACAGATTGCCATGTGAATGGCGAAGCCGCCGTCCTTGGCGAGCGCGCTCGCCACGACGGCAAGGAGAAGCACAGCGAACCATATGCCGCTGCGCGTTACTAGCGAAACCATGGAGCCTTCCCTTCCATGCAAGATGTGAGAAGGCGCGTGCAACGTATGGCGCGCTACAACATTGATGCAGGACAAATTGCCCGGATTTGCGCATCAGACCTTGGTCTTGTGCGGTTCGCGTCGATTTTTGCGCTCCGTCAATGTCGCTGATTCGCAACCGGTGCATCAGGCTCCCACGCCGCGGTTCGGATTTCGGCCTGCGAGGGGCAGGCAACCGCGGCACAGGACTGCAAGGTATGAAGAAGGTACTCGCGGCCGCGCTGTGCGCCGCCATGCTCACCCCGCTGGCCGCCACCCCCGCCATGGCCGGCTCGCCGGACGGCAAGCTTCAGGTCAAGCTGCTTGGCACGGGCGTGCTGCCCGATGGCAAGATCACCAAGGTCGAGCTGGACCCGCTCGGTCTTACCAACGGTGCCAACACCAAGGCCAACGACAACGTCGTGCCGACGCTCGCGGTCGAGTATTTCTTCTCGCCCAACGTCTCTGTCGAAACAATCTGCTGCTTCACCCAGCACCACGTCAGCGGCACTGGCACGCTGGCCGCCGCGACCGATATCGTCGGCCATGTGCTGATCCTGCCGGCCACGCTCACGGCGAAGTATCACCTGCCGCTGCCCGGCGGCATCAAGCCCTATGTCGGCGTCGGTCCGTCGGTGTTCTTCTACATCGACGAGAAGCCGGGCGCGAGCATCGTGCCCCTGGGCGTGACCAAGGTGAACATGTCGAACAAGCTGGGCGTCGCGCTCCAGGCCGGCGTGGACATTCCGGTCAACAAGAACGGGCTCGGCGTCAGCCTCGATGCCAAGAAATATTTCATGGACACCACCGCGCATTTCTATGCCGGGTCCACCGAAGTGTTGCGGACCAAGCATTCGCTCGATCCGTGGGTGATCAGCGCGGGGCTGAGCTACCGCTTCTGATCCAGGGCTTCCCGTCCGGCCGCTGCCCCGCAACCCACGCGCGGGGCGGACCGGAAGGGCGGCGAGCGGGTCGAACAGGGGTTCTGGGATCGCCTCGGTTCGGCCCGCTCGTCACTTCCGAAATACGCCGCTGAGCAAAGCGCGCCGTGCGGCGAACCGATTATCCCGCGAGCGCGAGCAATGCTCCGCGATTGACGATCTCCACCTCGCGCCGCGATGGCAGTTCGATCACGCCATCGTTCTTGAGCTTGGTGAACTGACGGCTCACCGTCTCGATCGTCAGCCCCAGCACATCGGCCACCTGCTGCCGCGAAAACGGCAGGCTGAACCGCTTGGCCGGACCGAAGCTCGGCTGGCAGCCCGTTTCGGCGAGCCGCTCCGACATTTCCAGCAGGAATGTCGCGATCTTTTCGGGTGCGGTCTTGCGCCCCAGCAGCATCATCCAGGACCGCGTGCGATCCAGTTCGGACAGCGTGCGCTCCAGCAGCTTGTGCTCCAGTTCGGGATGCTCGCGCGCGAAGCGGTCGAAATCGTTGCGCGCGAATACGCAGACGCGCGCGTCCGTCAGCGCGACGACGCTGGCCCGGCTGGTCTGGCCAAACGGGCGGCCGATGAAGTCGGAAGGATAGGCCACGCCCACAATCTGCTCGCGCCCGTCCTCTGTGCTGGTGACCAGCTTGAGGACGCCATCGATGACGTTGGCGACAAGAAGGGAATCGTCATCCTCCCAGATCAGCGGTTCCCCCGCCGACACGGAACGCCGCCGCCCCATCGAATTAAGAGCGGTGATTTCCTTATTGTCCAGCCCCGAGCAGATGGCCCGATTGCGGACGACGCAGGTTTCACACGAAGACATGACGGCCCGCCTATCATCTTCCCCCAACCACGACAATCACACTTGCGTCGTATTTGACGGTTGCGCAACCCCCTGATTGCTAAGGGAGACCGCGCTTGGGCGAATACCCGTCGCTCTATTTTCGGATATGCGAACCGGGTCAGTCCGGACCACAAAAAAGAAGGGCGGCCTCACGACCGCCCGAGTTGGGGAGAAATCACGGAAGGAAACCCCAACGGGTGGCGTTGCTGCTTCCTTTCGACGCCCAAGGAATGCCCTGGGTCGGTCCTCCCCACCTTGACGCAAGTCAAAAACGGGAGCGCATCTGCAAAAAATTTCGGGCGTGGGGAATTTTTCCGGCCCCCGCTTCCATCGCGCGCCGGTCAGCTGTCCTGAAGACAGACGAGATCATGATACTGGCCGCGGAAGAACAGCAGCGGCGTGCCATGTTCGCGGCGCTCCATCGCCTCCACCGCGCCGACAACCAGCCAGTGATCGCCGATATCCTCGACTCGCTCCACCGCACAGTCGATCCACGCGATGGCGTCGTCCAGCAGCGGCTGGCCCGACGGCGTGTGGCCGTGCGCGAGTTCCGCGAACTTGTCGTCCGCCTTCGAAGCGAAGCGGCGGCACAGGTCAAGCTGATCCGCGCCCAGCACGTTCACGCAGAAGCGCCCAATCGCGGCGATCTTCGGCCAGGTCCCTGAGCGCTTGTCGGGGAAGAAGCCCACCAGCGGCGGATCGAGCGAAATCGACGTGAACGAGCCGACCACCAGCCCGCTGCGATGACCCTCCGCGTCAACGGCGGTAATCACGCAGACACCGGTAGGATAGGTGCCCAGAACGTCGCGGAAATGGCGGGGATCGATCATTGGCTCTCGTTGTCCGCAATGGCGCGCAAGGTCAAGTCAGGTCGCGTCGGCGCCGCTGACGATACCGGCCAGCACATCGCCCTCCTCGGCCTCCGGTTCGCGCTTGGCGCCCCAGTTGACCGAGGCCCACGCGCGTTCGTGGAAATAGTAGAGCAGGATCTTGGTGATGATCTCGGTGCTGGCGATGGCGCCGGCCGCCTTGGCGTTGCTGGTGAAGAACCAGCTTAGCAGGAAGGTATCGATGCTGCCGAGCGCGCGCCAGCTGATGCCTTTGATGAGTGAGCGCGAGTGTGTCTCGTGGCCCCTGAACAGTATCATGCCATCTCCCGGGTGGCGGGTGTGCGACACCGGCCCCTAGCCGTGCCGCCGCGGGGTGAATAGCGCGAAATCGTTCGCAGCGGGATAGCCGGGCTTTATCCCCGCCGCCTAGGCCCGGTCAAAATAGGCCACGCAGCGCACTTCGATGCTGGAGCGGGTCTTCGCATCGGGCAGGCTGGTATCGTGGAACGCGGTGTGCGGGCAGCGCCAGGTCACGGAATGGTCGCTGTCCTGGAACTTGAACAGCAGCACGTCATCGGCCGCCATGTTCGAGAAATACCACCAGCGGTGGCGCGGCCGGTAGCGGAAGATCGTGGCGGCGATCATGTCCTCCTCGCCCTCCACCGGCGCCGTCAGCGCATCGCCGATCGGGAATTCATCGACCACGAACAGCGTGTTAGAGGCGGTTTCCTCGTCGCGCACCGTGCGCCCGTCGCATACCGCCAGCGGCCAGTCCTGCGGCCCCGGCGAGAACGTGCGCCACAGCGAGAAGCAGATGTAGCGGGCGTAGTCGGGCGCGTCGGGAAAGGCCTGCGCGTGGATGCGCGCTGCCGCCCGGCGGCCGGTGATCTCGTTGTAGTCGACATGCGCCTCGCCCGCCGGGGGCTGGATGCCGCCGGCGTGCCGATAGTTCTCCACCTTCTCTTTTGCCCGCGCGCTGAGATCGGCCGATGTGCGGATCATCCATCCTTGCGCCGCCACGCGGTCCGCCCCGCACATCCGCGCGACCAGTTCCTCCACTTCGCGCAGATAGCCCGCGTCCACCGCCGCCTTGCTTTGAAAATCGGCGATGGCGGAGCGATGCCGGCCGATCATGAAGCCGTGACGATCGAGCGTGAAGTGATCGCGGATCGGCATCCCGTCACGCACCACCGTCGCATGGTCGACATAGTCGCCGGTGTTGATCTCGGCGCCCTGGCTCACATAGCGGCGCGTCACATAGTCGCCTTCCGCCAGATAGCGGATCAGCGCCGGCGCCGCGCGCGCGCCATCCTCGATCGCATCGGCTTCGATCGGCTCCACCATGCTACCCATCGCCGGGCACCCCTTTCCCCTATTTTGTTAGCAACCCTAACTAGAGGTGTCCGTATTTTCCGTCCAGGGATTTATCAGGCACCGCCCTTGCGCCGGGCCACGAGCGCGGCAAATTCCCGCTCCAGGGCATCGGTATTGTGGCGAATATCGTGCGTCGTTGCGGCCAATCGGCGGGCGTGGTTCGAAAAGTGGCCATGGAAGCCGGGATCGTCGACAAACGCCACGATCTTCTCGATGATCTGTTCGAGGAAGCGGTCGCCGGGAAGCTCGGTATAGGGCGGCTCGTAACAGGCCGGCGGAAACTCGATGCGCAAACCGCCTTCGCCCAGCATTTCCGGCGGCCCGCCCCGGTTGCTGACGATCGGCGGAATGCCGTTGAGCATGGCTTCCACGATCACCCGCCCCGCGCTTTCCCAGCACAGCGTCGGCACCAGCAGGCAGCGCGCACGGCCATAGACGGGCCGCATGTCCACCGTGTTCCGGGTTATCACCACGTTCGAAAGGCTGTCGCGGGGTTCCCCGAACGTGGCCGTCACCAGCCGGACGATGTCCTGCCACTTGCCGCGCGCCTCCACCACCTCGAAGACGATGTCCGGCCGGCGGCGTTCCAGCAGCATGGCCATGCGGCAGACAACGGCCGCCCCTTTCTCCAGGGTCGGGTTGACGAACAGGATCCGGTCCGGCCGCTGGTCTGGCGCCACCACGGTGGCAGGATCGATGAACACGCCGACCGGGCACACTTCGTAACCTTCGCGCTCCCGATAGAACGCGGCGTTGGTCTCGCTGGCGGTCAGCAGCAGATCGACATCCCGGCACCAGCGCTTGCCGTGGAAATGCCCATTGCCGATATAGGCGGCCACGCCCGCTCCGGCCCGCTGCGCGTCAATCGCGGTCAGCATCTCCAGCGTCTGGCCGCCATAGAAGAACACGATATCCGGCGCGAACGCCTCCAACCGGCCCAGCAACGCCTCGTGCCAGGCCCCTTCCTCGCGCGACGTGAGCAGCGGCCGGACGATCTCTCCGGTTACATAGAGCCGGTGCCTGAGCACGCCATCGTCCACGTTCACCCACTGGCCCGTGCGCTCCCGGACCTGATCCCAGGAATCGGCGATGCGCGAAACACCCGCCGGATGATCGAAAACGGTTGCCCCGAGAATATCGACATCGTGGCCCCGGCGGACGAGTTGCATCAGCATTTCGCGGATCGCGATCGCCGCGCCGCTTGACGTGTCGAGCAGGCTGAACACGCTGGCCCAGAGGATCTTCATCTTCGGCACCGGCATTTCCGACAAAGGCCCGCTCCCCCCTGGCCGCCCCGTGGTTGCGGCGCGGCATCAAGGCGAGGTTATAGCGGGCCTCGGGCCGTGCGTCAGTGCCCGAAGCGCCACGCGTGCCGACGGCGCGCGCGGCATGGCGTCACCTCAGGCGATGAAGCGATCGAGCTTCTGGCGGATGATGTCTTCGGCATCTGCAACAATGCGCGAAATCAGTTCCTGGCAGGTCGGCACATCGTGGATCAGGCCCTGGACCATGCCGGCCCAGAACACGCCCTTGGTCAAATCGCCGGTCTGGAGAAGCTCCTTGCCGGCCACGCCCGAAACCAGTTCGCGCACGTCCTCGAACACCGCATCGGGCTGCGACAGGCGTCGTACCACCTCTTCCGAAACGGCGCTGCGTCCCACGCGCGCGGTATTCTTGAAATTGCGGAAGATCAGGAAGCTGCCGCGCTCGTCATTCTCGACATAGGCCTGCTTCACGTTGTCATGAATCGGCGCTTCCTTGGTCGCGCAGAACCGAGTGCCCATGTTGATCCCTTCGGCGCCCAGGCTCAGCGCCGCGACAAGCCCGCGCCCATCGCCGAACCCGCCCGAGGCGAGCAGCGGAATCTTCACCTTGTCCGCCGCCGCCGGGATCAGGATCAGGCCGGGAATGTCGTCCTCGCCGGGATGGCCCGCGCACTCGAAGCCGTCGATCGAGATGATGTCGCACCCCGCCTTCTCCGCCGAAAGCGCGTGGCGCACCGCCGTGCACTTGTGCAGGATGGTCACGCCGTGCGGCTTGAGCATTTCCCAGATCTCGCGCACCGCCTGCGTGCCCGCCGTTTCCACGATCTTCACGCCGCCATCGATGATCGCCTGCGCATAGGCCTTGTAGTCGGGCGAATTGACCGTCGGGAAGATCGTCATGTTCACGCCGAACGGCTTGTCGGTCATCGCCCGGGTCCGCTCGATCTCCTCGCGCAGCTTGTCGGGCGTCGGCTGAGTCAGCGCGGTGATGATGCCAAGCCCGCCCGCGTTCGAAACCGCGCTCGCCAGTTCGGCATAGCCCACGTTCATCATCCCACCCTGCACGATCGGATGCTCGATCCCCAGCATCTCGGTAATGCGCGTCTTGAAAGCCATGGTCGTTCCTCTTTCGGTATTCGTCAGGATCAGTAGCTGCGCGGCAGCCCCAGCACATGCTCGGCAAGGTAGCTGAGGATCAGGTTGGTGCTGATCGGCGCCACGGTATAGAGCCGCGCCTCGCGGAACTTGCGTTCGACGTCGTATTCTTCGGCAAAGCCGAAGCCGCCGAAGGTCTGCACGCACATATCGGCGGCCGCCCAGCTGGCCTCGCTTGCCAGCAGCTTGGCCATGTTCGCCTCCGCACCCGGATTGCCGCCGCCGTCATAGACCTGCGCCGCGTGGTGGACCATCAGCTCGGCCGCGCGCATCTGCGCATAGGCGCGCGCAATCGGAAACTGGATGCCCTGGTTCTGCCCGATCGACCGGCCGAAAACCTTGCGCTCCCGGGCATAGTCGCTGGCCCGCGCGATGAACCATTTAGCATCGCCCACGCATTCCGAGGCGATCAGGATGCGCTCGGCGTTCATCCCCGAAAGGATGTAGCGGAAGCCTTGCCCCTCCTCGCCGATCAGCGCCGAGGTCGGGATGCGCATGTCGTCAAAGAACACCTCCGTCGTCGAATGGTTCATCATCGTGCGGATCGGCTTGATCGTCATGCCCTTGCCCACCGCCTCGCGCATGTCGACAAGGAAAATCGAAAGCCCTTCGGTCCGCTTCGCCACCGCATCGCGCGGCGTGGTGCGCGCCAGCAGCAGCATGAGGTCCGAATATTCGGCGCGGCTGGTCCAGATTTTCTGGCCGTTGACCACGTAGTGGTCGCCATCCCGCACCGCCACCGTGCGCAGCGAAAGCGTGTCCGTGCCGCTGGTCGGCTCCGAGACGCCGAACGCCTGCAACCGCAATTCCCCGCTGGCGATGCCGGGCAGGTAGCGCTGCTTTTGCTCCGCGCTGCCATAGCGCAGCAGCGTGTTCATGATGTACATCTGCGCGTGCGCGGAAGCGCCGTTGCAACCCGATGCCTGAATTTCCTCCATGATCACCGCCGCCGCATCGAGCTTTAGGCCCGAGCCGCCGTATTCCGGCGGGATCAGCGCGGCGAGGAAGCCCGATCGCGTCAGCGCGTCCACGAACTCCGCCGGATAGGCCCGGTCGCGGTCCTTGTCCCGCCAGTATTCGCCCGGGAAATCCGCGCACAGCGCCTGCACCGCGCGGCGGATTTCCGCTATGTCCTCGCTTTCCGTCATACCTGCGGTAACGTCCTTATGCGGGGATCTGGTTGAACGGCACGCCCTTGTCCGGGCGATGGTCCTGCGGCAGGCCCAGGATGCGTTCGGCGATGGTGTTGAGCAGCATCTCGTCCGCGCCGCCGGCGATGCGGCCGGTGGGCGCGTTGAGCCAGCTCGCCGTCCAGTTCTCCTTCTGCGAGGCATGCGGATCGAACGCGAGGCCGGCGTTGCCCTGCAGGTCGATCGCCAGTTCCGACAGTTTCTGCCGGCTGCGCACCGCCACCAGCTTGTTCAGCGAGCCTTCCGGCCCCGGTTCCATCCCCGCCTGCATCATCAGCATCGCGCGCGTGGTGATCGATTCCAGCCCCGCACGCATCGCGTGGTTGCGCGCGATCTGCGAACGGACACGGCCGTCCTCGATCGCCGGGCGGCCGTTGACTTCCACATCGCGCGCCAAGTCTACGAATAGGTCGAGATGCGGGCCGAAGCCGCCGCTGTCGGTCGCCACGTAGCGCTCGATCATCAGCGTCGCCATCGCCACCGCAAAGCCGCCGCCCACCGGGCTCATCCGCTGGCTGTCCTCCAGCCGCACATCGTCGAAGAACACCTCGTTGACGTGGCTGTCCCCGCCCGCGAGCTTGATCGGACGGACCTCCACCCCGGGCGCCTTCATGTCCACCCAGTAATAGGTCAGCCCCTTGTGCTTGGGCACCGTGGGATCGGTCCGCGCCACGATCACGCCATAGTCGCAATATTGCGCCCAGCTGGTCCATACCTTCTGCCCGTTCAGCTTCCAGCCGTTGCCGTCCACTTCGGCGCGGGTGCGCAGGCCAGCCAGATCCGATCCGCCCGCCGGCTCGGAGAACAGCTGGCACCAGATCTCCTCGCCGCGCAGCGCCTTGAGCACCCGTTCCTTGACGAAGGCCTTGTCCTCGCAGAAGCGCATCAGGATCGGCACCGGCATCCCCAGCGAGATGCCGAAATAGGCGGTGGGCATCCCGAAGCCCATCTCCTCGGTATCGAAGATCACCTTCTCGATGTGGGTCAGGCCCTGCCCGCCCATTCCCGTGGGCCAGTTGATCCCGGCAAAGCCCGCGTCGAACCGTGCCGCCAGATAGCGCCGGCCCAGCGCCAGATCCTGCTCCACGTCCAGCCCGCGCCGGGCCTCGCGCCCGAACTCGCCCGCCACCGATTGCAGCCACGTGCGGGCGCGGGCGCGGAAGGCTTCGTAATCGCTCATGCCACTTCTCCCGTCAGGTGATCGACCAGCAGGTCTTCCCAGAACAGCAGGTTGCCTTGCTCGATCGCCAGGCTGCGCGCGCGGCGCATGTGCAGGTGCAGCCCCTGCTCCCAGGTCACGCCGATCCCGCCATGAATCTGCACGCAATCGCGCGCGGCGGTGTCATAGGCCTCGGTCGCGGAAATCCGCGCATCGGCCGCCGCGAGCAGGAAGCCGGCCGCCCCGCCAGGAGCATCGGCCAGCGCCGCCGCGTGGATGCAGTTGGCCCGCGCGATCTCGACCAGCCCGTAAAGCTCGGCGATGCGGTGCTTGACCGACTGGAACGCGCCGATCGGCTGGCCGAAGGCCTTGCGCGTCACGGCATAGTCGCGCGCGATCGTCAGCATCGCCTCGGCCCCGCCGGTCTGCTCGTGCGCCGTCACCACCGCCATCCGCGCCAGCACGTCCAGCGCCAGCGCGCGCGCCGCATCGCCCTGCGCGAGCAACGTGGCCGGCGCCTCGGCAAAGGCCAGGTCGGCATAGAGGCGGCTGTTGTCGAAGCCGTCCACCGGGTTGCGCGTCGCCGCTGAGAGTTCGACGAGCACCAGCGCGGGCTCGCCCGCGCTCGTGGCCCAGACCACCGCGATGTCCGCGGCAAGCCCCGCCACCACGCCTTCCTTCACGCCGGTCAGCCGCCCGCCTGCGAAGGTCGTGGTCGGGCGTGGCGGCAGGGGTGCGTTGCCTTCCGCGAAGGCCACGGTCGCCGTCGCTTCGCCGCTCGCCAGCCGGGGGAGCCATGCCGCCTGCACCTCGGCCGATCCAGCCTCGGCCAGCACCCGCGCCGCGCCATAGCCCACCGTCAGAAACGGCGCGCCGGCGATCACCCCGCCCGCCGCCTGCGCCACCAGCCCCAGCTCGATCAGGCCAAGGCCAAGCCCGCCATGCTCTTCCGCGATCGCCAGCGCCGTCCAGCCCTGCTCCACCGCCGTATCCCGGAACACCGCGTCGCAAGCGCCCACCTGTTCCAGCAAGCCCAGCAAGCGCCCCTTGTCCGACCGCGCCTCCAGCACGCGGCGGGATTCCGTCGCAATCGCCTGCTGTCCCTCGTCCAGAAGGATAGACATTTCACGCCCCCCTTTCCCCGCGGCGTTCGGCCAAGATCCAGCGCGCGCCGCCACCCTCTTTTAATCGATCAGTTAAACTACACAGGAACGGCCATCAGGCAAGGGCAAAGGTGCCCTCACCGCGTGGCCAAGGCACCCCGGACACATTCGAGGAAATGGTGCGAATCGGTGGAAAGCGGCCGGTCTTCGAGATGCGCGGCGATCACATCAAAGCGCATCGCTTCGTTCAACGGGCGATAATCCATGGCTTCGCTGGCGCAGGCCCGGGCGGTGAATTCGTCCATGATCGCCACGCCCAGCCCGCGTTCGACCAGGGCCGCCGCCACGAAATAGGTCTTCGTCTGGATCACCGGGGCGCCGTCATCCGCGGTGGGCTGCCGACGGCTCAGCAACCTGCCGATGGTGCCGTCGTTGAGCAGTTCGATCACGCGCAGGTGGCGGACGTCCTCCAGCGCGATCCGCTCCGGAGGATCGGGAATATCCTGCCGGCGAAACAACAACACGATCTGGCCGGTCCCGAGCATGACGGGCGCCAGCCGGGGGTGGCGCGGCGCGTCGTAGCCGATCACGATATCGCTGGTGCGGGCCTGCAGCGCCTCGACCAGCTCCTCGCTGTGCAGCGTCCGCAAATCGATCGAAACGCCAGGATGCCGCGCGGCGAACGCGGCCACCGCATCGGGAACCACCTCCAGCCCCAGCGAATGGATCATCGCCACGCGCAGCCGGCCTTGCTCGATCCGGCGCAGGTTGCGGGCGGATTCGCGCAGCATGTCCACGCTGTGCCGCACCGCGATGGCATCCGCGAACAGTTCGTGCGCCTCGTCGGTCGGCACCAGCCGCCCCTTGACCACGCGGAACAGCGCGAAGCCCAGCCGCGTTTCGGCGTGGCGCAGCACCTTGCCCACCGATGGCTGCGACACGCCCAGCAACCGCGCCGCGCCGCTGAGCGATCCGGTCTGATAGACGGCGTGGAACACCTCGATATGCCGCAGGCTGATCATGCGGCGACCTTATGGGCACGTCCGCGCCTGGCAAGCCCGATCCTCAGGCAATACCGCCCCAGAAGCCCGGCTGCGGTGGTACGACAACACCATCGTCCAGCACGCGCAACCCGCCCGACCGGTCCTCAAGCAGCCACCACGGGCCATCGACATCGACGAAATCGGCGCGTGCGGCGATCCGCAGCGCCGGCGCGATGCCGAGCGAGGTCGCCAGCATGCAGCCGACCATCACGCCCAAGCCTGCGGCCCGCGCCGCGTCGTACAGCGCCAGCGCCTCGGTCAGTCCGCCAGTCTTGTCGAGCTTGATGTTCACGAACCGGTAAAGCCCGCGCAACCGAGGGATATCGGCAGCGACGTGGCAAGATTCGTCGGCACAGATCGGCACCTGCGCCGTGAAGTCTGCCAACGCGCCATCCTGCCCGGCCGGCAACGGCTGTTCCAGCAACGCAATGCCCAGTTCCGCCAGCACCGGCTGCATCGCCACCAGCAGCGGCATCGTCCAGGCTTCGTTGGCATCGACGATCAGCGTCGTGTCCGGCAGGCTGCACCGCACCGCGCGCAGGCAGGCTTCCGGATCGGCGGCATCGAGCTTGACCTTGACCAGCTGCGCCCGCGCCAGCCTGCGCGCGGCTTGCGCCATTGCCCCGGGCCGGTCGATTGACACGGTTTGCGCGCTGACCAGGGGCGGAAGCGCGGGCGCGATGCATGCGGCCTGGCGCGCTTCCAGATCCCACAGCGCGGCATCGATCGCATTGCGCGCGCTGCCGGGCGGCATCAGCGTGCGCAGCGCCGCGCGGTCGCAACCGGCCTGCAGCGCCGGTATCGCGGCTTCGATCTGCATACGCACGGATTCCGGCGTCTCGCCGTAGCGGGCGGACGGCGTGCCCTCGCCCCGACCGACAACGCCCCGCCCGGCCACGCTCCCTTCGCCGATCGTGACGACCGCCACCGCGATGTCCGTGCGCGCGCCCCGCGCTATCCGGAACGGCGCGCGCAAGGGCCAGCATTCGACGCGAATATCTACGCTGCGCAACATGCCAGCAGCCGATCCACGATCCGCTCCACACCCATCGCCACCGGGTCCTGGCACGGAAGACCCAGTTTATCCTCCACGCGCCGGCAGTATGCCTGTGCTTCCTGCGCTGGCAGCGCCGACGTGTTGACCGCGACGCCCACCGCGATCACGTCCGGGCTGGTCAGGCGCGCCGCTTCCAGATTGCGCGCCAGGCATTCGGCCAGCACCGGCACCAGATAGTCCCCGGCGTGGCGGATCGTCTCGCGTCCCGCCTCGTGGCACAGCACCAGCGCCCTCGCCTGCGCGCCGTGCAGCAGGCCCAGCGAAACGCCCGCATAGGAGGGATGGAACAGCGACCCTTGCCCCTCGATCAGATCCCAGCCGCCATCGTGGCGGTCGGGCGAAAGCCATTCGGCGGCCCCGGCGATGAAATCGGCGATCACCGCATCGATCGGCACGCCCGACCCGGCGATCAGGATGCCGGTCTGCCCCGTGGCGCGGAAATCGGCCGCAACGCCCCGGCGGCGCAATTCGCGCTCGATCGCCAGCGTGGAATACATCTTGCCGACCGCGCAATCGGTTCCCACCGTCAGCAGCCGATTCCCCGCGCGCCTGCGCCCGGTGCCGAGCGGGAGCGAAGCGGGCGGTTCGCGCACGTCGAACAGCGAAAGCCCGGCGGTTTCCGCCGCGGCCCGTATCGCCGGATTGCCGGCAAGGCGGGCGTGCAGGCCCGAGGCGACATGCAGCCCCGCGCCCAGGGCTTCCAGGCAGAAGGCCACCGTTCCCGCGTCCATCACCCCGCCGGCATTGGCATAGCCCAGCACCGCCGTCCGCGCGCCGGCCGCCACGGCTTCGGCAAGGCTCATCCGGGGCAGGCCCACCGTGACCGGGCAGCCCGGTTCGGCCATTTCGGCAATCGCCAGGCCGGGACGCCAGAACGCGATGCCACGCGCCGTCTTGGCCGCCAGCGGATCGGTAACCGCGCCAAGATAGACCAGATAGGGGCCGGGGATCATGCTGTTTCCTCGTTCGGTTCGCGATCGGTTTCGCGGGTTGTGACGCTATCGCCAAGCCCAAAGAGGGACGCCCTCTATAACCTGGGGTTATAGGACGGATGCGACGTGGCACGCCCCTTCATGGCGGTGTAAGACCGTCGCAACCAAAGGAAAGGAACCGCCTTGCGCCGTCCCCTGATGCCACATCATCGCGAAAGCCATCTCGTCGCCCGGATCGGCTGGCTGCGCGCGGCCGTGCTGGGCGCCAACGACGGCATCGTCTCCACCGCCAGCCTGATCATCGGCGTGGCGGCATCGGGCGCTTCACGCTCCTCGCTGCTGGTTTCGGGAATCGCCGGGCTGGTCGCCGGGGCGATGTCGATGGCCGCTGGCGAATATGTCTCTGTCAGTTCCCAGTCCGACACCGAACGCGCCGACCTGGATCGCGAACGGCAGGAACTGGCGACCCAGTCCGAAGCCGAACTCGATGAGTTGGCCGGCTTCTATGTCGAACGCGGGGTGGAACCCGATCTGGCGCGCAGCGTCGCCGCGCAGATGATGGCGCGCGATGCCCTGGGCGCCCATGCCCGCGACGAACTGCACATCACCGAACTGACGACCGCGCGCCCGGTCACGGCTGCCTTCACCTCTGCGGCGACCTTCACCGCCGGAGCGCTGCTGCCGGTTATCCTTGCCGCCATTCTGCCCGCAGGCGTGACCGTGGCGGGCGAAGCGGTGGGGTCGATCCTGTTCCTCGCCCTGCTCGGCTGGATCGGTGCGCGGGCGGGCGGGGCCAGCCCGGCGCGGCCGGTCTTGCGCGTGGTATTCTGGGGGGCGCTGGCCATGGCCATTACCGCCGGGATCGGCCGACTGGTGGGCGCGAGCGTCTGACCCGTTGATGGCGGCGCCGTCTTCCCTCATCGGCCTGCTTGCCGCGGTTGCCGCCGGGCTGCTGGTGGGGATCGAACGCGGCTTCAGCCAGCGCGCAGAAGGCGAAGGCAACCGGGTCGCGGGGTTCCGCACGTTCGGGCTTATCGGTCTGCTGGGCGGCATCGCGGGATTGCTGGGCGATGGCCTGGCTGCGGTCATCGGCCTCGGCACGCTGGCGGTCCTTGTCGTCGGCTATGTCCGCACCATGCGCGAAAACCGGCTGTCCGCCACGACGACGATCGCGGCGATGCTGACATTCGGCGTTGGGCTGGTCGCGGTGCGTATTTCGCCGACCGTGGCGCTCGGCGCGGCGGCAGCGATGTTCGCGATCCTAAGTGGCCGGCAATCGATGCATGCGCTGCTCAGGGGCCTGAACGCCGAGGAGGTGGAGGCGGCCGCCCGCTTCGTACTGGTCGCGCTGGTCGTGCTCCCCTTGCTTCCGGATGCTGCCTATGGCCCCTACGAGGCGTGGAACCCGCGCCGTATCTGGCTGGTCGTGGTCTTCGTGACCGGCCTGTCGTTCGCGGGTTATGTCGTGACGCGGCGCTACGGGACCAATCGCGGCATCCTGTTCGTCGCGCTGACCGGGGCCATCGTCTCGTCGACGGCGGTGACGGCGGAATATGCGCGCCGTTTGCGTTCCGAACCCGAAGCGCGCGGGGCCCTGACCGCCGGAATCGCGCTGGCTTCCATCGTCATGTTCGTGCGCGTGCAACTGCTGGTGCTGGCACTCGTGCCGCGTGCCCTGCCCTCGCTTGCGGTAGCCATGGCGCCTGCCACGCTCGTTGCCGGGCTGCTGGCGCTGATCGCCTGGCGCGGACAGGAAACGCGAACCGGGGAAGTAACGCTGGGCAATCCGCTCAGCTTTGCCCCTGCCCTGCTGCTGGCGGGTCTGGTCGCCGTGCTGTCGCTGGCGGCGCGTTGGGCGCTGTCCCGCTTCGGCAGCAGCGGCATCGCGGTGGTGCTGGGGCTGATCGGCGTGTCCGACGTGGACGCGGCCGTGCTGACGCTCGCCAACCTTCCCGCAGACGCGCTGGACGGACGCACCGCCGGTCTTGTCCTGTCCGCCCCGATCCTGGCCAATACCGCGGTCAAGGCCGGCATGACCGCGGTAATCGGCTGGCGCGCCGGCGGCGTGCGCGCCGCCTTGCCGCTCGCCGCTTCGCTGGTGGCATCGGCTGCGGCGCTGGCCGGCTGGGCGCTGCTTTAGACGTTCGTCCCCACTCCATCATCGGCGATGGACAAATCCCCCTCAAAGTTGGAACATAAAGAGAACAACTATGTGATTCGGAGTATGACTGGCAACGTCTTTCCACTCGGCCGGCCCCTGCGGCCCGGGGCAAGGGAACGGGTTTCCGCACGGATGCCGCCGCTCGATGCGGGTGGGCTGCATGAAATCCACGCCGCGCCGGAAGACTGGGCGGCGGCCATGGCCTTTGCCCTGTCGGCGGCTGTGCGTGGAAAGGGCGAGCATGAAAGGCACGGGCAGGCGATCTTCCTGATCGGCGGCCCCGGCCCCGCGACCTTTCCCGTCCTGCCTTGCGCGGAAGGGCTAGCGGCCCTGGGCCTTGCGCCAGAGCAGTTGGTAATCGTGCGTACGGCCAGCGAGCTGGACCTGCTGCGCGCCGGGCTGGAAGCGGCCCGCTGCCCCGGCGTCGGCACGGTCCTGCTGCAAACGCAGGGCCGGCTGGCGCGCTACGACCTCACCACCAGCCGGCGCCTGGCGCTGGCGGCGGAACAGGATGGCAAGGGAGTGATCGTGCTACGCGGCGATGCCCCGCCCCGCCCCAGCGCGGCGCGCACCCGCTGGGCCATCACCAGCGCGCCTTCCACGGCGCTGGAGGCAGGCGCACCGGGCTGGCCGGCCATCGAAGCGGAACTGTTGCGCCAGCGCGGCGGCATGGGGGGCCTGCGCTGGCGGCTGGAATGGAATGCGGATCATGGAACCTTCCGGGAAGCGGAGCGCGCCCTCCATCACGGACCGGCGCTGTCTGGCGCTGTGGTTCCCGTACCTGGCGTGCGAGCGAGCGCGGGAAGCGGCGGCTTCGTCCCTCCCCGCGCCGCCTGAGCCGTTCGCGCTGGTCATGCGCACGGGCAACGCCCTGCGCCTGGCGCAAGTGGACAGCCATGCCCGCGCGGCCGGTCTTTCCGCCGGGATGACGCTGGCGGACGCACGGGCGCGCTGCCCCACGCTGGCCACGCTGCCGTGCGATCCCGCCGCCGAACGGCAGGCGCTGGAGCGGCTGGCCCGCGCCATGCTGCGCTTCACCCCGGTCGTCACGCCCGATCCGCCCGACGGGCTGATTCTCGACGTGACCGGCTGCGCGCACCTGTTCGGCGGAGAGGACGCGCTGGCGCGCCGCGTCCTGAGTGCGACACAGGCCACCACCCGCCACGCTTTCGCCGGCAACGCCATGGCCGCGCGGGCGCTGGCCCGGCATGGCGTTGACGAGAACAAGGGCGACATCCACGCCCTGCCCGTCAGCGCGCTCGACCTGCCCGATGATGCCCTGACCGCGCTGCGCCGCGCGGGGCTGCGCACGATCGGCGATCTGGCCCGACGGCCACAGGCGGGGCTGGCGGCGCGCTTCGGCGAAAGCGCGGTCATGCGTCTGCGGCAGCTGCTGGGCGAAACGGCCAGCCCTGTCGCCCCGCGCCTGCCCCCTGTCCCGGTCCGGGCCGAGGCCCGCTTCGCCGAGCCGCTGACCCGCAGCGACGATGCGCTGGAGGTGATCGAGGACCTGCTGCGGCAGGCGGCGCGGCAGATGGAGCAGCGGCACGCGGGCGGGCGCCGGTTCACGGTCACGCTGGAGCGCAGCGACGGCGCGCGGCGGCACCTTGCGATCGATACCGGCAACCCGGTGCGCGATCCCGCCACGGTGCTGCGCCTGATGCGCGAGCGGATCGATACCCTGGCCGATCCGCTCGATCCCGGTTTCGGCTTCGACGCGATCCTGCTCGACGTTCCCCGCGTGGAGCCGCTCGCGCCCCGGCAGGATACGCTGGAAGGCGGGCGCGCGGCGGCGGACGACACCCTCGATGCCCTGATCGATCGGCTCAGCGTGCGGCTCGGCGCGGACCGGGTCACGCGCCTGCATCCCGCCGACACCCATATCCCCGAAGCCGCGCAAAGCCTGCGCCCCGCCATCGAAAGCACGGCATCGGCCCCGACTCCGACATGGCCCTCCCTGTCGGGGATCGACGTCGCGCTCCGCCCCCTCACCCTGTTCGATCCGCCCCAGCCGGTCGCCGTGATCGCCGGCGTGCCGGACGGACCGCCGCAGCGCTTCCGCTGGCGGCGCAAGGTCCACGAGGTGCGCCTGGCGGAAGGCCCGGAGCGGATCGCGCCCGAATGGTGGCGGCGGCAGGACGGGCACCTCGGGCGGCTGGGCGGCCTCACGCGCGACTATTACCGGATCGAGGATAGCGAAGGCCGGCGCTACTGGATGTTCCGCCACGGCCTGTTCGACGAGAAAGGCGACCCGCGCTGGTTCCTGCACGGGCTGTTCGCATGACCGCGCCGCCCTTTTTCGCCGAACCGGTCGCGGCCAGCAATTTCAGCTTCCTGCGTGGCGCCTCGTCGGCCGAAGCCATGGTGGGGCAGGCGCACGCGCTCGGCATGGCCGGCATCGGCATCGCCGATCGCAATACCGTGGCCGGTGTGGTCCGCGCCCATCGCGCATGGAAGCAGGTCGGCGGGCCGGGCGGCGGCTTCCACCTGATCGTCGGCGCGCGGCTGGTCTTTGCCGATGGCACGCCCGACGTGGTCGCCTATCCCACCACACGGCACGGCTGGGGCCGGCTGACCCGCCTGCTGACGGTCGGCAACCGCCGCGCCGAAAAGGGATCGTGCCACCTGACCCTGGCCGACCTTCTGGACCATTGCGAGGATATGGCGCTGATCGCGATGGACGGCGATGCCGCGCTGCTGCGCACGCTGCGCCAGGCGACGCCGCATCTGTGGCTGGCGGTCACCATGCCCCGCGGCGGGCGCGACGCGCGGCTGCTGGCGCGGCGCATGGCGCTGGCCGCGGAAACCGGCGTTCCGCCGATCGCCAGCAACGATGCGCTTTACGCCACGGCGGCCACGCGGCCGCTGCACGATGTGCTGACCTGCATCCGCGAAGGGCGGACATTGCAGACCGCCGGGCGCCTGCTGGCCGCCAATGGCGAACGGCATCTCAAGCCACCGATGGAGATGGCCCGCCTGTTCCAGGCCTGTCCGCACGCGCTGGCGGCGACGCGCGACCTGTTCGCTTGCATCGCCTTCACGCTGAACGACCTGCGCTACGAATACCCGCACGAACCCGTCCCCCAAGGCTGGGAACCGCAGGCCTGGCTGGAACATCTGGTCCACGAGGCGGCCATGCGGAAATTCCCCGATGGCCTGCCCGACGCCTACCGCCGCACGCTGGACGAGGAATTCCGCCTGATCCGCGAGCGCGCCTATGCCTATTACTTCCTGACCGTGCACGACGTGGTGCGCCATGCCCGCAGCCTCGACCCGCCGATCCTGTGCCAGGGGCGCGGCAGCGCGGCCAATTCGCTGGTCTGCTACCTGCTGGGCGTGACGCCGATCGATCCGGTGCAAGAAAAGCTGCTGTTCTCGCGCTTCCTGTCCGAGAACCGCAACGAGCCGCCCGACATCGACGTCGATTTCGAGCACGAGCGGCGCGAGGAAGTGATCCAGTATATCTACGAACGCTACGGCCGTGACCGCGCCGGCATCGCCGCCACGGTGATCCACTATCGCCAGCGCAGCGCGATCCGCGAAGTCGGCAAGGCACTGGGGCTGACCGAGGACGTGACCGCGCGGCTCTCGGGCACGATCTGGGGAAGCTGGGGTGGTGAGGAACTGCCCGAGGCCCGGCTGGGCGAAGCCGGCTTCGATGCCGCCAATCCCGAACTCGCCCGCCTGCGCGATCTGGTTGGCCAGATCCTCCAGTTCCCGCGCCACCTGTCGCAGCACGTCGGCGGCTTCGTGCTGACGCAGGGCCGGCTCGACGAACTGGTGCCGATCCACAATGCGGCGATGCCCGACCGCACCTTCATCGAATGGGACAAGGACGACATCGACGAACTGCAGATCATGAAGGTCGATGTCCTCGCGCTCGGGATGCTCACCTGCATCCGCAAGAGCTTCGATCTGATGCGCCAGTGGGATCTGGGCGATCACCGGCTGGATACCGTGCCACAGGACGACCGCGCGACTTATGCCATGCTCCAGAAGGGAGACAGCATCGGCACTTTCCAGGTCGAAAGCCGCGCGCAGATCGCCATGCTGCCCCGGATGAGGCCGGCCACCCTCTATGACCTTGTCATCCAGGTCGCCATCGTGCGGCCGGGGCCGATCCAGGGCGGCATGGTCCACCCTTACCTGCGGCGGCGCAACGGCGAGGAGGCCGTCGTCTTCCCCGGCCCGCCGGGCGAGTTGCGCGAAGTGCTGGGCAAGACGCTGGGCGTGCCGCTGTTTCAGGAACAGGCGATGAAGCTCGCTATCGTCGCCGCCGGGTTCTCCCCGGCCGAAGCCGATGGCCTGCGCCGTGCCATGGCCACGTTCCGCCGCAACGGCACGATCCACAACTACGAGGAGAAGCTGGTCGAAGGCATGGTTCGGCGCGGCTACGAACGCGATTTCGCCGAACGCTGCTTCGAACAGATCAAGGGCTTCGGCGACTATGGCTTTCCCGAAAGCCACGCGCAGGCCTTCGCCTCGCTCGCCTATGTCTCCGCCTGGCTGAAATGCCACTATCCGGCGGTCTTCGCCTGCGCGCTGCTCAACAGCCAGCCGATGGGCTTCTATGCCCCCGCGCAGATCGTGCGCGATGCGCGGGAACACGGCGTTACCGTCCACCCGATCGACGTGGGTGCCAGCGCGTGGGACAATACGCTGGAAGGCACACGCACGCTGCGGCTGGGCCTGCGCCAGATCGACGGCTTCCGGCAGGACTGGGCCGAGGCGATTTCCCGCGTGCGCGGCGATGCGCCGTTCGTTTCGATCGAGACGCTGGCCCACCGCGCCGATCTGCCGCCCCGCGCGCTGCATCTGCTGGCCGACGCCGATGCGCTCGGTTCGCTGGGCCATGGCCGGCGCCAAGCGGGATGGGAAGTACGCCGGATGCCGCCGGTGCAGCTTCCGCTGTTCGCCGCGATGGACGCGCCCGAACTGGGCCGCGAACGCGATCCCGCCCTACCCGCGCTGCCGCTTTCAGAAGAAGTGGCGGCCGATTACCAGACGCACCGCCTGTCGCTGAAAGGGCATCCCATGCAGTTCCTGCGCGCCCGCTTTGCCCGGCGGGGCGTGCTTTCCTGCGCCGATGTCAACGCCGCGAAGGACGGCACGCGCGTGCGCTGCGCGGGCGCGGTGCTGGTCCGCCAGCGGCCGGGCAAGGGCAACGCGGTGTTCATCACGATCGAGGACGAGACCGGGATCGTCAACGCGCTGCTGTGGGCGCGCGATTTCGAGAAGCAGCGCCGCGCCGTCATGGCCGCGCGGCTGATGGTGATCGCGGGCGAAATCCAGCGCAGCAAGGAAGGCGTCGTGCATCTGATGGCCAGCCGGGTGACGGACGTGACGGCAATGCTCGCCCACCTGTCCGAAACGCAGACCGCGCTTGGCCCGCCTTCCCGCGCCGACGAGGCTGTCCGGCCCGTGATGCCCCATCCCCCCGGTTCCTCGCGGCAGCACCCGCGCGATGTCCGCATCCTGCCGCGTTCGCGCGATTTTCATTGAAAGGGCGCTTTTCTTCCGCCGCGCCTCCAAGCTAGACGGACCGGCGATGACCACGCCCGCGCAACGCCTCAGCCCGGTCTATACCGGAATGCCCGTCACCATCTTCGAACATATGTCGGGCCTTGCCCGCGAACGGGGCGCAATCAATCTGGGCCAGGGCTTTCCGGACGATGCGCCGCCGCCCGAACTGGTCGAGGCCGTCGTCCGCGCCACGCGCGAGCGCTCGCACCAGTATCCGCCGATGGCAGGCCTTGCCGAACTGCGCGATGCGGTGGCCGGCTTCTATGCTCGTGCCCAAGGGCTGTCCCTTGCCCGTGACAACGTGATCGTCACCTCCGGCGCGACCGAAGCCGTAGCCGCCTCGGTCCTGGCCGTGGTCACCCCCGGCGACGAGGTGATCCTGTTCGCCCCGGCTTACGACGCCTATGCGCCGCTGGTGCGCCGCGCCGGCGGCATACCGGTGTTCGTTCCGCTGCGCCCGCCGCACTGGCGCTATCCGCACGAGGCCATCGCCGCCGCGATCACGCCCCGCACCCGCGCGCTCGTTCTCAACGACCCGCTCAACCCCACCGGCACCGTGGCGTCCGACGCGGAGCTCGCCATACTGGCGGAGCTATGCGTGAGCCATGACCTCATCGCGATCTGCGACGAGGTCTGGGAGAACGTGCGATTCGACGGAAAGGCGCACCGTTCGCTGCTGGCCCTGCCCGGCATGGCGGAGCGCACGATCAAGATCGGATCGGCCGGCAAGATCTTCGGCGCCACCGGCTGGAAAGTCGGCTGGATGGTCGCCGCGCCGGCCATGGCCGCCGTGCTGGGCCGCGCGCACCAGTTCCTGACCTTCACCACACCGCCGATGCTCCAGTGGGCGCTGGCCGAAGCGCTCGCCGATCCCGCCATCGCCGCCGGGCGTCAGGCCAGCTGGGGCGCCTCGCGCGCCGTGCTGATCGACGGCCTGCGCCGTGAAGGCTTCGTAGTGCTCGACAACGCGGCAACCTGGTTCGCCTGTATCGACCTTGCCGCCTCGGGCATCGCGCTCGACGATCGCACCTTCAGCGAGCGCGCAGTGCGCGAGGCGGGCGTCGCCTCGATCCCGCTCTCCGCGCTGTGGGAAGGCCCCGGCGGCCCCACCACGATCCTGCGCCTGTGCCACTGCAAGCCGGCGGCGATGCTGGAAGAAGCCGTCACCCGTCTCGCCCGCTGGCGCGAAAGCCTGTAAACCGCGCGTCCGTTTCCGTGGCGCGCATTCCGCCGCTGGACGACCTCGGCCAGCAGCGCCTATCTGCCAATCCATGGTTCAACCGATTGTTTTCAACCGCCGCCGCCTGCTGATGGGACAAGGCGCGCTGGCGCTGTCCGCCACGCTCGCCCCGTTGTTCCCCGCGTGGGCGCGTGGCGCGAACGGCGGCCATCACGGCATGGTCACCGGCCCCGATGCGGTAGCCGGCATCGGCGATGCGCTCAGCGGTGAGCGGATCGCACTGACCATCGGGGAAAGCCGATTTGCGGTGGGGAAGCGTTCGGCTGCCGCCGTCAGCATCAACGGCTCCATTCCCGGCCCGCTGATCCGCCTGCGCGAAGGGCAGACAGTGCGGATCGACGTGACCAACCGGTTGCGGGAGCCGTCCTCGATCCACTGGCACGGGCTGCTCGTGCCGTTCCAGATGGACGGCGTGCCCGGCCTCAGCTTCCCCGGCATCGATCCGGGCGAGACGTTCACCTATGAATTCCCGGTCCGGCAGGCCGGCACCTACTGGTATCACAGCCATTCGGGGATGCAGGAGGCCGTCGGGCTCTACGGCCCGATCGTGATCGACCCCGCCACGCCTTCCAGCGCCTCATACGACCGCGAATACGTGCTCATGCTGGCCGACTGGAGCCCGCTGCACCCGCACGAGATAATGCGGCAGCTGAAGGCGATGAGCGGCACGTTCAACATGCGCAAGCAGACGCTGTCCGGCCTGCTCGCCGGGCGCGACCAGAGCGCGAAGGAACGGTTCGCCTGGGCGGGAATGCGCATGGACCCGACCGACATTTCCGACGTCACCGGCAGCACCTACAGCTACCTTGTCAACGGGCACGACAGCGCGGCGAACTGGACCGCGCTCTATGCACCGGGCGAACGGGTGCGGCTGCGCGTGATCAATGCATCGGCCATGACCAACTTCAACCTGCGCATCCCCAGTCTGTCCATGACGGTGATCGCCGCCGACGGACTGGACGTGCAGCCGGTGGAAACCGATGAAATCCAGATCGCTATCGCCGAAACCTACGACGTGATCGTCACACCCGCAGGCGCCGGCCCGCACGCGATCGTGGCCGAGGCGCTGGACCGCAGCGGGCAGGTCCGCGCCACGCTGGCCACCAAGCCGGGGATGGCGGCCCCGATCCCGCCGATCCGCTCCCGCCCGGTCCTCACCATGCGCGATATGGGCATGGATATGAAGGGCATGGGCGAAATGCACCATTCGATGGCCATGCGCGATGGCGCCAACGCGCCGTCGGTGAAGATGGGGCCGGGCGTTGCCATGATCGCGCCGATGCCGGTGGACCGGCTGGCCGACCGCCCCACCGGCCTGGAGGAGGTGGACCACCGCGTCCTCACCTATGCGGACTTGCGTGCGCGGGATGCCAACCCCGATCAACGCACGCCCTCGCGAGAAATCGAGGTCCACCTCACCGCCAACATGGAACGCTACATGTGGTCGATCGACGGCGAGACGATCTCGGGCGGCGCGAAGCCCATCCCGTTCCGGCTCGGCGAGCGGGTGCGCGTTACCCTGATCAACGACACGATGATGCCGCACCCGATCCACCTGCACGGCCATTTCTTCGAACTGGTCACCGGCGATCCGGGGCACCGGCCGCGCAAGCATACCGTCAACGTCCTGCCGGGCGGCAAGGTTGCGTTCGACCTGACCGCCGATGCCGAAGGCGACTGGGCGTTTCATTGCCACATGCTGCTGCACATGCACGCGGGGATGATGCGCGTCGTCACCGTGCGCCGCGAAGGGGAGGCGTGACCGTGCGCGCATTGCCCCTCGTGCTCGCCGTCGCAGCCACGTTCACGCAGGCCACGCCCGCCCACGCACAGGATGCGCACGCCCAGGATGTTCACGCGGGACACGACATGGGCGCCATGGATCATTCGGGCCACCCGATGCAGGGCATGGAGCAGAGCGATCCGCACGCGGGGCACGCCATGCCCGCCTCGGATGAAGACGATGCCGACACGCCCGGCGACGCACCGCCTCCCCCCGTCCCCACCGACCATCCGGCCGACCGCTTCTTCGATCCCGCGCGCATGGCCGCCGCGCGTGCCGATCTGGCAAGGGAAGGCCGCTTCTTCGGCAACGCGCTGATCGTCGACCGGCTGGAATACCGCGCCGTCCGGGGCCGCGACGGCTATGGCTGGCAGGGCGAGGCCTGGATCGGCGCCGATCTCGACAAGCTGGTGATCGCCAGCGAAGGCGAAGGCGCGTTCGGCGAAACGGCGGAGCGGATCGAACTGCGCGCCCTCTGGCGCCACGCCATCGCGCCCTATTTCAACCTGGAAGCCGGCGTGCGCCACGATTTCCAGCCCGGCCCGCAGCGCACGTATGCCACGTTCGGGATAGACGGCCTGGCCCCCTACTGGTTCGATGTGGAGGCGCAGTTGCTGGTCTCGGACAAGGGCGATGTCCACGCCCGCGTCGAAGGCAGCTACGACCTGCGGCTGACCAACCGCCTCATCCTCCAGCCCGCCTTGGAACTCGACGCCGCGTTCCGGGACGTGCCCGAACTGCGCACCGGCGCAGGCTTCGACCGGCTCGAAGCCGGGGCGCGGCTGCGCTACCAGATTACCCGCCAGCTTGCGCCCTACATCGGCGTCCACTGGGAACGCCGACTCGGCGAAACCGCCCGCCTTGGCGCGTTGGCCGGCGAAAGAGCCTCAACGGTCAGCCTGGCGATCGGCGTCCGGAGCTGGTTCTAGACGGCGAGGGCCAGCAATGCGCGTGTCCTTCGGCAAGCACAGGACGAGCGGGATATGGGATTTGGCGACAGCCCGATCCAGTTGACCGTTCTACACCCCCTCAAAACGGCAATTCGGCCTGCTGCCGCCCCGCCTCCCCCGACGGCACCTCGTCATCATCATCGTCGTGATCGCCTTCCAGCGCGGAGAGCGTGAGGCCCATCAGCCGGATCGGTTGCGGCAGCGGCAGCACGGCTTCCAGCAGGTCGCGCGCCATGGAGGCGAACACGGTCTTGTCCGCCACCGGGCGCGGCGACGATTTCGCCCGCGTCATACTGGTGAAATCGATGGACTTCATCTTGAGCGTGACTGTTCGGCCCTGCGCGCCCGCCCGTTCGATACGGTCCCACACGATGTCGATGATCCGCTCCAGCGCCTCCCGCAAGGCAGGCCCGGAAGACAGGTCACGATCGAACGTCCGCTCGCCGCCCACCGATTTGCGCGGCCTGTCGGCGCGCACCCGGCGCAGGTCTATCCCGCGCGCGGCGCGATAGAGGTAATCCGCCAGGCTGCCGAAGTGGCTCCGCAGAAACGCCAGGTCCTTCGCCAGCAGGTCCGCGCCCGTTTCGATCCCCAGCCCCGCCATCTTCTCCGCGCCGCGCGGGCCGATGCCGTGGAAACGGCGCACCGGCAGTCCGGCGACGAAGGCCGCGCCCTCGCCCGGCCGGATCACGCACAGGCCGTCGGGCTTGTTCTGGTCGCTCGCCAGCTTGGCCAGGAACTTGTTGTACGATACCCCCGCGCTCGCGGTCAGCCCGGTTTCCGCGCGGATGCGCTGGCGGATCAGTTCGGCGATGCGCGTGGCGGAACCGATCCCGCGAATGTCGTCGGTCACGTCGAGATAGGCCTCGTCCAGCGACAGCGGCTCGACGTGCGGCGTGTAGTCCTGGAAGATCGCGCGAATCTGCTGCGACACGCCGCGATAGACATCGAAGCGGGGTTTGCGGAAGATCAGGCCCGGGCACAGCCGCGCCGCGCGCACCGACGGCATGGCGGAGCGCACGCCGAATACCCGCGCCTCGTAGCTTGCCGCCGCGACCACTCCACGCTCCGACGAACCGCCGACCGCCACCGGCTTGCCCTTGAGGGAAGGCTCGTCGCGCTGTTCGACGCTGGCATAGAAGGCATCCATGTCGACATGGATGATCTTGCGCAGCCCGTCGCCGGACTCTTCCTCGCCGGGATCGTTTCGCGCTGGTTCCATGATTTGCAGGCTAGCCTATTTCGCCCCAGGGCATAAAGGGTTGGGGTGAATCCCCCGAACGGACTACCCCGATTTCAATGACCAGCGAGAACCACCACCAGCCAGAGGAAACGACGGGAACGCCAAGGGGACGCGAATTCGTGGCGATGATGGCCATGCTGATGGCCCTGCAGGCGCTGGCGATCGACGGCATGCTGCCGGCGCTGGGCCAGATCGCGCACGACCTGAACGTGACCGATCCCAACCGACGGCAACTGGTGGTCGGCGTGTTCCTGCTCGCCGCCGGCGTGGGTGCGCTGCTGCCCGGCACGCTGGCGGACCGCTTCGGACGGCGCCCCGTGGTGTTGACCAGCCTGGGCCTGTACATCGTGTTTTCGCTGGCCTGCGCGATGGCCCGCGATTTCGATACGCTGCTGGTGCTGCGCGCGCTGCAGGCGGTCGGCAGTTCGGGCGTGACGGTGCTGCCCGGCGCGATCATCCGCGATCGCCACAGCGGCGATCGCATGGCGCGGATGCTGTCGACGATCTCCGTGGTGTTCATGGTCGTGCCGATGCTGGCGCCCAGCGTCGGGCAGTTCGTGCTGCTGTTCGCAGGATGGCGCTGGATTTTCATCATGCTGGCGGTGATGGCCGCACTGGTCGCGCTGTGGGTCGCCCTTCGGCTCGACGAGACGCTGCGGCCGGAATTCCGGCAGCCGATCAATCCAGCGGCAATCGCGGTGAACATGATCGCCGCCGCCTCGAACCGGGCGTCGATCGGCTATGTCCTGGGCGGATCGCTGATGTTCGGCGCGCTGCTGGGCTATATCAATTCCTCGCAGCAGCTTGTCGCGGAACACTTCGGCGCGGGTAGCGCCTTCCCGCTGCTGTTCGGGGCGACGGCGGTGACGATGGCCTGCGCCAGTTTCTCCAACTCGCGCATCGTCGAACGGTTCGGCGCGCGGCGCGTGTCGCACACCGCGCTGTTCGTCTATATCGGCGTAAGCTGCCTGCAGGTGTATTTCGCCACGCGTCCGCACCAGACGCTGTGGCAGTTCATGCCGCTGATCGCGATGAACATGTGCCTGATGGGCTTCGTCGGCGCCAATTTCAGCTCGATCGCGCTCCAGCCCTTCGCCAAGATCGCGGGCGCGGCGAGTTCGGTCCAAGCGTTCATGCGCATGGCGCTCGGCTCGTTCATCGGCATGATAATCGGGCAGGCGTTCGACGGCACCGCCCGCCCGCTCGCGATCTCGTTCCTGGCCGCCGGCATCCTGGCGCTGATGCTGGTGCTGTTCAGCGAGAAGGGACGGCTGTTCCGCCGTCTGCTGCCGCCGGGCACGCCGCGCATCATCGTCGATCACTGAGGCACAGCAGGCTTGGAGCCTCGCGCGGATCAGTCCGTCAGCGCGGCGATCAGCGCCTTGACCTTCTTCTGGCGCCATTGCGGCAGCGGTGCGACCAGCCAGTATCCGCGCCGGCTTGGCTCGGCTTCGCCCACGGCGGCGACGCGCCCTTCGGCAACGGCCGTCTGCGCCAGCAGCACCGGCACGCGCGCCTTGCCCAGTCCGGCAGCGGCGGCGCTGATCGCGGTGCCGGCATCGCCGACGGAAAATGCCACCTCCGCACCCTCCCCGCCCGGCGCGGGATCGCCCGGCCAGCCGATCCACGGCGCGTCACCGCCATCGCTGCCGACGGCCGTCACGACGATCACCGCCGCCTCCCCCAGCGCGATCCCTTCCAGATCGCCCGGCCCTTCGGCCCAGCGCACGGCGAGATCGAGATTGGCTTCGGTGAAATCGATGTCGGCATCACCCCCCACCAGCGCGAAGCGCAACTGGTCGTTGCCGGCGCGGAAGGTGGCAAGGCGCGGGGAAAGCCAG
Organism: Novosphingobium sp. EMRT-2; assembly: GCF_005145025.1. Classification (NCBI taxonomy): domain Bacteria; kingdom Pseudomonadati; phylum Pseudomonadota; class Alphaproteobacteria; order Sphingomonadales; family Sphingomonadaceae; genus Novosphingobium; species Novosphingobium sp. EMRT-2. Next base: position 3,359,709 of record NZ_CP039695.1, on the reverse strand, counting down.
GCGGCGAACACGTCGCGCGGGCAGGCGATGGTATAGACATGGCTCGATTGCCCGGCCTGCATCGCCTGCACGCCTTCCTCAAAGCGCAGGAAGCCCTCGCGGATCGCGTCCAGCCCGGCCAGCGCCTCGTCGGTGAGTTCCAGGCCCTTGGACGTGCGGCGGAACAGGACCACGCCCAGCAGGTCTTCCAGCGCGCGGATCTGCTGCCCGACGGCCGCCGGCGTCACCGCCAGTTCATCGGCCGCACGGGTGAACGAAAGGTGCCGCGCCGCCGCATCGAGCACGCGCAGGCCATTGAGCGGCAGGTGCGTCCGCTTCATCCTCGTTTCCTTCCCTGCGTCAGTTCGCGGTGGCCGGAGCGGCCAGCGGGAAGAACGGGATCGCCACTTCGAACAGCGATCCGTCCGGACGCTGCATGGTGTAGTGCCCTTCCATGCTGCCCTGCGGCGTTCCCAGCGGACAGCCGGAAACGTAATCGTGCGTCTGCCCCGGTTCGAGCAACGGCTGTTCGCCAACCACGCCTTCGCCGTCGACGAAGTTCACGTTGCCGCGCCCGTCGGTGATCCGCCAGTGGCGCGACAGAAGCTGGAACCGCTGCGCCGAGTCGTTCTCGATGCGGATGTGATAGACCCAGAACCATTTGCCCGCATCGACGCGGGATTGTTCGGGCAGGAAATTGACCGCAACCCGGACGGTCACGCCCTCCGTCACTGCGGCATGCTGGAAGAGCTGCTTCATACCTTGGGAGCCTATCGTACATCGGCTCCGGTTCCAATCAAGGAATTGCCGTGCTTGCCGGAATGCGATTTGGCGCCCACAGGAAAACGCCATGCACATTCGCGCGCCCGCCATCCTCTGCGCCGTCCGCGCCCACGGCGAACACGGGGCCGTGGTGCGCCTGCTGACCGCCGATCACGGGCTTGTCGCCGCCTATGTCGCGGGTGCGCGCGGACGGGAAATGCGGCCCTTGCTGATCCCGGGTAACGTGCTGGACGCCGATCTGCGCGCACGCAACGACAGCCAGCTTCCTTCCGCCCGGATCGAACTCGTCACCAGCCGGGGTCCGTGGCTGACCGAGCCGCTGCCCAGCGCGGCGATCGGCTGGGCCTGTGCGCTGACCGCCGCGACATTGCCCGAAGGCTATCCCTATCCCGCGCTTCATGCCGCGCTCGGGGCGACGCTCGATGCGATATGCCACGCCCCCTCCGCGCGCGGCTGGGCGCGGGCGATGGCGGGGTACGAAGCGCTGCTGCTGCGGGAAGTGGGCTATGGGGCCGTCCCCGCCCCGCCAGCGGACGAGGGCTGGCCGGCGCTGCTGGACCGGCTGGACCGGCATGGCACGGCGATCGGGAACCGCCTGCTTGCCGATCGCCACCGCGATGTTATGGCGGCGCGCGCGATTCTGCTAGACCGGCTGAAACGCATGGACGCTTGATTGAGGGATGCACATGAAGATCGCAGTTCTGCCGGGCGACGGCATCGGCCCCGAAGTGACGCACGAGGCGGTACGGGTGATCGAAGCGCTTGGCGCAGGCGATATTGCCATGGAGCAAGCCCCGGTCGGCGGCGCGGCCTACAAGGCCCATGGCCATCCGCTGCCCCCCGAAACGCTGGACATCGCGCGCCGGTCCGATGCGATCCTGTTCGGCGCGGTGGGCGATCCCGATTGCGATGCGCTGGAACGGCACCTGCGCCCCGAACAAGCGATCCTGGGGCTGCGCAAGGAGCTGACGCTGTTCGCCAACCTGCGTCCGGCCAAGGTGTTCAAGGGCCTTGAGGACCATTCCGCGCTGCGCCCCGAAGTCGCCTCCGCCATCGACCTGCTGATCGTGCGCGAACTCAATGGCGACGTCTATTTCGGCGAAAAGGGCTTTCGCACCACCGCCAGCGGCGAACGCGAAGGCTATGACGTGATGTCCTATGCGGAAAGCGAGGTGCGCCGCATCGCCCATGTCGCGTTCCGCGCCGCACGCACCCGCGCGCACCGTGTCTGCTCGGTGGACAAGGCCAACGTGCTCGAAACCTCGCAGCTGTGGCGCGACGTGATCGTCGAGGTGGCGAAGGAATATCCCGACGTCACGCTCGATCACATGTACGTGGACAACGCGGCGATGCAGCTGGTGCGCAACCCCGGCCAGTTCGACGTGATGGTCACCGGCAACCTGTTTGGCGATATTCTTTCGGATCAGGCCAGCATGTGCGTCGGCTCGATCGGGATGCTCGCCTCCGCCTCGCTGGGCGAGCGCCAGACCGAATACGGCACGTTCGGGCTTTACGAGCCGATCCACGGCTCCGCGCCCGACATCGCCGGCAAGGGTCTGGCCAACCCGATGGCGACGATCCTGTCCGCCGCGATGCTGCTGCGCCACTCGCTTGGCCTGGCCACGCAGGCCGACCGCATCGAACGCGCCGTGGCGCGGGCGCTGGAAGACGGCGTGTTCGGCCGCGATCTTGGCGGGACCGCGGGCACGACGGAAATTGGTGACGCCGTGCTGGCAAGGCTGTAAAGGCCCGCCCCCATGATCGAACTCGCTGTCATCCTGCCCACGTTCAAGGAACGCAAGAACCTTGCCCCCATGGTCGCCCGGCTCGATGCCGCGCTGGCCGGCATCGCGTGGGAAGCCATCTTCGTCGACGACAACAGCCCCGACGGCACCTCCGACGAAGCCCGCGCCATCGCGCAGCAGGATGCGCGCATCCGCGTGATCGAACGCTTCGGGCGGCGCGGCCTTGCGTCCGCCGCGATCGAGGGCATGTGCGCCACCGCCGCGCCGATCGTCGCAGTGATGGACGCCGACGGCCAGCACGATCCCGCCCTGCTGCCGGAAATGCTGGCAGCGGTGAAAAGCGGGGAATACGACCTCGCCTACGCCTCGCGCTTCGCCGAAGGCGCCAGCGTCGATGCCTGGGGCCGCCCCGATCGCGTCAAGGCCTCCGGCCTTGCCAACCGGATCGCCCGCAAGGTGACCGGCGTGCAGCTGTCCGACCCGATGAGCGGCTTCTTCATGCTGCGCGCCGAAACGCTGCGCGCCGATGCCCACCGCCTTTCCGGCGTGGGCTTCAAGATCCTGCTCGACATCCTCGCCACGGTCGATGCGCCGCTGCGCGTCAAGGAACTGCCGCTGCATTTCGCGGCCAGGCTTGACGGGGAATCGAAGCTCGACCAGACGGTCGTGTTCGAATTCCTCGTCGGACTTTACGACAAGTGGCTGGGCCGCTTCATCCCCACCCGCTTCGCCCTGTTTGGCACCGTGGGCGCGCTGGGCGTGGGCGTGCAGATGAGCGCGTTGTGGCTGGTGCTGCACCTGCTGCTGGGCGAACGCTTCGTCTATGGCCACTGGTCCAGCAACGTGACCTTCAACGTGGCCAACACGATCGCGGCGGTCATCGCGATGACCTTCAACTTCGTGCTCAACAACGAGCTGACTTATTCGGACAAGCGGCTGCGCGGCTTCGTTCCGCTGATGCGCGGCTGGGCCAAGTTCGCCATGACCTGCTCGCTGGGCCTGCTCACCAACGTCGGCTCGGCAGCGGCGCTGAAGGCCATGGGCTTCCACGATTTCGTCGCGGTGATCGTGGGCATCGTGCTGGGTTCGGTATGGAACTTCGCGCTTTCGTCCAAGTTCGTCTGGGGCAAGTACTGATCCGGTGAACGGCGCGCGCCTGCCCCGGCCGCAGGCCGCGCTGCTGCTGCTTACCGCGGCCGGCGCGCTGTTCAGCCTGATCGACACGCCCTTCCCGCACCTTGCGCCGCTGCAGAACCTGCCGACGCTGGCCATTGCCGGCGGCTTGGCGCTGGCTCTGCGCCGCTGGCCAATCCCGACCGGCGCTGTCGCCTGCATCTGCCTGTTCCTGGCGCTGCACACGCTGGGCGGGCGCTACATCTATTCCAACGTGCCCTATGACGCCTGGGCACGCGCGCTCGGTCTTCCCGCGCCCGGCGACCTGTTCGGCCTGCGCCGCAACAGCTACGACCGGCTGGTCCATTTCAGCTTCGGCGCGCTGATGGTGCCGCCGGTCTCGGCATGGCTCGCACGCCATGGCGGGGTGCGACGGGGTCTGTCGGTCTATCTCGCGGTCGAGTTCGTGCTGGGCGCCAGCGCCTTCTACGAAATCTTCGAATGGCTGCTGACCGTGGTCATGACCGGCGCGGACGCCGATGCCTATAACGGCCAGCAGGGCGATATGTGGGACGCGCAGAAGGACATGGCCTGCGCCGCCGTCGGCGCGGTCTGCACCGCGCTCTGGCTTACCCTGCGCCGCAAATAGCGCTGCCTTACAGCTTGCCGAACTTCGCCTCGTAACCGGCGGTGTCCCCGCTGGCGAGGAACTTGCACTGTTCCACCCAGTTGTCGCGCGTGGCGCGGCCGGCAAACGTGCCGAGCCGCGCGTCGATCGCCTTGATGTCCTCGTCGGTCCAGGCGGCAATCTGGGCATAGCGCGTGACGCCCAGCTCGGTCAGGGCGGCGCGCAGCTTGGGGCCGACGCCCTTGATCTTCGAAAGGTCATCCGCGTCGCGTTCGGCCGATGCAGCCGCCTGCGTCAGTTCGCTGGTCGCCGCGGCGGCCACCACTTCGCCCAGGCCCGCCATCAGCTCCACGCCCGGCGGGGGCGTGATCGCGGGAATGGCGGCGGCGGGCGGCGCATCAATCAGCGCGGTGTTGCGCTGCGCGGGCGCCGCGCCTTCGGACAGCACATCGTCGAACTCGCGCCGGGCCAGAGCCGGCTTTGCCCGCCCGAACAGCCACCAGATGACCAGCAGCGCCAGCACCACGGCCGCGCCCGCCATAATCCAGTTCGCCTCGATCCATTCGACCATGAAACGCTCCCCAACCCGGCGCGCCGGGTCCAGTCCGGCCACGCCTTACACGCCCGCGCCTTTCCCACGGCGCGGGCGTGTTGCCAAGTCAGATCAACGGAGGGGCGGCGCTAGTCCTTCTGCAGCGATCCCGCGACCGAGACCAGCTTGGCGAACTCCTGCCGCCAGTAATCGCGCTGCGGCCCGGCCATCCGGACGATATCCGGCCACGACCATGCACCCAGCATGGTATCGCCACGCAGCTTCTGGCCGAACGCGGCCACCGCCACAGCAAAGGCCATGTCGCCCGAAGGAGCGGCGGCGCCCGCCAGCATCCGCGTCGGTACCGGCCGCTCGATCAGGCGCGAGGCAGTCTCGCGCGGCAGCTTGTAGCGCAGCTTGACCGTGGCCATTTCGCCCGCCTTGGTGGTGGCGGCCACCGCCGGCGCATCCTCGTACTTGCGCGGCGCGATCCAGCCCTTGCCGCCCGTCGGCACCACCTCGTAGATCGCGGTGACCTGATGGCTCGCGCCGATCTCGCCCGCGTCGACCTTGTCGTTGTCAAAGTCCTCCTCGCGCAGCGCGCGGTTCTCGTAGCCGATCAGGCGGTATTGCGAGACGACAGCGGGATTGAACTCGACCTGGATCTTCACGTCGCTGGCGATGGTGAACAGCGTGGACGCCATCTGCTCGGCCAGCACCTTGCGGGCCTCCAGCGCGCTGTCGATATAGGCGTAGTTGCCGTTCCCGTGATCGGCGACCTGCTCCATCATCGCTTCGTTGTAGTTGCCCTGCCCGAAGCCCAGCGTGGTCAGTGTGATGCCGCTGTCGCGCTCGCGCTCGACCATCTGCAGCAGCGCCTTGGTGTCGGACACGCCCACGTTGAAATCGCCGTCGGTGGCCAGCAGGATGCGGTTCACGCCGCCGTCTATGAACGATCCGCGCGCCACCTGATAGGCCAGCTGCAGCCCCGCGCCGCCCGCCGTCGAACCGCCCGCGTTCAGCCGGTCGAGCGCGGCACGGATCTTCGCCTTGTCGTTGGTCGGCTCCAGCACCATGCCCGCCGCGCCGGCATAGACCACGATCGAGACGCGATCCTTCTCGCCCAGTTCGTCGGCCAGCCCGGCCAGCGCGCTCTTGACCAGCGGCAGCTTGTCCGGATCGCTCATCGATCCCGAAACGTCGACCAGGAACACCAGATTCGCCGGCGGCCGGCTCGCCCGCGGCAGGTCGTAGCCGCGCAGGCCCACGCGCAACAAGCGCGTATCGGGATTCCACGGCGTTACCGTCACGTCGGTCGTCACGCTGAACGGCGCCTCGCGCTTTTCGGGCAGCGGATAATCGTAGCGGAAGTAGTTGATCAGTTCCTCGGTCCGCACCGCGTCCTTAGGCGGCATCTGGCCTTGCGACAGGAAGCGGCGGACATTGGCATAGGCCCCCGTGTCGACATCGATCGAGAACGTTGAGACCGGCTCGGCCCGCGTCAGGTGGACCGGGCTGACGTCCTTCCCGTCATAGCGCTCGTTGCCCGGATCGGACGGCACCACCACGGGCGGGACGAACGCCTTGCCCCGTACCGCTTCGGCGCGGGCAATGGCCGGCGCTGGCGCGTACATCGGCGGCGGAGGCGGCGGCGGTGATGCTGGCGGTGTCTGGAGGTTGGCTACGGGACCGGCGCGCTGCGCGGTTACCACGACGTCGTTCGCCGTCTCGTCCACACCCTGCGCGGCGCCCACGGCCTTCTCCGGCGCGGCTTGCTTCGCGGCGCACCCGGCGAGCATGGCCATGGCGGTCGAAAGCGCCACGGCGGCCTTGAATCCTCTCATGCTACGGTCCCCTTCTCCATCCGATCCTCGGGGAGAAGAACACCGTCCGCGCCGTGAATGGCGACTGAACGTTGCGGGAGGTTGCCGGTCTGTTACCGGCTGCTTCAGGCCGCCTGCTTGCGGAACAGCACGCGGTCTTCCGGCCCGAAACCGCGCTTCCAGATGACGAAGCAATAGACGCCAAGGATCGCCGGAATGCCGAAGGCGAGTTCCGCCCATTCCGGCAGCATCTTGACCAGCCAGCCGACCAGCACCGCCGGCACCGCCGCCCACACCAGCGCCCAGCGCCAGTTGTTGATGCTCTCGCCCAGGATGCGCGACAGCAGCCGCGCCTTGAGCACGGATGAGAGCGCGAGCGACAGGGCCAGCGCCGCGGCGGCAGCGGCGGCCTGCACCAGCGTGTCGAAGCCCATGTTTTTCGCCAGCAGGATCAGCCCCACCGTCAGCGCGGCCTGCAGACCGATGGTGCCTAGGCTGATCCACAGGTTGCGCATCCGCGCGACGTAGATCAGCGCGGCCTCGCTCACCACCGCCGTCGCCGCGACCACCTCGGCCGCCAGCAACAGCGTCAGCGCGCCGGTGCCGGCCACGAAGTGCGGCCCCACCAGCCCCATCACGCCGGTCCCCGGAATGCCCAGCGCCAGTGCGATACCAGCCTGCGCGGCGGTGATCCAGAACCCCGCCTGGCACACCTGCCGGGCGATCGCCGCATAATTGCCTTCGCGCAGGTTGCGGGTGATGACCGGGCCGAGGATCGGCTCGAAGCTGGTCTTGAGCTTCTGCGGCAGCGAGGCGACCTGTTGCGCGACGTAGTACACGCCCACCGCTGCCGGCGGCGCGAACGTGCCGAGAATGAAGATGTCGAGCTTGCGGGTGCCCCATTCCACCGCGTCCGCGCCGGCCAGCGGCAGGTTGCGCCCCGCCAACCGCAGCAGATCGCCAGGGCGCGGGGACCATATGCGCGGCAGGCCGTAGCTGCGCAGCAGCGGCACGAAGGCCGTCAGCGTCGCCCCGAAGATCGAGGCGACATAGGACAGGATCAACCCGCTTTCGCGCAGCGGGAAGTAATAGGTGCCTGCGAGCCACAGCCCCCCCGCCGCGATCGACAGCGTCCACGGCTCCACCACCGCCCGCGCACGGACCGTGGTGCCCACGTCGAAGCGATAGGCCAGCGCCGCCAGCGCGATGTCGCCCAGCGCCAGCGGCAGGATCGTCAACGGCAGCAGCCGTTGCAGCGGCGTGAACTCACCGCTCGGGAACATCGGCGCGGGGAACAGATAGAGCAGCACCGCCAGCACCGCGGACACCAGGCCGGAAAGCAGCAGGGCGTCGGCCACCACCGCCGCGGCCGGCCGATCGTCCTTGGCCAGCTGCTGCGCCAGCCCGCGCTTCTGCCCCAGCGTGGCCAGTTGCGCGGCCAGTTCCACCGCGATCGTGGCCGAGGCGAAGCGCCCCAGCTCGTCCGCGCCATAGAGGCGCCCGGCGATGAACAGGAACGGGATGCGCGCGGCCAGACGCAGCAGGAAGCCGAAGAAATTCGTCCTCCCGCCCTTGGCCAGCGCGGCGATATCCTTCTGTTCGTTGTCGTCAGCCAAGCGGGTTTTCCGCGCGCAGGGGGCGCGACAGCAGGTGTGCGACCACCTCGCGCGCCGGTATCCGGCCAGCGAGCAGCGCCGCCACGGCTTCCACGATCGGCATCGAAATGCCCTTGCTCCGGGCAAGGTCGGCCAGCACCGGCGCGGTGAACGCGCCTTCGGCCACCGTCGCGCGGTCCGCCAGCGCCGCCGCCGCGCTCGCCCCTTCGCCCAGCGCCTTGCCCAGCGAGAAGTTGCGGCTGGAGGTGGACGAACAGGTCAGCACCAGATCGCCAAGGCCGGAAAGGCCCGAGAGGGTTTCCGCCTGCGCGCCCATCGCCATGCCGAAGCGCTGCATCTCGGCAAAGCCCCGGCTGATCAGCGCGGCGCGGGCGTTCTGGCCCAGTTGCAGCCCGTCGACCACGCCGCAGGCGATGGCCAGCACGTTCTTCACCGCGCCGCCGATCTCGGCGCCGGTCACGTCGTCCGAATAATAGGGGCGGAACGTCGGCCGCGCGATGGCCGGGGACAACCGCTGCCACTGCGCCTCGCCGCCCGCACAGGCCAGCGTGATCGCGGTGGGCAGGCCCGCCGCCACCTCGTGCGCGAAAGTCGGCCCGGACAGCACGGCGATCTCGGCATCGGGCGCCACGTCGCGCGCCACGTCGGCCATCAGCCGTCCGCTGCCCGCCTCGATCCCCTTGGCGCAGAGCACCAGATCGCCGCCCTTGCGCGCCATCGCGCCCAGCACCGACGCCAGATGCTGCGCCGGCGTCACCACCAGCAGAATGGGAAGCGCCGCCAGTTCCGCCAGATCGCCGATGGCGCGGATCGTTGGATGCAGCGTCGCCGAAGGCAGGAACAGCGCATTACGCCGTTCCGCGTTGATCTGGTTCACGAGTTCGGCCTCGCGCGCCCAGAGCAGCACCTCGCGCCCGTCGCTCGCCAGCGTCTGCGCCAGCGCGGTGCCCCATGCCCCCGCGCCGACGACACCGATCGCGGCGCTCCCCCCGGCCCCCACTCCCTGGCTCATGCCTTCACCCCCGCGCCGCGCACCGGCGCGGCATTGGCATCGAGCGGCCAGCGCGGGCGCGCCGGCAGATCGAGCGGGTCCGTACATCCCAAAGCGAAGCGTTCCGCGCCAGCCCAGCCGATCATCGCCGCATTATCTGTGCACAGCTTGCCCGGCGGCGCCACCAGCCGCAGGCCGAAACCGGCGGCCAGCGTTTCCAGCGCCCCGCGCAACGCGGCGTTGGCCGCCACGCCCCCCGCCACCACCAGCGCGCTCATGCCCTCCGCCCCGGAATCCCGCACCGACTCCAGCGCCAACCGGGTCCGGTCGATCACGCAATCGATCGCGGCCTGCTGGAACGAGGCGGCAATATCGGCATCGGCATGGAGGCCCGAATCCCTCGCGCGCATCACCGCGCTCTTCAGGCCGGCGAAGGAAAAATGCGGCTCCCCGCTGCCCACCAGCGGGCGGGGCAGCGGCACAGCGCGCGGATCGCCCTCGCGCGCCAGGCGCTCCACCGCCGGCCCGCCCGGATAGCCAAGGCCCAATATCTTGGCGGTCTTGTCGAACGCTTCGCCCAGCGCGTCGTCGATCGTCGTGGCCAGCCGGCGATAATCGCCCAGCCCGCGCACTTCCAGGATCTGGCAATGCCCGCCCGAAACGAGCAGCAGCAGATAGGGATAGGCCAGATCGGGATCGGCCAGGCGCGGCGACAGCGCGTGCCCTTCCAGATGATTCACGCCGATCAGCGGCTTGTCCGCCGCCATGGCCAGCGCCTTGCCGGTGACCAGCCCCACCATCACGCCGCCGATCAGACCCGGCCCGGCGGTGGCGGCGATAGCGTCCATGTCCTCCAGCGTCAGGCCCGCGTCGGCCAGCACCGCGCCCACCATCGGCGCGATCACTTCGGCATGGGCGCGCGCGGCGATTTCGGGCACCACGCCGCCATAGGGCGCGTGTTCGGCGTCCTGCGAGGCGATGCGCTGCGCGACGATGCGCGCCTCCAGCGAACCGGCGCTGCCATCGATGATGGCGACGGCGGTTTCGTCGCAGGAAGATTCGATACCGAGGATCAGGGCCATGGGGAGCTTTCCCTTAGAGATAAACGCAGGTACGGCAAGCGGCGCATGACCCATACCTTCCGCCATGACGGCCCCGCACCTGCTCCGGGAACCCCGCTTCGGCTCGGCACGCGCCAGTCCCCGCTCGCCATGGCGCAGGCGCACGAGGCGCGCGACCGGCTGTGCGCGGCGCACGGCTGGCCCGCCGAAGCGGTCGAAATCGTGCCCGTCATCGCCAGCGGGGATCGCATCCAGGACCGCCCGCTCGCCGAGATCGGCGGCAAGGCGCTGTGGACCAAGGAACTCGATGGCTGGCTGGCTTCGGGCGAGATCGATTTCGCGGTCCATTCGATGAAGGACGTGGAAACAATCCGCCCCGCCGAACTCACGATCGCCGCCGTGCTGCCTCGCGCGGACGTGCGCGACGTGCTGGTGGGCGCGGAAAGCGTCGCGGCGATCCCGCCCGGCGCGCGCGTGGGCACCAGCGCGCCGCGCCGGGCGGCGCAGATGCTCCACGCGCGGCCCGACCTTTCGATCGTGCCGTTCCGCGGCAACGTCGCCACGCGGCTCGCCAAGCTCCAGGCCGGCGAAGCGGACGTGACGCTGCTGGCCGCCGCTGGCCTTGTCCGGCTGGGCCAATCGGGCGTGGGCCATCCGCTGCCGGCGGAGCGCTGGCTGCCGGCCCCGGCGCAAGGCGCGATCGGCATCGAATGCCTGACCGCGCGACCCGATGTGCGCGGCTGGCTGGCCGCGATCAATCACGCACCGACCCACGCCGCCGTCCGCGCCGAACGCGCGCTGCTGCTGGCGCTGGGCGGCAACTGCCACAGCCCCATCGCACTTCATACGCAGGCCGATGGCGATGGGCTGACGCTGCGCGCGGCGCTGTTCAGCCCGGATGGCGCGCTGCGCGTGGAAGCGACGGAGCACTTCTCCGCCGGCGACGACGCGGCCCCCGCCCGCCTTGCCGATCGCCTGCTGGCCGAGGCGCCGGAAGGCATCCGCGTCCACTTCCATGGCGTAGCCCTGCACTGACGGGGGCGGACAAGGCATGGCCAGCCTGCCTCTCATCGTGATCCGTCCCGAACCGGGCAACCGCGAAACCGTGGACCGCGCCCGCGCCATGGGCATCGACACGTACGGCTTTCCCCTGTTCGAGGTCGCCCCTCTGCCGTGGGACGCACCCTCGCCCGCTGGTTTCACGGGATTGCTCGCCGGCAGCGCCAACGTCTTCCGGCACGGCGGAGCAAGGCTCGAGCAACTGCGCGCCCTGCCCGTCCATGCCGTGGGCGCGACCACGGCCGACGCCGCGCGCGCCGCGGGCTTTCAGGTCGCGGAAGCGGGCACGGGCGGGCTGCAACCCATGGTGGAGCGCCTTGCCGCCGGCCGGTATCTGCGCCTTGCCGGGGAGGAGCGGGTGCCGCTGCTGCCGCCGGCCGGGGTCTCGCTGGAAACACGGGTGGTCTATGCCGTCGGCGCGCTCGCCTTTCCGCCAGCCCTGCGGGCGATCCTGCGGGAAGGCGCGGTCGTTGCGCTGCATTCGGGAGAGGCGGCGCGGCATTTCGCGCAAGAAACAACCGAATCGAACATGAACCGCCACGCCATCTCCATCGCCTGCCTTGCACCGCGAATCGCGAAAATGGCGCGCGAAGGATGGCGCAAGACCGGAATAGCGCCGGAAAGAACCGATCACGCGCTGCTGGCGCTGGCGTTCCAAATGTGCCAGACCGTGTGACATCGGGGCCACGGACAAATGAAAAAGTAAGATGCAGGATACGACAACCATGCAATCGGGCATGCAGCCGGGAAGCATTCCGCGCCGCGGACGACGTGGCTGGACAACCGTTCTGGTCGGGCTGCTGCTGCTGGTTCTCGTTTCCGCGGCCGGCGGCTGGCTGGCGTGGAAGAACGGCCTGCTTACGCTGAACGCCAGCGGTGTGAATTTCGGTCCGACTCCCACAACGCCAGCAACGCCTGACGCGCCGCTGCCGCTTGTCAGCGCTGGCGAAAAAGCCGCGAACGATGCCGCCGTGGCCGGCGCGACCGCCAAGCTCGCCGCGCTTGAACAGCGGCTTGCCGAACTCAACCAGCAGGCCACGGCCGCATCGGGGCAGGCCACGCACGCGGAAGCACTGCTGGCGGCCTTCGCGGCCCGCCGCGCCATCGAACGCGGCCAGCCGCTCGGCTATCTGGAAACACAGTTGCGCATCCGCTTCGGTGATAGCCAGCCCAATGCGGTGGACCGTGTGATCTCGGCGGCGGGCAAGCCCGTGACGCTGGGATCGCTGTCCGAAGACTTCGAACGCCTGCGTCCGCAACTCACCGGCGGATCGCCCGACGAGGGCGGCTGGCAGTGGTTTAAGCGCGAAATGGGCAACCTGTTCGTGATCCGGCATGACGACATGCCCTCGCCCACGCCCGAACGGCGGGTCGACCGCGTGCGCAGTTTCCTGGCGGGCAACCGCGTGGACATGGCGATCATCGAAGTGGAGCGGATGCCGGGCCACGATGCGGCAACCGAATGGCTGGCCCATGCGCGGGACTATGTGATGACCCAGCACGCGCTCGACCAGCTCGAAACCGCCGCGCTGGTGACGCCGCCTCCGCCACCGCCTGCCACGATGGTTCCATCGCGGCCGATCGTGCCACCGTCCGCGCAGCAACCGGCAGCGACGGCCTCTACCGGAACCGCCGGCTAGGCCTCAGCCGCGCAGCAGCGCCGGCAAGGCCCCGCTCATGCCGCGCGCCTCGTCCATGAACCAGCGCTTGAGCGGCGCGGCGCGCTGCACGCCCGCCATGCCAAAGCGGCGGATCGCGCTGGGGATGCGCCCCGGAATGCCGAACAGGCGGGTCAGCACGTCGGTCGCCGCCGCCACCATGAACGTATCCGCCGCGCGCCAGCGCTCGTAGCGCGCCAGAAGTTGCGCATCGCCCGCGTCCAGCCCCAGCCGCATCCCGTCCGCCAGCACCTCCACCAGCGCCGCCACGTCGCGCAGGCCGACATTGAGCCCCTGCCCCGCGATCGGGTGCATCCCGTGCGCCGCATCGCCCACCAGCGCCAGCCGCTGGTCCACGATCCGCGCGGTGTGGTGGAAGTTCAGCGGATAGGACGATCGCGGCGAAGCCAGTCGGATCTTGCCGAAGATGCCGTGCATCCGCTTTTCGACCTCGGACAGGAATGCGCTTTCGGGCAGCGCCAGCACGCCCGCCGCATCCTTTTCCGCCACGGTCCAGACCAGCGCGGAACGGTGCGTGCCGTCCGCTTCGTCCAGCAGCGGCAGCAGCGCGAACGGCCCTGCCGGATAGAACACTTCCCAGGCCACGTTCTCATGCGGCTTTTCGTGATAGAGCCCGGTGATGATCGCGCGGTGGCCATAGTCCCAGCGCGCGGGCGTGAACCCCGCCTCGTCGCGCGTGGGCGAACGGCGGCCCTCGGCGGCGACCAGCAACTGCCCCTTCAGCACGCGCCCGTCGGTCAGCGTCACCGCCACGCCATGTTCGTCGCGTTCTCGGGTGGCGACATGGGCGTTGGGCAGGAACGTGATCGCCTTCTCGCGCGCGGCGGCGGCATACATCGCGATGCGCAGATCGCGGTTGGCGTACATCCTGCCCAGCGAACCATCGGCAGCGCCGGGGCGGAAATCGATCCGGCCCGGCTTCATTGCGTCGGTCACCGCAATGGCGTCGATGGGGCAGCCCTTGGCTGCGAGTTCCTCACCCATGCCGAGGTTGGTATAGAGGTTCCAGCTTGCCGTGGAGATGGCGGAGGCGCGGCCGTCGAATCCGTCGGCGGTCTGCGCCGCCGGGTCGGAGCTGTCCACCACCACGCTGGCGATGCCGGCCTGCGCCAGCCCGATCGCCAGCGTCATGCCGACAAGGCCTCCGCCCAGGATCACGACATCAGCCGTCACCGGTGGCATCTCCGGGGCCGTCATTGGGGCCATTTCAGATTCGCTTGCGCTCAACGATTCGCTCCGCATGTGTCACCCGGTCCAGCATCGAGATCGAGGCACCTTCCGTCAAATGCCCCCTCGGGCGCCTTGAGCGCGATCAAACCGGCGAGAGTCGGCGCGATATCGACCGTCTCGACCGGCCCCGGCTGCTCGAACGGCGTCATGCCCTTGCGCCAGAACAGGATCGGCACGCGCCGGTCATAGTCCCACGGCGATCCGTGCGTCGCCACATATCCCGGTCCCGGCTTGGCGATCGGCACCACACCGCGCTTCAGCAGCACCAGCAGATCACCGGAGCGCGGCGCATAGTACGAGGCGCGGGCGCGCTGGATCAGCGTCCAGGTTTCGGGCGAGCCGGACGGCATCGGCGTCGCCGCGATTTCGGCGGCGGTGAACACGGCGGCCACCTGCGGATGCGCGGCGAACATCGCCTTGGTCTCGTCGGTGACGCGGGCCTTCTGCTCCGCCGTCAGATCCCGGCGCAACCAGATGTCGCCCGCCGGCCCGTCCGAGCGGATCAGCCCCCTGGGATCCAGCCCCAGCTTCTCCGCCACTGCCTTGCCAATGGCATCGGGCTGGAGCGCGGCATCGACGCGCGTCACTTGCGGCATGGCCTGTTCATCCTGCCGCTCGGGCATGTCGAACCCACCATGATCGGCGGTCAGCACCACGGCATAGTCGATCCCGCGCTTGTCCAGCCCGGCGAAGAAATCACCCAGCGCCAGATCGAGCTGGTGGACCTGGATGCACATTTCCGCGCCCTGCGTGCCCGTGCCGTGGCCAATGTAGTCGGTGGCGGAAAGGCTCACCGCCAGCATGTCGGGCGCGCTGCCCTGCCCCAGCTTCTGTTCGTCGACCAGCTTCGTCGCCAGATCGAGCGTTGCGCGATCGAGGCGCGGCGAGACGCGAAAGCCGGTGGCGTCGTCCTTCGCCAGCGGGAAGCGGCCGGTGCCGACCGTGGCGGTGCCGGCGGTGATCGCGCGGTCCTTCGCCACGCACCATGCCGGCAGATCGAACGCCGGCGCGCCGGCGGCCAGCACCTTGGCCACCGCCGCGTTCTCTGCCACGGCCGTCGGGCCAAGCTTGCGTCCTTCCAGCGTGGTGAAGGCGTTGCCCTTCCACCAATAGACCTGATCGATCACATGGCCGCCCATCATCAGCGCGGCGCGGTCCTTGCCCGAAACCGCGACGTTGCGGCTGGCGGGGTTGGCCTGCTTCATCCGCTCGCCCAGCGTCGGCACCATCAGATGCCCCACCGAGGCGACGTAGTCCTTGGGATTCGCCGCCGTCCTGGTCTCGTCCTCGGCGCAATAGATCACCTTGTTGTCGCGCGCGGCGGACAGGTCGATCCAGTTGTTGGCGATGATCCCGGTGTGCGCCGGGCGATTGCCGGTCAGGATCGTGGAATGGCCGGGGCACGTCTCGGTCGCCGCGTGCGACTGGTATCCGGCGGGGAACACCATGCCGCGTTCGAGCCGCGCCAGCCCGCCGGTGAAGGTCTGCCGGTTCTGCGCGAACAGGTCAGCCGAAAACTGGTCCACCGCGATCGCCACCAGCAGGCGCGGCGGGCCTTTCGGGGCGGGCGCCGGCGCTTCGACCGGGGCCGGGGCAGGCTTGGGCGCCTTGGCCGGCCGGGCCATGGCGGCGGGCGAGAACGGCAGCGCGGCGGCAGCGAGCAGCAGGGCGATCTTGTTGCAGCGGATCATGGGCACTCAGGAACTCCAGAAGGGCGCGCACTGGACTTGGACAGGCACTGACCCTAGACCCCCGTCTAGGCCCCACGCCGGCTGCGGCGCAAGGGGGCTGAGACATGCTCGTTCCCTCTTGTCCGGTCGGTCCATGCGTCCCGTGGCTTCGTTGCTAACCCTGCGTACCATAACCGCTTTTGTGACGGCGGTATGTCTTGCCCTGCTGGGCGCGCCCTCTGCGGCGCTGGCCAACCACATCCAGGCCTCGCTGCTGGCGGAAAAGCCTGCCGCTTCGGGGGAGACGGTCACGCTCGCGCTGCTGATGCAGCCCGAAAAGGGCTGGCATGGATACTGGTCCAATCCGGGCGATGCCGGCTTCGGCCTGTCGCTCGACTGGACGCTGCCCGCCGGCGCGAAGGCCGAGGCGCCCGAATTCCCCGTGCCGCAGACGCTGTTGCTTTCCGGCCTGATGAACCACGTGTACGAGCATGACTATGCCGTGCTGGTTCCGCTGACGCTGCCAAAGGAAGCCAAGCCCGGCACCACGCTGCCCATCGCCGCCAAGGCGCGCTGGCTCGCCTGCACCGACCAGATCTGCGTGCCCGAAGAGGCCGACCTGCAAGGCACGGTGACCGTGGGGACCGCAGGCACGGCCGACACCCGCTTCGCCGCTTGGCGCGCCGCGTTGCCCGCGCCGCTCGATCGCGCCGGCACCTTTGCCTTCACCGGCAAGGCGCTGCGCATCGCCATTCCGTTCCCGGCCAGCGCGCGGATCGGCCAGCCGCATTTCTTCGTCGCCTCCGAAGGGCTGGCCGACTACGCCGCGCCGCAGAAATTCTACCGGCAGGGCGATACGCTGATCGCGGAACTCGGCCGCGCCAAGGGGCCATCCGCCGAACAGCCGACCACGCTTTCGGGCGTGCTGGCGCTGGGCGGGGATGCCGGCGGCATTGCGCTGGTCGCGCGCGCGGGGCCGGTGCCCGACGGCGGTACGCCGGTCGGCGGAGCGGCCGCCGCCGGCTTCTCGCTGGCAACGCTGCTCACCGCGATTCTCGGCGCGCTGGCGGGCGGCCTCGTGCTCAACGTGATGCCGTGCGTCTTCCCGATTCTCAGCCTCAAGGCGCTGGCCCTGGCGCGCGGCAACAGCCATCAGGCCCACGTCGAAGGCATGGCCTATACCGCCGGCGTCATGCTCGCCTGCATGGCGCTGGGTGGCGTGATGCTCGCCTTGCGCGCAGCGGGCGAGGAAGTGGGCTGGGCGTTCCAGCTGCAGGAACCATGGGTCGTCGCGCTGCTGGTCCTGCTCGCCACGGCGATCACCGCCAATTTCGCCGGGCTTTACGAGATGCCCGGCCTTTCGTTCGAAAGCGCGCGCGCCCCCGCCTCCTCCGGCGCGAAAGGCGCGTTCGGCACGGGCCTGCTCGCCGCGTTCGTCGCCACGCCCTGCACCGGGCCGTTCATGGCGGCGGCGGTCGGCGCGGCGCTGGTGCTGCCGTGGTGGGCCGCGCTCTCGGTCTTTGCCGCGTTGGGCCTTGGCCTTGGCCTGCCGTTCCTCGCCATCGGCTTCGTCCCCGCGCTGCGCCGCCTGCTGCCGAAGCCCGGCGGCTGGATGGAGAGGTTCCGCCGCGCCATGGCAGTGCCGATGGGACTCACCCTGCTCGCGCTGTTCTGGCTGGCCTGGCGGCTGGGCGGCGACACCTTCGGCCTGCTCGCCGTCGTTCTCGCCGTGGCGCTGGTCGGCGCGCTCACCCTCGTGCGGCGCGATCAGCGGGGCGGACGCCGTCCGCTTGCCGGCACGCTGGCCGCGCTTGCTTTGACCGGCGCGGCGGTGGTCCTGCTGCCCCGCACCGTCAGCGCGACTGCGAGCACCGGGGAAGCCGGTCTCCTGGACGCCCAGCCGTTCAGCGAAGCCGCGCTCGCGCAGGCGCGCAAGGCGGGCAAGCCCGTGTTCGCCTATTTCACCGCGGACTGGTGCCTATCGTGCAAGGTCAACGAAAGCGTGGCGATCGAGCGCGAAACCACGCGCGATGCCTTCCGCAAGGCCGGCGTGGTGGTGCTGGTGGGCGACTGGACCCGCCGCGACCCCGCGATCACCCGCTTCCTCACCGCGCAGGGCGCCGCCGGCGTGCCGCTGTACCTGTGGTATCCGGCGGGCGGCGGAGAACCCCGGCAATTGCCGCAAGTGCTGACGCCCGACCTGCTCGCGAGGCTGCCAGCGGGGAACTAGCGCCGGATCGGCAATTACCGCCACGGCGGGATTGCGGACGGCCGCACCCAATGGCAAGCTGGAGGCATGAAGGTGTTCCGCACTCTCCTGCTGGGCCTCTGGGTCACACTCGCGGGCTACACGGTATTCGTGATTGCGCGCCATGGCATGGGCTTGTTGCCCATTTTCTTCGGCGACATCGCAACGGTTTCCTGGCCCGGCCAGTTCAACCTGGATTTCCTGTGCTTTCTCGTTCTCTCCGCTCTCTGGACCGCGTGGCGAAACGGGTTTTCGGCAACAGGCCTGCTTCTTGCGGTCGTGGCGTTCTTTGGCGGGGCCGGTTTTCTGTTGCCCTACCTCCTGTTTCTGTCCTTCCGCGAAAACGGCGATCCGGTTCGCGTTCTGGCGGGAGCGCGGCTCCGCTAAAGCGGAACAGACCGCAGTAGGCCTGCCCCAACGCCGCCCTAAAGCGACTGCCCGTCATCCAGCGAGATGTGCGCGCCCGTTACCTGACGGGAAGCGTCCGAGGCGAAGAACAGTGCCATATCGTCCAGCACCGTGGCATCGGCCAGCCGGCGGCGGGGCCAGCTGGCGATCTGCGCCTTGCCGCCTTCGCTGTCGAACCAGTCGCCGTCGATCTCGGTGCGGATATAGCCCGGCTGGATCACGTTGACGTTGATGCCCAGCCGTGCCCATTCGCGCGCGAACTGGCGGCCGAGGTGGGCGACGGCGGCCTTGGTCGCGGCATAGGCGGAATCGCCCTGCCCGGTCATGTCCGCAGTGATCGATCCCGTCAGGATGATACGCCCGCGCTCGGTCTGCTTCGATCCCGCGTTGATCATGCGCCGGGCGCCTTCGCGCGCTGTCAGGTAAACTCCGGTGAAATTCGTTTCGATCACGCGGTTTACGCGATCAAGTTCAAGATCGATCGAACGACCCGCTTCGGCCAGGCCGGCGTTTGCCAGCACCACGTCGGGCGCGCCGAAGGCGGCCTCGGCCGCATCGAACGCGGCCACGATGGAGCCTTCGTCGGTTACGTCCATCGCCACCGACAACGCGCGGCCGCCCGCCTCTTTGATGGCATCGGCCAGCGCCTGCGTGCGCTCCACTCTCCGCGCGCCCAGCACCACCGCCGCGCCGGCGGCGGCATAGAGCCGCGCCAGATGCGCGCCCAGCCCGGACGACGCACCGGTGACCAGCGCGATACGGCCTGCGAGCGAATAGCGGGGCTTGTCCAACGTCCTCTCCTTCCGATGTATCATCCGGCCGATGATTTAACCGGCCGGTTAACACATCGGCGGAGCCGCCGCGAATCCGAAATGCGCGGTATCAGCCGCCCGCTTCAGAACTTGTTGTCGCGCGGGAAGCCCGTCGGCGGCATCCGGCCCGCCGCGCCGCGCGCCACCTTCCACAGCATCAGGTCGCGCTCGGTCCGCGTCCGCCCGCTGTCCCCGCCCATGGACCACGACAGGCCGTCCTCCAGCCGCAACGTGATCGCATCGGAGAGGCCGCCATCACGATAGCGCTGGAGCGCCACGCCCTGTCCCTTGGCCAGGATCGGCACTTCGCTCAGCGCGAAGACCACCAGCTTGCGGTTGTCACCCACCACGGCGACGTGATCGTGCTCCGGCGCGATCTCGCGCACCACGGTCAGCTTCACGCCGGGCTTGGTGGTGACGACGCCGCGCCCCTTTCGCGTTTCGGCCAGCAGTTCGTCCATCTCCGCCGCGAAGCCGCGCCCGCTGTTCGCCGCCAGCAGGAGCTGCCCCTTGGCGCGATAGGGCAGCACGGCGACGATGTGCGCCTCCGGATCGATATCGACCATCGTCCGGATCGGCTCGCCAAAGCCGCGCGCGCCCGGCAGCTTGTCTGCGCCCAGCGTATAGAACCGGCCATTGTCCACCGCGAACAAAAGCTTGTCGGTGGTCTGCGCGTGGAGCGCGAAGGCAGGGCCATCGCCTTCCTTGAACTTGAAATCGCCATCGAGCGGGAGATGCCCCTTGGCCGCCCTGATCCAGCCGCGCTGCGAAAGGATCACCGTCACCGGCTCCTTCTCGATCATCGCGTCCATGCTGAATTCGCGCGCCGGCGCGGCTTCGGCGATGGTCGTGCGGCGGCGACCAAGCGGGGTGTCCTCGGCATATTCCTTGCGCAGCGCGGCCAGATCGCGCTTCAACCGCGTGCGCTGGCGCGCCGGGCTGTCGAGCAGCTTCTGGAGATCGTCCTGCTCGGCCAGCAGTTCGTCGCGCTCCTTGCGCAGTTCCATTTCCTCAAGCTTGCGCAAGCTGCGCAGCCGCATGTTGAGAATCGCCTCGGCCTGGCGGTCGGTCAGGCCGAATTCCGCCATCATCACCGGCTTGGGCTCATCCTCGGTCCGGATGATCTCGATGATCCGGTCGAGGTTGAGGTAGGCAATGATATAGCCTTCGAGCAGTTCCAGCCGCGCCGCGATCTTTTCCAGCCGGTGCGTGGTGCGGCGCAGCAGGATGTCGATCTGGCTGATGACCCATTCCTGGAGGATCAGCTTCAACCCCAGCACGCCCGGCGTTCGCCGTGAATCCAGTACGTTGAGGTTCAGACCGAAGCGCGTTTCGAGGTCGGTCAGCCGGTAGAGCGATTCCTTGAGCAGCTCCGGATCGACGTTGCGGCTCTTGGGCACGAGCACGAGGCGGATCTGCTCGTCGCTCTCATCGCGCACGTCTTCCAGGATCGGCAGTTTCTTGTCGGCGATCAACTGAGCGATCTGCTCGATCAGCTTGCCCTTCTGCACCATGTAGGGAATTTCGCTGACCACCAGCTGCCATTGCCCGCTGCCCAGCTTCTCGACGCCGGTTTCCTCCCACGCGCCGTCCTCCCCGCGCCCGGTGGAAAAGCGCCCGCGCACACGGATCGGTCCCCGCCCGGTTTCATAGGCGGCGGAAATAGCGGCCGCGCTGTCCACCACCACACCGCCGGTGGGGAAGTCCGGCCCGTGGAACACCTCCATCAACTGCGCGTGTTCGACATGCGGGTTGTCGATCAGCAGCAGCGTGGCGTCGACGATCTCGGCCACGTTGTGGCTGGGGATGTTGGTGGCCATGCCCACGGCAATGCCGCTGGCGCCGTTGGCGAGCAGGTTGGGGAACAGGCCGGGGAAGATTTCCGGCTCTTCCTCCTCGCCGTTGTAAGTCGGCACGAAATCGACGGTGCCTTCGTCCAGCCCCGCCATCAGGCGGATCGCGGTGCGCGTCAATCGCGCTTCGGTGTAGCGATAGGCGGCGGCGTTATCGCCATCGATATTGCCGAAATTGCCCTGCCCTTCGACCAGCGGATAGCGCAGCGCGAAATCCTGGGCGAGACGGACCATGGCGTCGTAGACCGAAGCATCGCCGTGCGGGTGGTACTTGCCGATCACGTCGCCCACCACGCGCGCCGATTTCTTGAACGCGCCGGTGGGATCGAGCTTCAATTGCCGCATGGCCCACAGCAGGCGGCGGTGGACCGGCTTCAGCCCGTCGCGCAGATCCGGCAGCGACCGCGCCGTGATCGTCGACAGGGCATACACGAGATAGCGCTCGGAAAGGGCGGAATCGAAAGGCGCATCGACGATCGCGTCGAACGGATCGGGCTCGCCAGTGTCGGTGGTATCGGTCGCCATGTGAACGTCCTAGCAACGCGAAGCGGACAGGGGAACTCCGTGGATGCCGAAATCCCCCGCTTTCCGGGCGGTTTCAGACGCGCTGCATGTCCCGCGCCTCGGCCGGGATGCGCACTTCCAGCCCATCGAGATCGGCGGTCAGCAGTATCTGGCAAGATAGCCGGCTGGTGCGGCTGACGCCGGCGGCCAGATCGAGCATGTCTTCCTCGTCGTCCACGGCGGCGGGCAACCGGTCGAACCAGTCCGGCGCGACGATGACGTGGCAGGTGGAGCAGGCCATCTGCCCCTCGCACGTGCCTTCCAGCGGCATCCCGGCGTTCTGGCCCAGTTCCAGCAGGCGCTGTCCTTCCGCGCCGTCGACCACGACGCGCTCGTTTTCGGGCGTTACGAAGGTGACTCGGACCATGGCAATGCAACTCCCTGCGACCTTGCCGCGGCGATAATCGCCGCGACGCCCTCGTCCAGATCCTCTTCCCTCGTATAGCGACCGAAGCCCAGCCGGATCGCGGTTTTGGTATCCCTGTCCGAAAGTCCGATCGCGCGCAAGACATGGCTTGGCCTGCCGGACCCGCTGGCGCAGGCCGAACCGGCTGAAAACGCCACGTTCCGGCATTCCGACAGCAACCGCGCCACGTCCAGCCCGGCCAGCCGCAGGTTCAGGTTGCCATGCCAGCGCATCGTTTCGCTCCCGTTCAGCGTCCAGCCGGTCAGCGCCGCGCGCGCCCTTTTCCACAAGTTGCCCACATGCGCCGCATCGCTTTCCCCCAGCCTTGCGCACAGCGCCGCCGCCGCGCCGAAGCCGGCACAGAGCGCAGGCGAAAGCGTGCCGGACCGCAGCCCGCCTTCCTGCCCACCGCCGTGGATCAGTGGCTTCAGGTCGATCCCGTCGCGCACCCACAACGCGCCGATGCCCTTGGGGCCGTAAAGCTTGTGCGCGGAGATGGCGATCAGGTCCGCGTCCTGCGGCGGCGCAATCTTGCCCGCGCCCTGCACCGCATCGCACAGGAACAGCGCGCCTTGCGCACGAACGCGCCGCGCCAGTTCGGCGACCGGCTGGATCGTGCCGATCTCGTTGTTGACCTGCATCACCGCGACCAGATCGGTACCGGCGGGCAACGGCGCGTCGGCATCGACCAGCCCCTGCGGATCGACCGGCAGCAGCGCCACGCCGGGATCGGCGGCGCGCGCCGTATCCAGCACCGCCGCGTGCTCGATCGCCGAAACCGCCAGCCGCCGCGCGCCGCTGCCGAAAATGGCAAGGTTGAGCGCCTCGGTCGCGCCCGAGGTGAAGATCACGCGTCCACCCGCCGGCAGCAAGGCCGCCACCTGCTCGCGCGCCACCTCCACGGCCGCCGCAGCGGCACGCCCGGCGCGGTGCGGGCTGTGCGGATTGGCGAAGCCCATCGCTTCAGGCCCCGCCATCCAGGGCATCATCGCCTCTCGCGCCTCGGGCGCGAGCGGAGTGGTCGCCTGATAGTCGAGATAGATCACGCCCGCGCGCTCCCGGCGATGTCGCGCCATGCCGCGACGAAGCGCGCGATCGCGGCCTCGTCGGTCTCGCGCCCGATGCTCACGCGCAGCACTTCGCCGGCCGCTTTGGCATCGAGGCCCATCGCGGACAGCACATGGCTGGGCCGCAGGCTGCCCGAGGAACAGGCGCTGCCGGCGGACACCGCGATCCCCATGCTGTCGAAGCGGATCAGTTGCGCGGCCGATGAAACGCCGGGCATCCGATAGCCGCCGATCGTCGGGCAGCGCGGCGCGGCAGACGCGATGACCTCCGCCCCCGCCGCCTGCAATTGGGCGTCCAGCAGATCGCGCAGGCGGGCCGCTTCCGCCATCCAGCCATCGCCGGCTTCCAGCGCCGCCGCCATGGCCAGCGCGGCCGGCATGTTCTCGGTCCCCCCGCGATAACCCCGCTCCTGCCCTCCGGGCGCCTCCAGCAGCGCGAAATCGCGGATCAGCAGCGCGCCGATGCCGATCGGCCCGCCGAACTTGTGTGCCGAAAGCGCGATCAGGTCGGCATCGGGCAAGGCGATCTTGCCCGCGCCCTGCGCCGCGTCCGCCAGCAGGATGCCACCCGCGGCACGCACCAGCGCGGCGATCTCCGCCAGCGGCTGGATCACGCCCGTCTCGCTGTTGACCTGCTGCACGCAGACGAGCGTTCGCGGGCCATCGGCCAGCACGTCTTCCAGCGCGGCAAGGTTCACCAGCCCGTTGGCATCGACCGGCAGGCGAGCCGCACCGGTCCCGGCGAGACGCAGCACCGCCTCGTGCTCCACCGCCGACGTGACAACCCGCTCCACTTTGGCACGACGGATCGCCAGGGCCAGCGCCTCGCTCGCCCCGCTGGTGAACACCGTCTCGCGCTCCCACCCCAGCGCGGCCGCAACCCGCGCCCGCGCGCCCTCCAGCAAGGCGCGCGCCGCGCGGCCCGGCTTGTGCGGGCTGGACGGATTGGCCCACGCGTCGAAGCCCTCCACCAGCGCGGCGCGCGCCTGCGGCAGCAACGGGGTGGTGGCGGCATGGTCAAGATAGAGCGGTTCGGCAGGCAAGGAATCACGTGTCCCGTTATGATCGCGCCGGAAACATTGCTTTCGGGGGCGGCGTTTCTATATAGCGCTTCGTTCCAAATCCCAGCCCCGGCATTTTCCGCCAGCGCGGCTTTGCAAGCAGGATAACCAGGTCACACGATGCCCGCAGTCATCTTCCCCGGTCCCGAAGGCCGCCTTGAAGGCCGCTTCCAGCCCGCCACCCGTTCGCGCGCGCCCGTGGCCATGATCCTGCATCCGCACCCGCAAGCGGGCGGCACGATGAACGATCGCATCACGCAGGCTCTGTACAAGACCTTCGTGGCGCGCGGTTTCGCCACGCTGCGCTTCAACTTCCGCGGCGTCGGGCGCAGCCAGGGCAGCTTCGACAACGGCATCGGCGAACTGTCGGACGCGGCCGCCGCGCTCGACTGGGTGCAGTCCATCCACCCCGAAGCCTCGACCACGTGGATCGCCGGCTACAGCTTCGGCGCGCTGATCGGCATGCAGTTGCTGATGCGCCGTCCGGAAATCCGGGGCTTCATCTCGGTCGCGCCGCCGGCCAACATGTATGACTTCAGCTTCCTCGCCCCCTGCCCCGCCTCGGGCATCATCGTGCAGGGCAACGCCGATACGGTGGTGACGCCCAACGCGGTGCAGAAGCTGGTCGACAAGCTGCGCACGCAGAAGCACATCACGATCCACCATGACGAGATTCCGCGCGCCAATCACTTCTTCGAGAACGAACTCGACGATCTGATGAAGTCGGTCGACAATTATCTGGACATGCGGCTTTCGCCGGACTGCCCGATCAAGTGAGCGAAAGCGGTGGGCCTGCTTAGGCACGGCCCGCCGGTCCGCTGGGCAAAGCCCTATTGCGGCTGCGTATTCTGCGCCAGCGTGTTGCCCCCGGCATCGGGCAGCGTCCAGATGCCGAGGTTCACCAACATCACCGCCGCCAGCACCAGCATCAGCACGGGGCGCTTGCGCTCCCCGCGCCGGAACAGGACGAACGCGCCCGCCGCCAGTGCGATGGCGGCAAGCATCAACATGGACAGGACGGCGTCGAGCATCGATAGGCGTTAGCTCTTGAGGAAGCCCTGCGCCATACCCGCGATATCATCCATCACGCTGCCGTCCTGATCCTTGTCAAGAAAGCCGGTGATCTTGTCCAGCGCTTCGGGATGGCTGCCGATCATCGAGGCGAACTGGCCGAGCGAACCTTCGCCCCCGATATGCCCCACGATCTGCTGAAGCACGCCAGCGTCGACGCCCGAATTGGCGGCGGCGGTCTCGATCGTGTCACCCTTGGCCTGGTGGCCGGCGGCCAATGCGGCGATGGCGGTTTCGGCCGTCGCGGGATCGATGCCAACCTTGGCGGCAAGGTTCTTCACATCCACGTTGCTGCTGATCTGGCCGAGAATCGAATCGAAAATGCTCATGAGGAAGACTCCTGCGATTGGGCTCCGAACCACAGCCTAGCGGGACGGCGCGCCAGTTCCAGTGCAACATTCGCCGGCGCAGCGTAAGTTGTGCTGGACAAAGCCAAAAAGGCGGAGCCGGCAAGCCGCGTTTGACTTCCCACCGCCGCGCGGACAGGGTTGCGGCATGGTTACGCACGAAACGAACGGAATCACCCGCCGCGCCGCCTTGGGCGGCCTAGGCGCCACCGCCGCCGCCTTCGCGATCCCGGCCCGCGCAGCCCCCGCCTCGGCGGCGGACGCCAACGCCCTGCTGGACGGCATCGCGTGGCGGCTGCTGGATTTCTTCCCCGAAACCGCCACAAGCCTTGGCATCGACACGGGCGCGCACGCCGCGCTGCGTGCGAAGCTGGGGGACAAGTCGGCGGCCGCGCAACGTGCCATCGCCGCCCTGCTGCGCGCCGATCTGGCCCGGATCGCCGCCACCGATGCCTCCGGCCTCGACCATTCCACGCGCACCAGTCTGGCCGTGGTCAAAAGCGCCTACCAGACCGCGCTCGATGGGTTCGCCCTGCCCTATGGCGACATCACCGTCGGCAATTACCGCAACACGCCCTATGTCGTGATCCAGAACGTCGGCGCCTATCTCGACGTGCCGAAGTTTCTCGATTCGGATCATCCCATCGCCGATGCGGCGGATGCCGAAGCCTATCTCGCGCGCCTCGCCGCCTATCCCGGAACGCTCGACGCCGAAACGGATCGCCTGCGCGATACGGCAGCGCAGAGAGTGATCGCGCCCGATTTCCTGCTCGATAAGGCGCTGGCGCAGCTCGAAGCCTCGCTGGCCGACGCGCGCCAGGGTGGCGGACTGGTCGATTCGATCGACCGGCGCACGAAGTCGAAAGGCATCGCGGCCGACTGGGCCGGGCGCGCGCGCTCCATCGCCACCGGCAAGGTCGTCCCGGCGCTCGAACGCCAGATCGCCGAACTGCGACGCCAGCGTGCCAGCGCGGCCTCCGACGCGGGCATGAGCACCCGCCCCGACGGCGAAGCGTGGTACGCCTGGGCGCTACGCGCCAGCACCACCACGCGCATGACGCCCGACGAAATCCACCAGCTCGGACAGGAGGAACTGAAGGCGCTGCAGGCGCGTATGGACCCGATCCTGCGCGGGCTCGGGTACACCAAGGGCACCGTTGGCGAACGCATGACCGCGCTGGGCAACGACCCGCGCTTCCAGTTCCCCGACAACGACGAAGGACGCGCCCAGATCGTCGCGTTCATCCAGAAGCGGCTGGACTTCATCCGCGGGAAGCTGCCGCTGGCCTTCCGCAAGCTGGCGCGCGGCAATGTGGAAGTCCGCCGCCTGCCGCTGGCCGAGGAACCGGGCGCGCCGGGCGCCTATGGCGGCCCCGGATCGATCGACGGCTCGGTGCCCGGGCGCATGTGGATCAACCTCCACACCACGCGCCTGCACAGCAAGTACAGCCTGCCCACGCTGGTCCATCACGAAGCCCTGCCCGGCCACGTCTGGCAGGGCGAATACGCGCAGCAACTGCCGGTGATCCGTGCGATTCTGGCATTCAACGCCTACACCGAAGGTTGGGCGCTCTATGCCGAAACGCTGGGCGACGAACTGGGCGCCTACGATGGCGATCCGGTCGGCCAGCTCGGCTATCTCCAGTCAATCGCCTTCCGCGCTTGCCGCCTGGTGGTCGATACCGGGCTGCATTCCCGCCGCTGGTCGCGCGAGCAGGCGATCCGCTGGTTCGCGGAGACCAACGGATCGGGGATCGACGAGGTGACGAGCGAGGTGGATCGCTATTGCAGCTGGCCGGGGCAAGCCTGCGGCTACAAGATCGGCCATAGCGAGATCCTGCGCCAGCGCGCCCGCGCGAAGGCGGCATTGGGCGCTCGCTTCGACCTGCGCGATTTCGACGATGCGGTGGTCGGCGGCGGCAACGTTCCGCTCGACGTGCTGGGGCTCAACATCGACGAATATATCCGCACGGCCGGAAAATAGCGCCGCCACACTCGAACGCGGACGATCCGCCTTTGCCTTATCGTCCGCGCAACGCGCCCCAGCGGGCCGCGCCATCTTCGCCATAGAGGCGCGGCACGTCTGGCCCGCGATAAAACTGCGCGAACACTTCCGCGTCGTCAGGCAACAGCACCCACGGCTGCTTGCTTTCGGTGAAGATGTGCACGTCCGGCGGGCACAGGTCGGGATTGTCCAGCGTTCCGACGCGCACAAAGGCGGCCTTGTCGCCCGCCCCGCCATAGTGGCTCCACAGCGCCACCTTGCACGCCGGACACCGCACGATTTCCTGACCACGCCCGCTCTGCGATGGCGTCATGACGTGTTCGGGCGCGCCCTGCGCCACTTCCACGCGATCGGTCTCGATCACCGTGTTCAGAGCGAAGGCGCTGCCCGATTCGCGCTGGCACCAGCGGCAATGGCAGCAATGCGTGACGATCGGCGCATCCAGCAGCCGGTAACGGACATCGCCGCATGCACAGCGGCCTTCAGCAAAGACGGTCATGATCCTCTCCCTCTCGGGACAGGATGCGCAGCCCGCCGGCGGCCGTCAACGCCTCACGCGCTTTCGCACAACGCCTGCAACTGATCGGTGCAAGCGTTCCAGCCCGCCTCGAAGCCCATCTCCGCATGCTGGCGCATGGCTTCCTCGGTCCAATGCCGCGCCGAAGCGGTATAGCGCGTGCCATCGCCCTCGGGCGCGACTTCCCAGATGCCGATCATGAACGGCCCGGCCGGCTGGAAATCCACCGTCACCGCATCCGTCGAAACGAAGCGCCGCCCCTCATCCCAGGCCAGGAACACGCCTTCCTGCGGCATTTCCTCGCCGTCGGGGCCGTACATCACCATCGCGCACCGCCCGCCCGGCCGGCGATCCTGCTCCACGATCTTGGCGTACCACGGCTTCGGACACCACCATTCCTCCTGGCGGTTGGCCAGCACATCCCACACCCGCTCCACCGGCGCGGCGATATGGCGGGTAATCGACAGTTCGTGCATCCTCTCTCTCCTCAATCGCGATCCGGCGCGCCCAGCGGGAAATAGGCGCGAAAGGGCCGCGCATCCTCCACGCAGCGCGCCACCGCCGGCAGCGCCAAAAGGTGCGCGCGCCAGGCCTGCAGGCGCGGACAGTCATCCGGGATCGGATAGACCCAGTCGGCATAGAACAGCGAAGGCGCGGCCGCGCATTCGATCAGCGAGACCGCATCGCTGGCTGGGTCACTGGCCGCATAGGTTTCCAGCCAGGCATCGATCCAGCGATAGCTGCGGTCCAGCTGGGCCTCCACCCGCGCGCGGGTCGCGGGCGAAAGGGCGCCGTCGCGCAGCACTTCGGCCACGCTCTCCTGCATCACGTTCATCACGTAGTTGTCGAACACGCGGTCGAGCATCCGCGTTCTCACCGCTTCCGCCGGATCGGTCGGCAGCAGCGGCGCGGGGCCGGGATGGCGCAGCGCCAGCCATTCGATGATCGCGGTGGATTCGAAGATTTCCACTCCGTCATCGACCAGCAGAGGAAACTTGCCCGCCGGGCTGGCCGCCTGAACCCGCTCGGCGTTTTCGGGATGCTCCCCGTCCACGCCCCGGAAGGTGAACGGCGTGCCGTTGGCGTAAAGCGCGATCAACGCCTTCCACGTATAGGAGGAGAACACGTGGCCGTAGAGTTCCAGCGCCATGCTACCCTCGCACCGCCGCTTCGATTGCCGCGATGTCGATCTTGCCCATGGTCATCATCGCCTGGAACGCCCGCTCGCGCACGCCCGCATCGGGATTGGCCAGCGCCTCCGTCAACTGGCGCGGCGTGATCTGCCACGACAGGCCCCAGCGATCGCTGCACCAGCCGCACGCGCTTTCCGCCCCGCCGTTGCCGACGATGGCGTTCCAGTAGCGGTCGGTCTCTTCCTGCGTCTCGGTCGCCACCTGGAACGAAAACGCCCAGCTGTGCGTTACGTTCGGCCCGCCGTTCAGGCCCATGCACGGAATGCCGAGCACCGTGAACTCCACGGTCAGCACATCGCCCGCCTTGCCCGCCGGATAGTCGGTCGGCGCGCGGTGAACGGCGGTCACGCGACTGTCGGGAAAGGTTTCGGCATAGAACCGCGCCGCGGCTTCCGCTTCCTTGTCATACCACAGGCAGATCGTTGCTCCGGTCATGGTCAGCCTCCCAGCGCGCCGACGATGCCGAACTCCGCCCCTTGCGGGTCCGTGGCGATCACGATCCAGTCGTCGCCCGGAACCTGATGCGGGCCGTGCATCACCTTGCCGCCGGCGTTCTCGATCGCGGCCTTGGCGGCCGTGACGGAGGGAACGCGGAAATAGAGCCGCCACAGCGCGGCGCGCCCTGGCTCGAACAGCGGCAGCATCGCGCCCACGCGCTGGCCGTCGTGATCGATGAAGCAGTAATCGCCCATCTCGCCCATCGGCATCTTCTCGTTGAACTCGAAGCCGAAATGGCGCGCATAAAACGCCTTGGACGCTTCCAGATCGGGGCTGGCCAGCTCGTTCCAGCCCACGCGCTGTTCCGCCGTTGGCGAGAACACGTCGCTCTTCGCGTTTTCCTGGCCCGGCGGGGGCACGGGCGTCATCAGGTACACCGGCACGCCCTGCGGGTCCGCCACCATCGCGATGCGGCCGACCGGCAGTTCCGAGACCGGCATCAGTACCTTGCCACCCTCCGCCGTCACCGCCGCCAGCGCGGCATCGAGATCGGTCACGTGGAGATAGGGCAGCCACGCCGGCTTGGCCCCGTGCGCGATCATGTCGGCCGACAAGGCGAGCATTCCGCCGGCGCTGCCTCCGTCAGACCGGACGATGTGGCGGTAATCGACCGGTCCGGCCGCCTCTCCGCCACCTTCCACGGTCCAGCCGATCACGGCGCGGTAGAACGCGCTGGCTGCATCGGCATCGGGGGTCATCAGTTCGTACCAGATAAATCCGCCAGCCATCGTCATTCTCCCATCCGCACCACCGGCGTGAAGCCGCCGTAGATCATCCGCTTGCCATCGAACGGCACCGGATTGAGTTCAGCATTCCAGCGTTCGTCGCGCATCAGGTCTTCCATCCGCGCAAACACGCTGTCCCGCGTTGCCTTGTCAGGCCATTCGATCCAGCTGAAGACCACGGTTTCATCTTCCTTGGCCTGCACGGCGCGGCGGAAATCGGTAAGCTTGCCGTCGGGGATGTCATCGCCCCAGCATTCCCAGATGCGCGTCGCACCCTGTTCGATGAACAGCGCATCGGCCTTGCGGGCATGTTCGATAAAGCGTTCGCGATTAGCTGTGGGCACCGCGATCACGAAACCATCGAGTGGAGTAGGAAGCGCATAAGCGCTTCCCCTCCCCGAACCGTACGTGCACCTTTCAGCGCATACGGCTCTCTATTCAACCTTGGCCCAAGGCCATGGCGACATCATGATAGCGGGAGGTGACGGTGTTTCGAAGCTCGTCCCGATAGATGTAGGGATTTCGCTCCGGATTCCGCCACCGGAACTGCATCTTCTGGCTTGTGACCAGTCGTCGCAGTGCCTTGCCGACGGCATTGCCCTGATTGCTTCGACCGTAGACCAGCCACGTTTTCGATTGGCCGGTTTCCGGCATGCGGTACCATTTACGCATCAAAGGCTTGATACGGGACCGGTACTTCTGCGCCAACCAGTGCGCCATTTTCCAGAACACGACGGTGTCGATGCGCCGGAATGTGCGCGCCGTGAAGTCGGTGAACCTGTAGAACGCAGCCCACCCCGCCAGCTGGCGGTTCAGGCCGTCGATCATGTCCACCGCGGCAACCTCATGATTGCCGGAGAGTACCTCGACCAATCGGCGAGCAAAGGTCTTGGCCTTCTCCTTGGGTATCGTCGAGACCACGGACATGCGTCCGCTCGATCCCCGCCTGCGGATAATCCGGTGCCCGAGGAACACGAACCCGTCGTCGACGTGAGTGATATGGCTCTTGTCCATATTCAACGTCAGCTTCAGGTCGTCTTCCAGAAAGGCCCGGCATTCCTCGCGGATGGCCTCGGCATGTGCCTTGGTGCCCTTGACGATGACAACGAAGTCATCGGCGTAACGGCAGTAGGCGACAGCAGGTTTCCATTGCCGGTTCTCGCGAACCGTGATGGGGCGCCCCTGCTGGATGCCGAAGTTCCATGCCCAGCGATCCTTTCGCGCCTTGTCGCTCAGGTATTTCGCCTCCAGCCACGCATCAAACTCATGGAGCATGATGTTGGACAGGAGCGGCGATAGCACGCCGCCTTGCGGTACACCTTCGCTTGAGGCGACGAACAGGCCACGGTCGATGTGGCCAGCCTTCAGGAATCGCCAGAGCAGATCAACAAACCGATCATCCCGGATTCGCCGCCGAACGCAGCGAAGCAGAAGCCGGTGGTGGACCGTATCGAAGTAGCTCGCCAGATCACCTTCGATGATCCAGCGGCCCCGCGTTCCGGCACCACTATCCTGCAACTGTATCTTCACGGTCCGGACAGCGTGATGCACGCTGCGTTCCGGCCTGAAGCCGTAGGAGAGGCGATGGAAGTCGCTTTCCCAGATCGGCTCCATGGCCATCAGCATCGCGCGCTGGACGATGCGGTCCTGCAGGGTCGGGATACCCAGTGGTCGTTTCTTGCCATTGGCTTTCGGGATATAGATTCGCCTGACCGGCTGCGGGTGATAACTCCCCGTCAGCAAGTCCGTTCGCAGACTGGCCAGCTGTTCTGCCAATCCGGCCTGCATCCGTTGCTTGTCCATTCCGTCGATGCCCGGCGTATTGGCGCCACTCGACGCCAGCACGATCCGAGCCGCCTCGGCAAGCCACGCCCGATCGGCAATGAGCCGGAGAAGGCGATCGAACTTGCGGTTCTGGTCGCTCTCGGCCCACGTCGCGAGCTTGTGCTGCATTTCGCTGATTATCAAAGGTCTTCACCTCGTTTGGTCAGGTAGTTTGCACTTCAAGCTGATTGAACTGTCCCCCTTCGCCATGTGACAGGCTTTCCCTGTCGCGGACTACTACGGGGACTCCGCCAGCATGGTGGACATCGGGGCCAACTCCCTTGGCATTCCATCATGCCTTCCCTCGTTCATATGCTGGACTTTCGCGCGCTGGGGAGGCTGCCGGTCGCAGTCCTTGTCCTTGCGTCCCGCAAGTCGATGCCGATGCCATGGCCTGGCTGCATTCTCTCCATGGCTCCATGCGGGCGACCTACATATACGCCCGCATTCGGATGCCGCCGACATACGTCTCCGGCGCCATCATCAGCATTCCGCCTGTTAAGCCGTGTAGGCGAAGGCGACATTTCAGCCCTCGGATGCGGATTAACCGGTTCGTGTTCCTCAACCTTCCAGCGCTACAGCCTCGGGGACCATCTCGGCGTAACGGCTTCGCCTCAATCCCCTTTACCTGCGGGCTACGTCACCCTGCCAGTTGACGGCAGGTCACCGCCGCTTGGGCTCATGCCCCCTCACAGCAGAGGGCAAGGCATTCGTTCAATTCCTCCTTTCTCCTTTGCATTCCAGTCATATGCACCCCGGACCATCCGGGACGAGGCGCACTATAGGCCATGTCTCTCTCCCATTTCGGCCCGGCGTGAGGCCTTTTGTCATGCGTCGTTTCAGATTGGCGGCGCTTCTCCGCTGGCCACCATCGGGTCCATCCAGAACGGCCCCCAGACGTGTCCGTCGGGATCGGTCACGTCGCGGCCGTACATGAAGCCATGGTCCTGCACCGGGTTTACATCGACGAGACCACCGTTCGCGCCGGCCTTTTCGACAAAGGCATCCACCGCATCGCGCCCGTCGAGCGCCAGCGCGAGCGCCACCTCGCTCGATCCGGCCGCGGGGATCGGGCGATCGGTGAACGATGCCCACTTCTCGTGCGTCAGCAGCATCACGTAAATCGCATCGCTCCATACCATCGCGGCGGCGGTCTCGTCGGTGAAGCGGGGTTCGTTGGTGAAACCGACCGCCTCGTAGAAGCGGCGGGCGCGACCGAGGTCGGCCACGGGCAGGTTGACGAATATCATGCGCGTCACTGGTCTGCGCTCCTCTCTTGCGGGACCCGGAACAGGAACTCGAAATAGCGCCGCAAGTGCCGCAACGCATCGCGCGCCATGTCCGGTGCGGCGCTTTCCTCCTGCGTCTTGGCCACGACGAACGCACCCTGGATGACTACCTGCACATGGCGCGACAGGCTTTCGGCGGTCGTTCCCGTCACGCCGCGCTGGACCATGGCCTCGGCGATGTCCGCCTCCAGCGCCCTGGCGTTGCCCATGATGCTGGCCTCGCAGGCGATGCGGATCGCCACGCTGGAGCGGAACGCTTCCTGCACCATCGTTCCCGCCACGCAGCTGAACGATTCCACCGGCCCGCCGATCAGCGCCAGCCGCAGGTCGATATAGCCCAGAACTCGGTCCACCGGATCGGGATGATGGTGGAACGGCGCTTCGGCGAAGAACGCGCCGGTGCACTCGCTCCAGTAATCCGCCGCCGCCACGCCCAGCGCCTCTTTCGAGGCGAAGTGATGGAAGAACGCCCCCTTGGTCACCCCCGCCTGCGCGCAAAGCTGGTCCACCGACGTGGCCGCGAAGCCGTTCCCGCGCACCAGCAGCACCGCCGCTTCCAGCAGCTTCTCCTTCGCGTTGGTAGGCGTGGGCCGGAAGGGTCGATTCGGAACCATGACACGACCATACCAACCGGTTGGTATGGTGCAAGCGCCGGACCGACCGTTTCGTCGCGTTCCCAAACCGCTCGACTTGCGCGACCGGGCCGGAAATCGTGTTGCAGCCGCGCGCGCGGGCGTATAGGCGATGTCGCGATGACCGATATTCCGAACATCCAGCCCGACAGCCGAGCCACCACCGTGCTTCCCGCGCCGGACACGACGATCGACGCGCGCGAAGTTTTTGGCATCGATATCGACATGAAGGTACCCGCCTTCTCCGAAGCGGACGAACGCGTGCCCGATCTGGACGAAGGCTACGTCTTCGATCCGGACACCACGCTGGCGATCCTGGCGGGCTTTGCCTACAACCGCCGCGTGATGGTCCAGGGCTATCACGGCACCGGCAAGTCGACGCATATCGAACAGATCGCGGCGCGGCTGAAGTGGCCGTGCATCCGCATCAACCTGGATGCCCACATCAGCCGTATCGACCTGATCGGGCGCGACGCGATCGTGCTGCGCGATGGCCTTCAGGTCACCGAATTCCGTGAAGGCCTGCTGCCCTGGGCGCTGCAGACGCCGACCGCGCTGGTGTTCGACGAATACGACGCCGGCCGCCCGGACGTGATGTTCGTGATCCAGCGCGTGCTGGAAACCGAAGGCAAGCTGACGCTGCTCGACCAGAACCGGGTGATTCGCCCGAACCCGTGGTTCCGCCTGTTCGCCACCGCCAACACGGTGGGCTTGGGCGATACCAGCGGCCTCTACCACGGCACGCAGGCCATCAACCAGGGCCAGATGGACCGCTGGAGCCTTGTCGTCGCGCTCAACTACCTGCCGGCCGAGACCGAAATCGCGGTCGTGGCCAACAAGGTGGAAGGGCTGGACAAGCAGACCATCGCCGACATGGTCCGCGTGGCCGACCTGACGCGCAAAGGCTTCGTCAACGGCGACATCTCCACGGTGATGAGCCCGCGCACCGTCATCGCCTGGGCGCACAACAGCCAGATCTTCCGCGACGTGGGCTTCGCCTTCCGCCTCTCGTTCCTCAACAAGTGCGACGAGGCGGAGCGCGTGCTGGTGGCTGAATACTACCAGCGCGTGTTCGGCAAGGACCTGCCCGAAAGCATCGCCCACAAGGCGTAAGGCTGGGCGAGGCCGTAGCCTTGCCTCAGCCCACTATCCCGTCACCCCTGCCCACGCCGTCACACCGGCGAAAGCCGGGGTCTCGTGCGGCTCGGCGGCACCGTGCCGGGATTTTCCTGCAACCGCCTGAGACCCCGGCTTTCGCCGGGGTGACGCCACTCATTCTTTCCAGTTGCGTGCCGAAATCAGCCTCGATTCAGCCGTTGGGCAGGATCAGGTACTTCTCGCCCGTGCGCCGCGCGTTGTATTCCAGCACCGCCTCGCGGCTGAGGATGTCACTGAGCGGCACCCGCGCCTTGTAATGGCTGGCGAAGGTGGTGGTGATGTTGTCCATCACCCGCGCGCGCATCCGGCCGACGATTTCCGGGCCGGCCTTGGCCATGAACGGGGTCAGCAGCCAGCCGGCAAGATCCCAGGTCAACCCGAATGCGCGGTTCAGCACCGTCGGCCCCAGATCGAGTGCGCCATAGATATAGACCTTCTTCGGCGTGGACGAACCATAACGGCTGTAGGCCGCGCCCCGGCTTGCCGCCGCTTCCATAGCCGTGAGTATCTGCCCGGCCAGCGTGCCGCCGCCGATCGCGTCGAAGCCCAGCATCGCCCCGGTTTCGGCAATGGCGTCGATCAGCTTCGGCAGGAAATCGGGCGCGGTGGAATCGAGCACGTATTGCGCGCCCAGATCGCGCAGGATCTTCTCCTGCGCCGCGCTGCGCACGATGTTGACCAGCGGAATGCCGTCCTCCTGGCAGATCCGCACCAGCATCTGCCCCAGGTTCGAAGCCGCCGCCGTGTGGACCAGCCCGGTGAAGCCCTCCAGCTTCATCGTCTCGGTAAAGCCCAGCGAGGTCAGCGGGTTGACGAACGCGGACGCCCCCTGCTCGGCCGCAACATGATCGGGCAGCACGATGCAGGCGCCCGCATCGACCAGCCGGTACTGCGCATAGGCGCCGCCGGGCAGGCAGGTCACGCGCCGGTTCAGCAGCGCCTGCGCCTCGGGCGCATCGCCGGCGGCGATCACCGTGCCCGCACCTTCATTGCCCACCGGCATCGCCTCGCCGATCCGCGCCTTCATCGCGCGCACCGCGCCTTCAGGCATCCGCGCGACGAGCCGGCCTTCGGAATATTCCGCGTTCTCGACATCGGCCGGGCCGAACAGCAGCCCCAGGTCCGACGGATTGATCGGCGCCGCTTCCATGCGAATCAGCACTTCGCGCCCCTTGGGGGACGATACGGTCTGTTCGACCAGTTCCACCGTCAGCAAACCGTCCTCGCCCAGCGTGGACAGCAGTTGCAGGCCTTTGACATCGGACATCTTCATTCTCCCGGATAGATCGCCTTCACGAAGTAGAGCCCTTCCGGAGGCGCGTTAAGTCCTAATTTGCAACGGTCTTTCGCCGCCAGCGCGGCGGCGAGGTCGGCGCGGGTCCACATCCCCTGCCCCACCAGCGCCAGGCATCCCACCATCGAGCGCACCTGATGGTGCAGGAAGCTGCGCGCCGCCGCCTCGACGATCACGTGATCGCCCTCGCGCCGCACGTCCAGCCGGTCGAGCGTCTTGAGCGGACTCGCCGCCTGGCAATGGACCGACCGGAACGTCGTGAAATCATGGTGGCCGACCAGTTCCTGCGCCGCCGCGTGCATCGCCCCGGCATCCAGCGGTCGGGCGATGCGCCAGGCCAGCCCCGCCTCCAGCGTCAACGGCGCGCGGCGGTTGGCGATGCGGTATTCGTAGGCCCGCCCCAGGCAGGAAAAGCGCGCATGCCAGTCCGCGTCAACCACCCGCGCCTCCAGCACCGCCACCGCGTGCCCGGCCAGCCGCAGCCGCGCGTTCAGCGCCTCGGACAGGCGGAACGGATCGAAATCGCGCGCCAGATCGAAATGCGCGCGCATCGCGAGCGCGTGGACGCCGGTATCGGTCCGCCCGGCGGCATGGAGCGTCACCGCCTGCCCGGTGACCGCGAACGCCGCCTCCTCCACCGCCTGCTGCACCGATGGGCCGTGCGCCTGCCTCTGGAAGCCCATGTAGGGCTGGCCGTTCCATTCGAGCGTGAGCGCGAAACGGGTCATGCGGGATGACTCCCCGACCGGCAGCAAGCCGCCATCAGCCCAGCACCGTTCCGGCCAGCACCGCCCGCCCGCGCAGCAAAGCCGCCGTGTCCATCGCCGGCCGCCCGGCGCGCTGGACCGTCAGCGGGCGCAACGCGCCGGAACCGCACGCGATCGTAAGTCTGTCATCCAGCACGCTCCCCGGCGCGCCCTCTCCCGCGACGACTTCCGCCGCCAGCACGCGATAGCGCTCGCCCTCCAGCGCGAAGAACGCGCCCGGCGCCGGCGCGAACGCGCGCACCTGCCGTTCCACCTCCACCGCCGCACGCGTAAAATCGAGCCGGCTTTCCGCCTTGTCGATCTTGTGGGCATAGGTCACGCCATCCTCCGGCTGGGTCACCGGCGGGTGCCCCGGCAGGTCCGCCAGCACCCGCACCATCAGCGCCGCGCCGCTTTCGGCCAGTTCCGCCGTCAGCGCGCCCGCCGTCTTCGCGTCCACTGGCGTCGTCACTTTCGCCAGCATCGGCCCGGTATCCAGCCCGCGTTCCATCTGCATAATCGTCACGCCCGTCGCTTCATCCCCCGCCAGGATCGCGCGCTGCACCGGCGCGGCGCCGCGCCAGCGCGGCAGGATCGAGCCGTGCACATTGAGGCAACCGAGGCGCGGCGCATCGAGCACCGCCTGCGGCAGGATCAGGCCATAGGCGGCCACCACCGCGACATCGGCGTCCAGCGCGGCCAACGCCGCCTGTTCCTCCGCGCCTTTGAGGCTGGTCGGTGTTCGCACGGCGATGCCCAGCGCCTCGGCCGCGAGATGCACCGGCGATGGCTGGAGCTTCTTGCCGCGCCCGGCGGGCCGGGGTGGCTGGCTGTACGCCGCGACGACCGTGTGCCCGGCCGCCACCAGCGCGCGCAGCGTCGGCACCGCGAAATCGGGCGTGCCCATGAAGATGATGCGCATGGTGTGCGAAAAGCCTTCCGTTTGCCTGCGGCGGCCCTATCTGTGCAGCCATGGCATCGCAAGAGATCGAGGCGCTGGCCGGCGCGCTCGCCCGTCTTCCCGGACTTGGCCCGCGCTCGGCGCGCCGTGCCGTGCTATGGCTGATCAAGCGCCGCGAAACCGCGCTCACCCAACTTGTCGAGGCGCTCGCCACGGTGCGCGACCGGCTGGTGGAATGCGACACCTGCGGCAATGTCGACACCAGCAACCCCTGCGGCATCTGCGCCGATCCCCGCCGCGATTCGCGCGCGATCTGCGTGGTGGAGGAAGTGGCCGACCTGTGGGCGCTCGATCGCGCGCACCTGTTCACCGGCCGCTACCATGTTCTCGGCGGGCGCCTGTCCGCGCTGGAAGGCGTGCGCCCCGAAGACCTCGCCATCGCCAGCCTGCTCGATCGCGTGGCGGCGGGTGGCATCGACGAAGTGGTGCTGGCGATGAACGCCACGCTCGAAGGCCAGACCACCGCGCACTACATCGCCGAGCGGCTGGAAGCCTTTCCCGTCCGCGTCACCCAGCTCGCCCACGGGCTGCCAGTGGGCGGGGAACTGGATTACCTCGACGAAGGCACCCTCGCCCAGGCCCTGCGCGCCCGGCGGCCGGTGGGATAGCGGGGATTCGCGACGAACTGCGGCCGGACGAAGCCGCGTCGTCCCAAGCCTCGCCCCCTAACCGCAGCGTCCCTTGCGACTCCGCCGCAACGCGCTTATCTGCGCTTCATGGCTATCCGCGAAATCATCGAAGTCCCCGATCCGCGCCTCAAGCAGGTGTCCGCACCCGTCACGACGTTCGACGACGAGTTGAAGACGCTCGTCGCCGATATGTTCGAGACGATGTACGATGCCCCCGGCATCGGTCTCGCCGCGATCCAGGTGGGCGTGCCACTGCGCGTGCTGGTGATCGATCTCCAGCCCGATGACGAGGACGCGGAGCCGGAAGTCTGCACCGCGCACGGCGGCCACCACCACACGCACCAGCCGACGAAGCGCGAACCGCGGGTCTTCATCAATCCCGAGATTCTCGATCCTTCGGAAGAGCATACCATCTACAACGAAGGCTGTCTCTCAGTGCCGGAGATCTACGCCGAAGTCGAACGCCCCGCGCGCATCCGCGCCCGCTGGCAGGACGTGGACGGCACGGCACATGAAGAGGACATGGAAGGCCTGCTCGCCACCTGCCTCCAGCACGAGATGGACCATCTCGAAGGCGTGCTGTTCATCGACCACCTCTCGCGCCTCAAGCGGCAGATGGCGCTCAAGAAGCTGGAAAAGCTGCGCAAGGCTGCTTAAGCAGCCAAATCAGTTGCACAATCTCATGCTGATGGTACGATCCCTCTCTGTTCCAGAGAGGGAGGCGCCTATCGATTCGTCTAAACGCTTCTAGGTAGCGTCGTAACCTTACGCTCCTGACTGCGCCTGAGATTATACGCATGGGCACAAACCAACGCGAGAACGGCAACGCCGGAACTGGACAGAAGAAGCCAGATGCCTAGCCGCCCGGATCAAGAAACCTTTGTTCTCCTGCCTCACTATTCTCATCTGCATCAGGAATTGGCAAAAATCACAGCGAAAGGTCCCCGATATGGACCGTATGTATTCGCTGTGTTGCCTATACGACGGTGTACACTGGTTGATCATCGCGCCTTGCGGAACAATTTTGGCTTGTTCCGCAAGGGGTTTTGCATCTGACGCAGAAGCACTCGTCGACCTTCAGAGGCACCTCTGAGGGTCTTGCAGCACACGTTGCCGGCGGAGTTCTGCTCCGTCGGCAATTGTGGAGGATGTTGACTGATGGACTCGCCCCTTCTCCTGCTCGTTTTCCTGATCGTCGCCCTCGTCGTGGGGTTGACGATCGGCTGGTTTCTGGGCGGGCGGCCCGTGGCCGACTGGCAGCAGCGCCATGCCGAGCGGGACAGCGCGGCCAAGGCGCACGAGGCCACGGTCAAGGCGATGACGGTCGATCTCGCGGCGATGAGCGAGCGGGTGAAGCTGCTCGATCAGGTGACCGGGGAACTCGCCGCGATCCGCCAGGAACGCAACGCGCTCGCCTCGCAACTGGCCTCGGCCGCGGAACGCGCGCGCCATGCCGATGCGCTCGCCGCCGATCTCACCACTGCGCGGGAAGAGCGCGAGGCGCTGCGGGCCGAAGTGGCACGGATGAAGGCCGATGCCACCAACTTCGCCGAGCGCGAGCGCCTGCTGATCGAAGCGCGCGAGGCGTTACGCAAGGAATTCGAGGCGGCCGGCGCCAAGGTGCTGGAAGGCGCGCAGGAGGCGTTCCTGCGCCGCGCCGCCGATCGCTTCGAACAGAGCGAGAAGACCAGCGCCGAACGCCTGCGCACGCTGCTTGCCCCCGTGGGCGAACGGCTCCAGAAATACGAGCAGCAGGTGCAGGAGCTCGAAGCCAAGCGGGTCGATTCCTTCGGGCAGCTTTCGGGCCTGATCCAGTCGATGCGCGATGGGCAGGAGGCCGTGCGCGCCGAAGCCGCGCGGCTGGGCAATTCGCTGCGCAACGCGCCCAAGGCGCGGGGGCGCTGGGGCGAACAGCAGTTGCGCAACCTGCTCGAACAGTGCGGGCTTGCCGAACACACCGATTTCGTCACCGAACATTCGATCGACACCGAGGACGGCCGCCTCCGCCCGGACGCCATCGTGCGCATTCCCGGCCAGAAGAGCCTGATCGTGGACGCCAAGGTCTCGCTCAACGCCTATCAGGATGCGTTCGCGGCCGACACGGATGAAGCCAGGGAACATTTCCTCACCCTGCACGCCACGTCGATGCGCAACCACATCCAGCAGCTCGGCGCGAAATCGTACCAGAGCCAGTTCGACGATGCGCCCGATTACGTGGTGATGTTCGTGCCGGGCGAACATTTCGTCGCCGCCGCGCTCGAACACGATCCGGGACTGTGGGACTTCGCCTTCGAACGCAAGGTGCTGCTCGCCACGCCGACCAACCTCGTCGCCATCGCGCGCACGGTCGCGATGGTCTGGCGGCAGGATACGATCGCGCGCGAAGCGGTGGAGATCGGCAAGGCCGGGACCGAGCTTTACGATCGGCTCGCCGTCGCTGCCGAGCATCTCAAGCGCGTGGGCGGGGGGCTGAACAGCGCGGTCGAAAACTACAACAAGTTCGTCGGCAGTTTCGAACGCAACGTCCTCTCGGCCGGCCGCCGCCTGCGCGACAAGGGCGTCTCGATCGGCAAGCGCGAGATCGAGGAAGTCTCGCTCGTCGAATCCGCGCCGCGTTATGCCGAAAGCATGGCGGTAGAGCCTTCGGAACTTCCCGCGCCGCAACAGGTTGATACAGAGGACGACATCGCAGCGACGGCGGGGTAAGATGAGGTTACGGGGGCGATGGCTGGCATTCGCGGCGCTGGGCGCTCTGGCCGGCTGCGACCGCGCCGCGCCCGAGCAGCATTCTCCTGTCGCCACGCCTCCGGCCGAAGCCGCGTCGGACCCGGCGGAGGCAAGCGCCACGCCCGAACCCGAACCGACGCTCGAGCCTTCCCCCTCCCCCACGCCCAGCCCGACCCCGACCGAGGCGCGCTTTGCTCCGCGCGAGGATTGCGACAAAGCCGCCGGCTGGAAAGCGTTTCGGGGCCGGCTGGCAACCGCCGTCACGGCCCGGGACGCTACCGCTCTGGCCGCGCTGGCCGATCCCAACATCCGGCTCGATTACGGCGGGGGCAGCGGCGCCGACGAATTGAAGAAGCGGCTGGCCGATCCCAAGGCCGGGCTGTGGCAGGAACTGGACCGCATCCTGCCGCTCGGCTGTTCGATCGAGGGCGGGCTGGCGGCGATGCCCTGGTACTTCTGGAACGTGCCAGACGACGGCGATCCCTATACCACGATGCTGGCAACCGGCCCGGACGTGCCCCTGCGCGCCACGCCTTCGGCCACCGGGGAAACCCGCGCCACGCTCGACTGGGCCATGGTCTCGATCGCGTCCGAAAGCTTCGATCCCAAGGCGCGCTTCACCCGTGTCAGGCTGATGGCGTCCGGCCAGAAAGGCTATGTCGAGACGGCGAAGCTGCGCAGCGTGATTTCCTATCGCCTGATCGCGGAACCACACGACGGCGGCTGGAAAATCACCGCGCTTATTTCGGGCGACTAGCCTTTGGATTTGGCCGTGGGCGCGCCGTGCAGTTCCAGCGTGTGCCCGCCGGATTCGATCCACAGGCGATCGCCGTTGCGCCGGAAGCGCGGGGCACCGGACAGGAGCGCGTTCACCGCTTCCTCCTGCTGCCCCACCAGCCCTTCGCAGAACATCCGCGTAGAGATGAGCGGCCCGGCGACCAGCCGATCGCCCTCCACCCGGTATTCGCCGCCGATGCCGTTGCAGCCGACGCTGGCCGAAAGGCGCGTTTCCGCGAAGCCCATCCGGGCGCGATCAGGCGCGGCGGGGGCCTTTCCGTCAATGCTGGCGATGATCCATTGCGTGCCGACAAGGCCCGGCGCGCCACCGGCCGCCGGCGTCGTGCAGCCT
Organism: Novosphingobium sp. EMRT-2; assembly: GCF_005145025.1. Classification (NCBI taxonomy): domain Bacteria; kingdom Pseudomonadati; phylum Pseudomonadota; class Alphaproteobacteria; order Sphingomonadales; family Sphingomonadaceae; genus Novosphingobium; species Novosphingobium sp. EMRT-2. The sequence goes on along the minus strand of NZ_CP039695.1, from coordinate 3,316,636 downwards.
CCGGCCAGCAGGCTGGCCAAAAGCGCGAAGGCGGCAAGGATCGGAACGTTGCGCATGATACCGTCTTATAGAACGGCGCGATGATCATACGATTAATGCCAATGGCGTCGTTTCACCCCTCGAACGATGCCAGCACCTCGTAGGCCAGCACTGCCCCGGCCACCGCCGCGTTCAGGCTGTCGGCCCGCCCCTTCATCGGCATGGTCACGCGCAGGTCGCAGGCCATTTCGTAGTCCTCGGGCAGCCCGCGCGATTCGTTGCCGACCATCACGAAGCACGGCGCGGCGTAAGGCGCGCCGCGATAGGGCACCGCCTCGCGCAGCGACGCGGCAACAAGCTGCCCCTCGCCCGCGCGCAGCCAGCCGATGAAATCGTCCCAGCGCGCTTGGGCGAGCCGCTGGGTGAAGATCGCCCCCATGCTGGCGCGCACCGCTTCCACCGAGAAGGGATCGGCGCAATCGTCGAGCAGGATCAAGCCGCCCGCGCCTACCGCGTCGGCCGTGCGCAGCATGGTGCCAAGGTTGCCGGGATCGCGCATGGCCTGCGCCACCAGCCAGATCGGCGCGGCGTGGCGGTCGATCGTGGCAAGGCCGGTATCCCATTCGGCGAAGACGCCGGCCACGGCCTGCGGATTGTCCTTGCCCGTCACCTTGGCGAGCAGGTCTTCGGGCAGTTCGAGAACATCGCCCCCGGCTGCGGCGACGGTCTGTTCCAGCACATCAAGCAAGGGGTGCGGCTCGCGTCCCTGCGCCATCAACAGGATTTCCGGCACGCGGCCGCCCTCGCGCGCGTCGGTCAGCAGGCGTAGCCCTTCGGCCAGAAAGCGCTGCTCGCGCTTGCGGTGCTTCTTGTCGCGCAACGAGCGGACGAACTTGACGGTCGGGTTGGAGAACCCGGTGATGGTCTTGCGCACCGGCCGTTCAGTCTTCGCCGAAACCGTCCTTGATCAGGCCGGACAGCTTCATCAGAACGTTGTCCGCCTCACCTTCCGGGCCGGCGACGATCACGTCGACCGTGTCGCCCTTGGCCGCGCCCAACATCATCAGGCCCAGGATCGAGCCGCCTGCCGCCTCGGTTCCGTCCTTCGCCACCGTCACGTCCAGCCCGGCGGGCAGCTTGGCCACCGCGTTCACGAACTTGGCGCTGGCGCGGGCATGAAGGCCGCGCTGGTTGACGATGGTGACGGTCTCTCGGGCGACGTAGCTTGATTCAGCCATGCTTCACGCGTCCTGTCCCAGAAATTCGGATGCGATCGTTATGTAGTTGCGGCCCGCTTCCCGCGCGGCCACCGTCGCTTCCCGAAGCCCCATGCACACCCGTGCCTTGGCAAGACGGATCAGCATGGGAAGGTTGATGCCGGCAATCACTTCCACCTTGCCCGCCTGCATCAGCGAGATGGCGAGGTTGGACGGCGTGCCGCCGAACAGGTCGGTGAGGATGATCACGCCATCCCCGCTGTCCACTCGCCGAATCGCATCGGCGATTTCCTTGCGGCGCTTTTCCATGTCGTCGTTGGGGCCGATGCATACAGCGATGACATCGGATTGCCGGCCGACCACATGCTCCATCGCATGGATGAATTCATCGGCGAGCGCGCCGTGGGTTACGAGAATCAGACCAATCATGAAACAGGATGGCTCCGAAAGACGGCCGAGCATCTTATCCCGCCCATGCTTAACGCAGGCTTTGCAGGATCACGCGATACGCGAAACCGTTGGCAATTCCATTGCACGTCTTCCAGAGCGACCTCACCCAGTCTCTCGCCGGTCGTCTTCGAGCAGGTCAGCCGCCCGTGACGCCAAGTTTCTGTGCTGCAATGTGGGAGAAAATCCGGCGTCGCGCAAGGCGGAAGCGATCTGTTCGGCCATGAACACCGAACGATGGCGCCCACCGGTGCACCCGAAAGCAATGTTAACGTAGGCTTTTCCATGCTCCTCGAAGCGCGGAAGCAGCAGCAGCAGGAGATCGCGAATCCGGGCGAACGCCTCGTCGAACGCCGGGTCCTGGCGGATATAGTCGCCCACCGGCGCGTCCTGCCCCGTCATCGGGCGCAGATCGTCGATCCAGTGCGGATTGGCCAGGAAGCGCATGTCGAAGATAAGGTCGGCCAGCGGGGGCATCCCGCGCGAAAAGCCGAAGCTGGTGATGGTCACCGTGGTCCGCGCCGGCCCCTGATCGCCGAACCGTTCGCGGATCGTGCGTTGCAGGTCGTTGGTGGTGAAGCTGGTGGTGGAAATGACCACATCCGCCCAGCGCCGCAACGGCTCCAGCAACTCGCGCTCGGCGGCGATGCCGGTCGCGGCCGGCTTGCCCTCGCTCATCGGATGGCGGCGGCGCGTCTCGTTATAGCGGCGTTCGAGTTCGGTGCCGGCGCAATCGAGGAACAGCGTGGTGATCGACAGGCCGGGGCGTTCGGACAGGCCCTTGACCAGTTCGATGGTCTTGGCGGGATCGAACCCGCGCGTGCGGGTGTCGAAACCGATCGCCAGCGGCGTGCCGGAATCAAGCGCCGCCGAACCGCGTTCGGTTTCCAGCAGCCGGTCGAGCAGGCGGATGGGGAAATTGTCCACCGCTTCCCAGCCCATATCCTCCAGCGTGCGCAAGGCCGTGGTCTTGCCCGCGCCAAGAACGCCGGTCACCAGCAGGATGCGTTGGGGTTGATCCTCGGATTCGCGCGCCATGGCAGCCTTCTGCGCTTTCCCGCGCGCCAAGGAAAGAACTCTCGGCAATCGGTTCCTTTGGAAATCCGGCCTCTCAGAAATCCGGAAGGCCGAATTGCCTCAGCGCCACTTCGGCACGCAACGCCAGCGCCGGCGTATCGGGATAAAGCCGGATCATGGGCAGCGCGCACCCCGCCAGCACCGCGCTGTCCGCCGCCGCGACGAACCGCGGCGCGGCGGCATCCAGCCGCACCACCAGCGCCAGCGGCACGCCACCCACTGCCGGCATCTCGACAAGACCAAGGTTGCGGATTTCGAGCTTGCCGGCGATCCGGGGATGCGGGCTGGCGATGACACGCCCGTTCCGCGCCTCGATCAGCACGCCGTCGTCGCCCACCAGCGTCGCCCCGCGGTCGATCAGCGCCAGAGCCAGGCTGGATTTGCCTGCCCCTGGCGGTCCTTCGATCAACAGCCCCTGCGTTCCGATCATCACGCAGGTGCCCTGATGCGCGATCAGCGTCAGCGCGTCGGTCATGCCGTATCCTCCCGGTCCAGCGGCAGTTCCAGCAACAGACAGGCCCCGGCCGCTCCGTCGGGCCTGTCGGTGATCGTCAGGGCGCCATCGTGCGCTTCCGCGATCGTGCGAGCAATGGCCAGGCCCAGCCCGCTGTGCGAACCGAACGCCTCGTCGGCCGGGCGCACCGAATGGAACCGCTCGAACACTTTTTCGCGTTCGCTTTCTGGAATGCCCGGCCCCTGATCGGATACGGAAAGCCAAACGTTCGCACCTTCCCCCCCGACCGCGACATCGACCACACCCTCGGGCGGCGAGAACGACACCGCGTTGTCCAACAGGTTTTCCAGCACGCGTTCGAGCCGCGCGGCATCGCCCCGTACCAGCGCACCACCCTCGCCGCGCGCAAAGCGGATGCGCACCGCCGCCCGATCCGGCCTGGCATCGCGCGCGCCCACCACCTGCGCCGCCAGATCGGCCAGATCGAGCCGGGTGAAGGTCGCCCGGCTCAGTTCCGCGTCGATCCGGCTCGCATCGGCGATTTCCGTAATCAGGCGGTCGATGCGCTGGACGTCGTGCGCGGCGATCGCGGCCAGTTGGCGGCGCAAGGCAGGGTCCTCGATCCTTTCCATCGCCTCGATCGCACTGCCCAGCGACGCCAGCGGATTCTTCAATTCGTGCGCCACGTCGGCGGCGAAGCTTTCGACCGCGTCGATCTTCTGGCGCAGCGCGGCCGTCATGTCGGACACGGCGCGCGCCAGCAGCCCGATCTCGTCCCCCCGGTCGGGCAGGCGCGGCACCACCACCTCACGCTCTCGCCCCAGCCGCACGCGCACCGCCGCGCGGACCAGCGCGCGCAAGGGCTGCACGATCGTCCGCGCCAGAAACAGCGACAACTGGATGGACAGAAGCAGCGCCAAGCCGATGATGATGACCAGCGTCTGTCGCGCGTCTCGCACCGCCTGCGTGATATCCAGCGCGTTGCGCGTGGTCAGCAGCATGTCCCCGTCCGATCCCACGGGCGTCGCCGCGCTGATCACCGGCGTCCGGTCGGGCGCATAGCGCAGATAGACCGCTGTCGCCCGGTGTTGGCGGGCGGCGGTGATTTCCGGCCATTTTCCGGCATCGGGGCTGGCCGGTTCGCGGTAGTCGTCCACTTTGGGCGCCCCCACGACCAGGTCCACGCCCCGGTCGAGAAGGCGGGCCGCTTTCTGGTACCACGGCTCGGTTTTCGGATCGATCAGCGCGAACGACGGCCCCGCCAGGGCAAAGCTGTCGGCCACCAGCGCATTGTCCGCGCCATAGAGCCGCAAGCGCAGCCGCTGCTCCGAACCGATTCGCGCGATCAGCATCCGGCGATCGGGCAGCGCGACCGGTTCGACGGCATCGGCGATGATTTCCGCTTCGGCCCGCGCCAACTTGAAACGTTCCTTGAGGAGCTGCGTGCGATAACTGTCGAGGTAGAAGAAGCTGCCCGCCAGCAGCGCCAGCGCGATCACGTTGACGGCCAGGATGCGCACCGTCAGCGACGGGCCGCGCGTGCGCGTCAATCCGATGCGCGTAAGGCCAAGGCGCCCGGCGCGCTGGGGCGCCGGTTCGGCAAGGCCGTCATTCATCGGCAAAGCTGTATCCCGCGCCATAAAGCGTCTCGATCGCGGCGAAGGCGGAATCGGCAGCGCGGAACTTGCGGCGCAGGCGCTTGATGTGGCTGTCGATCGTGCGATCATCCACGAACACGTCATCGTGATAGGCCGCGTCCATCAACTGGTTGCGCGTCTTTACCACGCCCGGCCGCAGGGCCAGAGCCTCCAGTATCAGGAACTCGGTCACCGTGAGCGAAACCGGCGCGCCGTTCCATTCCACCAGATGCCGGGCCGGGTCCATCACCAGCCTTCCGCGCCGGATCGGATCGGGAAGCGGCTCGGTCGGCGCCGTCTCGGTTGCGTCGCGGCGGACGATTTCGCTGCGCCGCAAGATAGCGCGGATGCGGGCGATCAGCAGCCGCTGGCTGAACGGTTTGGCAATGTAGTCGTCCGCGCCCATGGCGAGGCCCAGCGCCTCATCCGCCTCGTCGATCTTGCTGGTGAGGAAGATGACCGGCAGATCGCTTTTCTCGCGCAGCCGCCGCAACAGCTCCAGGCCGTCCATGCGCGGCATCTTGATGTCGAACACGGCAAGGTCCGGGGGGTTGTCGAGCAGGGCCTTGAGAGCGGCCGCCCCATCCGAATAGAGCCGCGTCACGAAACCCTCGGCCTGCAGCCCGATGGACACCGTCGTCAGGATGTTGCGGTCGTCATCGACCAGGGCCACGGTCGCAGCCCGATGCGGGATCGCGGTTTCGTTGCCGGTCATCGTCTTCGCATAATCGCCCGTCGAAGTTCCGGCAAGGCGCGCCTGTCGATAGCCGCATCGCGGGGTCGTTACAGACGCAACCTGCCCGCCGCTCAAATTGTGCATCGCAGCACTAATTGTTGCAGAAAATGCAACTAATGTGCAAAAAACTGCACATTTCGTGGGATTTGACGCGATGCCGACCACGCACTATGCGCAATCGGGAATCAACGCATTCGTATTCGCAAAGCGCCGCCCGCGCAGCCCGGAAATGACCCCGGTCCGGCAGGCGGCGCAGCATGGGAGACCCAATGTGTCCGATAGCCGCCTGAACGTGCCCCTTTCGCAGCAGGGCTTCCCCGAACCCGCCGAACTCTTCGCCAACCTGGGCACGGCTCCGCTGGTCGAGCACGCCGTCCGCAATGGCGAGGGCCTGCTCGCCGCCGAAGGCCCGTTCGTGGTCGCCACCGGCAAGCACACCGGACGTTCGGCCAAGGACAAGTTCATCGTCAAGGACTCCGAAACCGAAAACACGGTTTGGTGGGGCAAGACCAACGTCGCCATGACGCCGGAACACTTTGCCGCGCTGAAGGCTGATTTCCTGAAGGCGCTGGCCGAAAAGGACCGGCTCTACGTGGCCGACCTGTTCGGCGGTTCGCAGCCGGAACACCGCGTCAACGTGCGCGTCATCAACGAACTGGCCTGGCATAACCTGTTCATCCGCACGCTGCTGGTCCGCCCGAGCGAAAGCGAGCTTGCGACGTTCGCGCCGGAATACACGATCATCGACCTGCCCAGCTTCCGCGCCGATCCCGAGCGCCATGGCAGCCGCAGCGAAACCGTGATCGCGGTCAACTTCACCGAAAAGCTGATCCTGATCGGCGGCACCGCCTATGCCGGCGAAATGAAGAAGTCGGTGTTCGGCATCCTCAACTACCTGCTGCCCGTGAAGGGCGTGATGCCGATGCACTGTTCGGCCAATATCGGGCAGGACGGCAAGACCGCGGTGTTCTTCGGCCTTTCCGGCACCGGCAAGACCACGCTTTCGGCCGACGCCAGCCGCACCCTGATCGGCGATGACGAACATGGCTGGTCCGATACCGCCGTGTTCAATTTCGAAGGCGGCTGCTACGCCAAGATGATCCGCCTTTCGGCCGAAGCCGAACCGGAAATCTTCGCCACAACCAAGCGCTTCGGCACCGTGCTGGAAAACGTGGTGATCGATCCGGACACGCGCCTGCTCGATCTCGACGACAACTCGCTCGCGGAAAACAGCCGTGGTTCCTATCCCATCGATTTCATTCCGAACGCGTCGGAGGAAAACCTGGGGCCGGTGCCGGCGAACCTGATCTTCCTGACGGCCGATGCCTACGGCGTACTGCCGCCGATCGCGCGCCTAACCCCGGACCAGGCGATGTACCACTTCCTGTCGGGCTACACCGCGCGCGTCGCCGGCACCGAAATCGGCGTGACCGAACCGGAAGCGACCTTCTCCACCTGCTTCGGCGCGCCGTTCATGCCGCGCCATCCCTCGGTCTATGGCAATCTGCTGAAGGAACGCATTGCCAAGGGCGGCGTGAAGTGCTGGCTGGTCAACACCGGCTGGTCGGGCGGCAAGGCGACGATGGAAGGCATCAAGCGCATGCCGATCAAGGCGACGCGCGCGCTGCTCAACGCCGCGCTCGACGGCAGCCTGAACGACGCCAAGTTCAGCAAGGACCCGAACTTCGGCTTCGAAGTGCCGGTTGCCGTGCCGGGCGTGGACAGCAAGCTGCTCGATCCGCGCGCAAGCTGGGCCGATGCGGAGGAATACGATCGCACGGCACAGACTCTGGTCCGCCAGTTCATCGACAACTTCGCGCAGTTCGCCGATCACGTCGATGAAAGCGTCCGCCAGGCGGCCCCGGTCTCCGCGACCGAAGCGGCCTGAGCCCTGCCGGGAATTCCGGTGACCCGACCTGCGGGCCGGAGCCATTAGGTTCCGGCTCTCGGGCCATAAGAGTTTCCGGACGATGACGACCGACGCACTTACCCCGTTCAGCACCGACGCGTCCGTGCGCCGCGTCGGTCAGGGTCTGCTGGACCGTTCGCTCGCCAAGGCGGAATGGACGCACGAGGCGCACCTCGCGGCTTGCCTGTGGCTGCTGCGTGAACGCCCTGATATCGCCCCCGAACGCGACCTTCCCGCGATAATCCGAGCGTATAACGTCTCGGTCGGCGGCGAGAACACCGACAGCGCCGGCTATCACGAAACGCTGACCCAGCTTTACGTCACCGCCATTCGCCGGTTTTCGGCCACCCTGCCGCCAGAGACGCCTCTGGCCGAAGCCGTCCACCGCTTGCTGGCAAGCGAGATCGCGGCGCGCGATTGGCCGCTGCGGTTCTATTCGCGCGACCGCCTGTTTTCCATCGAGGCGCGCCGCCATTTCGTGGAGCCCGATCTACAACAGGTCGGCTAAGTCGGCACAAGTTCGGTGGAATTTGCAGCGCAGGTTCGTTGCGCTGGCATAAAACTGGTGTCAGAATAAGCTTTTGCAGGTCGATCATCGGGACGGGGGCAGCCGTTGATGATACTTGCGCCTACCAACGCTCGACAGGACTGCATTTTGATCGTTCCCGTTTCCGCCACCGTGCTCCTGCTGGCCAACGCCTCGTTCGCATCCGAAACCCCGAACCCATCGGTCGAGGCTGCCGCGCCGCAGGTACCGGGGGACGACGCCACGGCGCCTGTCGTCGTATCGACCACGGCGCAGGGACCGGCCGCGCAAGCCTCCGCACCGCCGCCCGCCAAGGTCGATCCGAACAGCATCACGGTGGAGGCAAAGCGCCGCCCCTCGCCCACCGATCCGTTCGAGAACATCAACGAGAAGTCGTACGAAGTGGTGCAAGGCGTGGACAAAGCCTTCGTCGCGCCCGTCGCCAGCGTCTATCGCGATGGCTTGCCGGCTCCGTTGCGCGATGGCCTGCACAACGTGCTCTACAATCTCGACGAACCGGTCGCGTTCGTGAACTTCGTGCTCCAGTTGAAGCCGCACAGCGCGCTCAAGACGCTCGGCCGTTTCGTGATCAATTCCACGCTCGGCATCGGCGGCCTGTTCGACGTCGCCAAGCGCAAGCCATTCCGCCTTCCCTATCGCCACAACGGCTTCGCCAACACGATGGGCTATTACGGCATCGGTCCCGGCCCCTATGCGTTCCTGCCAATCGTGGGGCCAACCACGCTGCGCGATGGCATCGGCCTGTTACTGGACCGCGCCTTCGTGCCCACGCTGGTGCGCGGGCCGTTCAAGCACCCCGCCTATTCGATCGGCGCCAGCGTGGTGCGCTCGCTCGACTACCGCGTGGAGTTCGACGATACGCTGCGCAAGCTGAACATCGAAGCCAAAGACCCTTACGCCGCGACGCGGACGTATTATCTGGCGATGCGGCAGGCGGAGATCGACGCGCTGCACGGCAAGATCACGCCGGTTCCCGATCCTTCCTCGTTCGCGCCCAAGCCCCCGGCAGTGCCCGCCCCGGCGCCTGCGCCAGCACCGGAAGCAAGCGCGCCGGCCGCCCCTGCCGCGACGGTGCCAGCGCCGACGGAGGCTCCCCCCGCCCCGCCAACCGCGCCCACGCAGCCGTAAAGCGGTTCAGGCGAAGGCCCGCGTCGCCTTGAGCCGGTTGTAGGCTTCCACCACCTGCTGCAGCCGTCCTTCGTGGCTGCGGTCGCCACCGTTGCGATCGGGATGATAGCGCCGGACCAGTTCCGAATAGCGCGATCGTAGCGCCCGGCGATCGGCATCGAAGGCCAGCCCCAGCACCTCGTAAGCCGCGCGTTCTTCGGGGCCGATCCCGCGCTGCGCAGCTTCCTGCGCGTTGCGATGATCCTGACGGCGCGCCTTCGCCCGGGCGGCTATCGCCTCGAGCGGGTCGGCGAAGTCGGCCCAACGCGGAGCCGCGTCGATGCCCGCATCGGGTCGAAACGCGCGGGAATGCGTATCCCAGCCCGCCAGCGGCGATTGCGCGGCCAGAATCTCGTCAGGCGTCATGCCGGCGAAGAAATCATAGCCAGCGTTGAACGCGCGGATATGATCGAGGCAGAACCAGCGGTAATCGCCGGGGCCGTCGAAGCCCGAAGCGCGCACGCCGGGCGCGCGGAATTCTCCCGGCTGGTCGCAGCCGGGAGCATTGCACAGGCGCCCCGCATTGTGGACGCGGCCATGGAACTTGTCTTGCCTCATTGGGCTTCCACATGGTGCCTGACGCGCTAAAACGGAAGACATGACAGGACCGATCGCACAGGAAATCGAACAGAGGCTGAAACAAGCCTTCCTTCCGCTACGGATTGCGGTGATCAACGACAGTGCCAGCCACCATGGCCATGCCGGACACGACGGGTCGGGCGAATCGCATTTCACGGTCGAGATCGAAAGCGCGGCCTTTGCCGGCGTTTCCCGGCTGGAGCGGCAGCGCATGGTTAACCGCGCGCTCGGCGACCTGCCGGGTCAGCGCGTCCACGCGCTGGCCATCAAGGCGCGGGCGCCCGGCGAATGACGGCAAGCGCCACGGCGCGGCGCATCCGCAGGGCGGCGCGCATCCTGCTGTTCGATACCGATGACCGGCTGCTGCTGTTCCGCTTCACGCCCGAAGGCCGCAGCCCGTTCTGGGCGACGCCGGGCGGCGAATGCGATCCCGGCGAGGACTGGGCCGACGCGGCACGGCGCGAACTGCTGGAGGAAACCGGCATCGTCGCCGATCCCGGCCCGATCATTGCCGCGCGCGGCAACGATTTCGTGACCTTCGACGGCGAGCCCGTCACGGCGGACGAGCGCTATTTCCGTATCTGCGTGCCCGCCGCCGCGATCGATACCAGCGGCCATACCGAGCTGGAACGCCGGCTGATGTGCGAACACCGCTGGTTCCTCAAGGCCGAACTGGCCGCGTGGCCCGAACGGATATTCCCGCCCGAACTGCTCGATCTGCTTGACCGCGACGGCGCCAGCGGGGAACCATCGGCCTGACAAAGCCGCGCCAGGCAGAATCGCGGATCTGGATAACGAGAGGAAGCGGAGAGGATGACGTTCAACGGACAAACCGTGTGGATCACCGGCGCCTCCTCCGGCATCGGCGCAGCGATGGCGCGGGCGATGGCGAAGGACGGGGCGCATCTGATCCTCTCCGGCCGCAATGCCGCCGCGCTTGAGGAAGTGGCGACCGATTGCGGAAATGCGCTGGTTCTGCCGTTCGATGTCGGCGATGCGGCCGCGCGCGATGCGGCCGTGGCGGCCGCGTGGGAATGGGCGCAGGCGCGCAGCGGCGGCGTGGACATGCTGGTCAACAATGCCGGGCTCAGCCAGCGTTCGCTCGCCGTGGACACGGCCTTTTCGGTCTACGAACATATCGTGGGCATCGACCTGCTGGCCCCCATCGCGCTGACGCAGGCCCTGCTGCCGCGCATGGCGGAGCGGGGCGAAGGTCGCTTCGTCATGATGTCGAGCGTCGCCGGCAAGGTCGGCGTGCCGATGCGGACGGCCTATTGCGCCGCCAAGTTCGGGCTGATCGGTTATGCCGACGCCTTGCGTGCCGAAACCGCGCACCTGGGGCTCAAGGTTCATGTCATTGCGCCGGGCTCGGTCCGCACCAACGTATCGCGCAACGCGATGACGGCCGATGGCAGCCTGCGCGGCGCCAGCGACCACGCGATCGAGAACGGCATCGCGCCCGAGGAAGCCGTTGCCGCCATGCTGGCGGCGATCCTGCGCGACGAGCGCGAAATCGTGATCGCGCGCGGCATCGAGCAACAGATGGGCGAACTGCGCCGCACGCCCGATGCACTGTTCGACCAGGTCGCCGCGATGATGGCCGCCGGCTATGCGGAAAAGATGAAACGGGAGGGGTAAAGGACATGGAACAGCAGCGGATCACGCTTGCCAACGGAATTGCACTCGACGTGGTGGACGTGGGGCCACGGGATGCCCCGGTGCTGATCTTCCTGCACGGCTTTCCCGAATCGCACCGTACCTGGCGGCACCAGATCGCGCATCTTTCCGCGCGCTATCGTTGCATCGCGCCCGACCAGCGCGGCTATCGCGGATCGTCCAAGCCCGAAGGGGTCGAAAACTACACGCCGGACAAGCTGATCGGCGACATCTTCTTGCTCGCGGATGCGCTGGGCGTCGACAAGTTCACCGTACTCGGCCACGACTGGGGCGGCGCGATCGCCTGGGGCGTGGCGCTGATGGGCCAGGGCACGCGCGTGACGCGCGCGGTGATCGCCAACGCCCCGCACCCTGGCGTGTTCCAGAAGCTGCTCTATCTCGATCCCGTCCAGCGCGCGGCCAGCCAGTACATGCGCGCTTTTCGCGATCGGGCAAACGATGCGCTGGTGCGCGAACACGGTCTGGCCGCATTGCTCATGAAGGCGCTCGACTGGAAGCGATCGCCAGTGATGGAGCCGGAAGAACGCGATGCGCTGATGCGGGACTGGCAGGATGCCGACGCCAGCATCGCGATGCTCAACTGGTATCGCGGCAGCCCGATCGACGTGCCGCCACTCGACGCGCCCTATGCGCTGCCGGACGGCTTCACGCCACCACCGCTGCCGCCGCTCAACATCCCCACGCTGGTGATCTGGGCGCTCGACGACCTGGCGCTGCCGCCCGCCAATCTGGAAGGGCTGGAGGCCGGTATCCCCGATCTGACGATCGAAAGGATTCCCGATTGCGGGCACTTCGTGCCATGGGAAGCGCCCGAGGAAGTGAACGCGGCAATCGACAGCTTCTTCGCCCGCACCGAATTCAAGAGGTCCGATGGCTGAACAGCACGAGCCAACCCCCTCCGGCAAGCGCCCGCTGCTGCGCAATCATGGCGGGGGGCACGCCCCGGTAAGCAACCTCGAACTGTTCTTCGATCTCGTTTACGTCTTCGCGATCACGCAGCTTTCGCACACCTTGCTCCACCATCTGTCGTGGATGGGGCTGCTGGAAGCGGCCTGCCTGTTCCTGGCCGTGTGGTGGGCGTGGATCTACACCGCCTGGGTCACCAACTGGACCGATCCGGAACGCGGGCCAGTGCGGTTGATGCTGATCGCGGTGATGCTGGGTAGCCTGCTGGTCTCGGTCGCCCTGCCCGATGCGTTCGGCGAAACCGGCCTGCTGTTCGCGGCAAGCTACGTCGCCGTCCAGCTCGGTCGTTCGCTGGTAACGGTTCTTATCATGCGGGGCGAGGACCGTGGGGCCGCGCGCAACATGGTGCGCATCGCGTTCTGGTTCGCTCTGCCCGCGCCGCTGTGGATCACCGGAGCGCTGGCCGATCCCCACGGCACGCGGATCGCCCTGTGGTTCGCCGCTCTGCTGATCGAATATCTGGGACCGGTGATGTGGTTCCGCACGCCGGGACTAGGCCGGTCGACTCCGGGCGACTGGAACATCTCGGGCAGCCACATGGCCGAACGCGGTGGGCTGATCGTCATCATCGCGCTGGGCGAAGGCATCGTCGTGACCGGCGCGAACTTCGCCGAGGCTACCCATGATCCCGCGCACGTGATGGCGTTCCTACTCGCCTTCGTGGGGTCCGTGCTGATGTGGTGGATCTATTTCGACACCGGCGCGCAGCGCGGGGCGGAGCACATCGAGCACCACGCCGAAGCGGGCAAGGTCGCGCGCGCGGCCTATACCTACCTGCACATGCCGATCGTGGCCGGAATCGTCGTCAGCGCCGTGGCCGACGCGCTGCTGCTCGAAGAGCCAGCCGCGCGCACAGAGCCGGGACTGGTGCTGACGCAATGCGGCGGGCTGCTGGTCTATCTGGTTGGCAACGCCCTGTTCAAGCGCTTCTCCAGCCCGCTCCGGGTCTTCCCACCGTCGCATCTGGCAGGCTGCCTTCTGCTCGGCGTGGCGGGGCTGTGGGCATGGCTGATGCAGCCCCCGGCACTGGCTTTCGTCAGCGCGACCGTATGCGTCATCGCGCTGGTGGCGGTGTGGGAATGGGGCTCGTACCACGGCGGCTGGAAAAGCCGGTTGGCGCAGGGCTAAACCCCGGCGCCGGCTTTCGCCAGCCGTTCAGCCGCGCCAGTCGATCGACGTGCCGTGCGGATGCGCCCGCGCCAGCATGCGCGGTGCGCCGTCGCCCGGCCAATAGCGCACGACGAGTTCGTGCAGATGAATCTCGCGGTTGGCTTCGAGCGCTATCCACGCCAGCGCCTTGTCCGCCGAAGCGCGCGCGCCGGCCGCCTCCATGGCGGCGGTAACGCGCTCCTGTTGGTCGCCGGGCACATATTGCCAGACGATCGAATGCATCAGCACGCGCGTCGTCCCCGCGGCTTGCGGCCTGGCCAGTTCCGCCTCGACGAAATCGGCGGCGTTCATCTTCACCAGATCGGGCGGAGCGGCGCGCGCTGCATCAATCGCCGCTTCCAGCCGCTGGAAACGCTCGGTCATTTCCGGCCAGACGAACGCCTTGAGCCGCAGCGCCTGCGCCGGGTCCGCCAGATCGACCGGGGCGACGTCGCAGCCGCGCGTGGACGCGATCTCGATGGCGCGCGCCGGCGGTGGCGCGCCCTGCCATGCGGGGGCGATCCGCATCGCGCCCGACTCCGGCCCCACGTCCACGCCGCCCAGCGCATAGTGGTAGCGCGCCAGCATCAGATTGATCCCGCCGCTCGATCCGATTTCCAGGCACTGGAAGCGCGGCGGCAGGCCCTGTTCGGCCAGCCACAGCATCGCCGCGACGAAATTGGCGGAGCGCCCCGCCTCGTTGGTCTGCGGCGGTCCGTCGAGCCAGGGCTGAAGGTCCGCGTCATGCGCGGCGATCACCCCCGCAATGATCGCGGCATCGTCGATGTCCTGCGCCCCGGCATAGAGCGCCGCCAGCGCCGGCACGCGGCCGGACAGGTGCAGCCCGTGCAGCGCCCCCGCCACGCGCAACGGCAGCGCATCGGCCAGCGGCGCGCCCTGCCACCCGCGAATCCGGTCGAGCAACGGGCCGCGCTCCCCGCGCTCCAGCAACTGCGCCACGGCGGCGCAGACCCGCGCGGTAACCGGCGCGCCAGCATTCAGGCAATAGGCGACCTGGTTGGCGAAGGCAGTGGCGATAGCATCCATGCCCGTCGCCTGCATATCGACGAATTCATATTTTCCTGTCATCGCCAGCTCTCCTTGCCCTTTGCGCCCGCTCGCCATATGGGCGGCCGGTTATGACTCCAGCCGCACCGCCCGCCTCGCAGCTCGTCTTCGCCCTGCCCAAGGGCCGCATCCTCGATGAAGCGTTGCCCCTGCTCGCGCAAGCCGGGGTGGTGCCCGAGCCGGAGTTCCATGACAAGAACTCCCGCGCGCTGAGTTTCGCGACGAACCAGCCGGACGTGAAGATCATCCGCGTCCGCGCCTTCGACGTGGCGACGTTCGTGGCCCACGGTGCGGCGCAGGCCGGCATCGTCGGGTCGGACGTGATCGATGAGTTCGACTATGCCGATCTCTACGCGCCGGTCGATCTCGACATCGGGCATTGCCGGCTTTCCGTGGCCGAGCCGGTCGCGGTGGACGGCGCGGCGGACGTGGCGCGCGAAAGCCATGCCCGCGTCGCCACCAAGTATCCCAACCTCACGCGGCGGCACTTCGAGAAGCTGGGCGTGCAGGCCGAAGTGGTGAAGCTCAACGGCGCGATGGAACTGGCGCCCTCGCTGGGGTTGGCCAGCCGGATCGTGGACCTAGTGTCCACCGGCCGCACGCTGAAGGACAACGGCCTTGTCGAAACCAGCCGGATCATGCCGGTTTCGGCGCGGCTGATCGTCAACCGCGCCGCGCTTAAGACCGATAGCGCCCGGCTTGGCGGCCTGATCGATGCGTTCCGCGCGCTGGTGGCGGAAAGGAAGGCGGCCTGATGCTCCGGCTCAAGTCCAGCGATCCCGATTTCGGCAGGGCCTTCACCCGGCTGGTCAAGGACCGGCGCGAAAGCGACGAGAACGTCGCGCGCGACGTGCAGACGATCATCGAGGACGTGCGCCTGCGCGGCGACGCGGCACTGGCCGAATATACCGAGCGGTTCGACAACCACCTGCCCGGCGATGACGACTGGCGCATCACGGCCGAAGCGTGCCGCGACGCGTTCGATACGCTGGCGCCCGACCTGCGCGCTGCGCTGGAACTCGCCGCCCAGCGCATCCGCACCTACCATGAGGCACAACTGCCGCAGGATCGCGACTACGTCGATGATGCCGGCATCCGGCTTGGCGCGAAGTGGCGGGCGGTCGATGGCGCGGGGCTGTACGTGCCCGGCGGCCGTGCCGCCTATCCGTCGTCCCTGCTGATGAACGCCATTCCCGCCAAGGTCGCGGGCGTGGAACGCCTGGTCATCGCGACCCCGACCCCCAAGGGCGAGATCAATCCGCTGGTGCTCGCCGCCGCCCACCTCGCCGGGGTGGACGAAGTCTGGCGCGTGGGCGGCGCGCAGGCCATCGCCGCGCTCGCTTATGGCACCGGGCGCATCCGGCCCGTGGACGTCATCACCGGCCCCGGCAACGCCTGGGTGGCCGAAGCCAAGCGTCAGCTCTACGGCGTGGTCGGGATCGACATGGTGGCCGGCCCATCCGAAATCCTCGTGATCGCTGACGCGAAGAATGATCCGCAGTGGATCGCCGCCGATCTGCTCAGCCAGGCCGAGCACGATCCTGCCGCGCAATCGATCCTGATTACCGACGATGCGAAGTTCGCCGACATGGTGGCCGACATGGTGGGGGTGGAGATCGCCATGCTGCCCAAGGCCAAGGTCGCCAAGGCAAGCTGGGATGCGCACGGCGTTATCATCGTCGTCGATTCGCTGGACGAGGCCCCCGCCCTCGCCAACCGCCTTGCCGCCGAACACGTCGAGATCGCGACCGACGATCCCGAGGCACTGTTCGCGCGGATTCGCCACGCCGGCTCCGTCTTCCTGGGGCGCAACACGCCCGAGGCCATCGGCGATTACGTCGCCGGCCCCAACCATGTCCTGCCCACCGGGCGCCGCGCGCGCTTCTCGTCGGGCCTTTCTGTCCTGGATTTCATGAAACGCACCAGCTTCATTGCGGTGAGCGACGCCGGTCTCGATGCCGTCGGCCATGCCGCCATTCACCTTGCCAATGCCGAAGGGCTGACCGCCCATGCCCGCTCGATCGAACTGAGGCTCGGCATATGACCGTCCGCAACGGCCGCGCGCCTGGCCAGGCTCGTTCCGCCGCTCGCCTGGCGGCGGTGCAGGCGCTCTATCAGCTCGAGATGGAAAAGCCCGAGCTGCGGCTGCTGCTGGACGAATTCCACCAGCACCGCCTGGGCGCGGAGATCGAGGACGTCGAGTATCTCGCTGCCGACGTGAGCTTTTTCGACGATATCGTGAAGGGCGTGGACGCCCGCCGCGACGAGATCGACGGCCTGCTCACCGCGCGCCTGGCTCAGGGCTGGTCCCTGACGCGGCTGGATCGCACGATGCACCAGGTGCTGCGCGCCGGCACTTACGAGCTGCTGGCCCGGCGCGATGTGAACGTCGGCACGGTCATCACCGAATACGTCGATGTGGCCCATGCTTTCTTCGAGGAACGCGAGGCGAAGTTCGTCAACGGCCTGCTCGATGCGGTGGCCAAGGACGTGCGCCAGTAGCCGCCGGGGGTGACCTTTACCTGTCTGCCGCATGTCCTCTTTGAAACGTGACCGGCATAGGGCGGAGGCGTAATTTTCCGATGTCCTCACCACGAGGGCGCGATCGGAGAGACTCCATGCTGTACAAGATCACGGCCATCGCCGCCGCCGCACTGATGGCCACCAGCGCCATGGCGCAGACGCCACCGGCACAGGCCGCCGCGAAGCCCGCCGCTGCCGCGACCCACGCGGCCACGCACGCCGCCCGCACCTCGCGCGCGCCGGTTGTCCGCACCGCGAAATCGCTGGACTGCTCCAAGCAGGCCGACAGCAAGAACCTGCATGGAGCGCCGCGCCGGAGCTTCATGGAAAGCTGCAAGAAAGCCTGACGGGCCGCATTGCCGACCCCCTTCCTCTTGCGGAAGGGGGCCGGATAGCGCGACCTAAAGCCGTTCCGCGTGCCAGCGAACGTGGTCTTCCATGAAGGTTGAAATGAAGTTGTAGCTGTGGTCGTAGCCCGGCTGCATCCGCAGCGTGAGCGCCACGCCCGCCGCCTTGCACGCCGCCTCGAACAGGTCGGGCCGAAGCTGTTCGGCCAGGAACTGGTCCGCACCGCCCTGATCGACGAGAATGGCGCCAGCCGGACGCTTGCCGTCCTCGACCAGCGCGGTCGCGTCGTGCGCGCGCCACGCGGCCCTGTCTTCCCCCAGATAGCCGCCCAGCGCCTTGTGGCCCCACGGCACCTGCCCCGGCGCGACGATCGGCGCGAAGGCCGACAGCGACTTGAAACGGTCGGGATAGGTGAGGCCCAGCGTCAGCGCGCCATGGCCGCCCATCGAATGCCCGGTAATGCCCATGCGATCGAGATCGACGGGGAAGTTGGCCGCCAGCAGCGCGGGCAGTTCCTCAGCGATGTAGTCCCACATCCGGTAATGCTGCGCGAAGGGCGCCTGCGTGGCGTTGACGTAGAAGCCCGCGCCCAGCCCGAAATCGTAGGCCCCCGCCGGATCGTCCGCCACGCCTTCGCCACGCGGCGAGGTATCGGGTGCCACGAAGACGATGCCGCGTTCGGCACAGGCCTTGCGGTATTCGCCCTTGTCGGTGACGTTCGCATGCGTGCAGGTCAGCCCCGAAAGGTAGATCAACACCGGCAGCTTGGCGCCCGCCCCTGCTTCTGCCTGCGGGGGCAGGAAGACCGAAAAGGTCATTCCCGTCCCCGTCGCGGTCGAAGCGTGCGCATAGACACCCAGCGTGCCGCCGTGCGCCTTGCTCGTCGAAACCGTCTCAAGCGTCATCCGGTCAGCCCAGAACGTGCAGCGCGCACAGCTTGTTGCCGTCCGGATCGCGCAGATAGGCGAGATAGTACGGGCTGCCTTCGCGCGGTCCCGGCGGGTCTTCGCACGCCGTGCCGCCATTGGCCACGCCAGCGGCATGCCATGCATTCGCCTGGTCCGGCGTCATCCCGAAACCGACGGTCCCGCCGTTGGCGAAGCAGGCAGGCTTCCCATCGATCGGAAGGGTCAGGATGAAGATGCCCCCGTTGTGCTGGTAGATGAGCCGGCCCTTGGGGTCGGTCACGCCTTCCGGCCCGCCGAACGCGGCGAACGTGGCGTCGTAGAACTTCTTGGAGCGGGCAATGTCATTGCTGCCCAACATCACGTGCGTGAACATGCGTATCTCTCCCTTCGCGATAGCCGGAAACGCTTAGAGGGCGTCGGCTCCCGAGGGTCAAGTGCTCTCTTGCGCCCGTCAGTTCAGGCGTCAGTTCTGGGCCGCGATCAGTTGCACGGCGCGGTCCAGCGCGGGCAAGGCGGATACGCCATCGGGCACGTCGTTGGCATAGATCGAGAAGATCAGTTCCTGCCCGCTCGCCGCCCGAAGAAAGCCTGAAAGCGCGTTGCTGGCGTTGAGCGAACCGGTCTTGGCGAAGATCGCGCCCTGCAGCGGCGTCGCGGCGAAACGGTTCTTCAGGGTGCCATCCACGCCGCCCACCGGCAGCGTCGCGCGCCACGCCGCGCCCCAGGGCTGGCCTGCGGCCCAGCGCAACAACAGCACCGTCGCGCGCGGGCTGGCGCGGTTGTAGGTCGACATGCCCGAGCCATCGAAAAAATCGTAGCCGGCGCGCGGCACCCCGGCCTGCGCCAGCACCCCGCGCAGCGCGGCAAGTCCATCGGCCACCGACCCGCTTCCCGATAGCCTGCCGATCCGCCGCAGCAACAGTTCGGCGTGGAGGTTCTGGCTGTCCTTGTTGATCCGCATCACGTCGGCGGCAAGCGCCGGCGGGGAAAGGCGTGCCAGGAACACGGGTTCCGGCGCCGCGGGCACAGGCCGGGTGCCTCGCTGGCGGGGATCGTCAAGCGGCGTGGCGGGACGATGGCGCACGCGGACGACGCCGGTCACTTTCACGCCGCGCGCTTCCAGCAGGGCACGCAACCGGCTGGCGGCATAGTGCGCGGGATCGTCGATCCCGACGCGATAGCGCCAGGACACGCCCGCCGGGATCGTGCCAACCAGCCGCAATTCGTCTCCGTTCGGCGCGCGGTCGAAGGCCAGCGCCCGCGTACCTCCTTCCAGAGTCACGGCTTCGTTGCGCAGGCGATAATAGGGCAGCGTCGCCTGCGGCGTCTGCCCGCCGGCCGCGCCCTGGACCACCAGTTCCAGCGCGTTGTCGTCCAGCGAGAGCGCGGAGATACCGGTGCCGGATTCGGTCACCTGGTTGTTCCAGCTCATGCCGCTGCTCCAGCGCTCGTCCGGGAACCAGCGATCGTCGCCGATCACGTCGCGGACCTTGCGCGTCCGCGCGGAGACCGCATCGGCCAGCGTGGCGAGGCAATCCTCGGCACAATCGGGCGCGGAAGACAGGCGGGCATCGCCGTGTCCATAGAGCGCCACGTCGCCGCCCGCTTCCAGCGCCACCGCCGCGCCACCTTGCGCATCCGGCGCGTCGATGCCCGGCAGCAGGGCATAGGCCGCGATCGTGGTGAACAGCTTGGTGTTGGATGCGGGGATGAAACGCGCGTCCGGATTAATCGCCACGATCTCGCGCCCGTCCGCCGTCGTGACCAGCAGGCCGAAGCGCGTGCCGGCGGGCGCGGTGGCGAGAACCTGCTCCACCTGATCTTGCAAGCTGGCAGCCTGCGCGGGCGGGGGCGCGGCGAAAGCGGTGGGAACCGGGATAGCGGCGCAGGCCAGCGCGAGGACAAGACACGGCATGCGCGGGATCATCCGGCAATGATGCCGCGCGACCTGCCACTTGTCGATGACCTTGAATGCAGCGCGGCACGCGCGGCTGGAACAGACAAAAAGACGGGGCGCGTTCTCCCGGAACACGCCCCGCAAGCAACTGCCACCACGGGGATTTCAGGCGGCGGCAGCGATAAGGCGACGGATGTCCTCCGAACCTTCGACATGAACCGGCGCGCCGGTCTTGCGGCGACGGGCAAGCCATTCGCTCATTGTTTCGGCGGTCGTGTGGTCCATGCCCTTCAGGCCATCGAGGTCGAGCCGGACCGGACGGTTGGCCGGCAGGCGCTCCAGCGCACCCGTCAGCTTGGTCAGGCTCAGGAACGTGGCCGTGCCTTCCAGCGCGACATGCGATTCATGCTCGTCGTGGCTCTCGTCTACCTTGAGCTTGAGGTTGCGGCGATAGGGCACCAGTTCGAGCAGCGACATGGCCAGTCCCGCCAGAACACCGGTCAGCAGGTCGGTCGCGACCACGAGCACGAACGTAACAACCCAGATCGCGGCCGGCAGCAGGCCATGCGCCTGAAACAGGTGGCGCACATGGTCGAGGCTCACCAGCTTCCAGCCCGTCACCACCAGCACCGCGCCCAGCGCCGCCATCGGCACCTCGCGCAGCAGCCAGGGCAGCAGCGCCACGAAGCCGAGGATCCAAATGCCATGCAAGATGGTGGACATGCGGGTCTTCGCGCCGGCCTGCACGTTGGCGGAGCTACGGACGATCACGCCGGTCATCGGCAGCGCACCGAACACGCCGCACAGGAAGTTGCCTACGCCCTGCGCGCGCAGTTCCTTGTTGTAATCGGTGCGCACGCCGTCGTGCATCCGGTCGACCGCCGCCGCGGACAGCAGCGTTTCCGCGCTGGCGATGAAGGCGATGGCCACGGCGGTTACGATCAGGCCGGGGTTGGCCAGCACGCCGAAGACACCGGTATCGGGCAAGGCGAACGCCGCCGCGATCGATTCCGGCACCTGGATGCGCGCCACGTCCAGCTGGAAGAAGTAGGCGACCAGCGTGGCCGTGACCACGCCCAGCAGCGCCGCCGGCACCAGATTGAGCGAGGCCGGACGCAGCTTTTCCCAGGCGATCATCACGCCGATGGTGAGCAGGCCGATCATCAGCGCGAATTCGGTGGCGCGCAGGCTCCAGGGTTCAAGGCCCAGGACGCGGCCGGGAATGGCAGCCAGGTTCTCCATGCCATTGGACAGCGGCTTGGCGTCGAACAGGATGTGGAACTGCCCGACCACGATCAGCGCGCCGATCCCGGCCAGCATGCCATGGACCACCGCCGGCGAAATCGCGCGGAACAGCCCGCCCATGCGCACGACGCCGGCCAGGAACTGGACCAGCCCCGCAATCACCAGCACCGGCCCCAGCGCGGACAAGCCGTAATCGCGCACGAACTCGAACACGATGACGGCAAGGCCGGCCGCCGGGCCACTGACCTGCAGCGGCGAACCCGCCAGCATGCCGACGACGATACCGCCGATGATCCCGGTCACCAGCCCCTTTTCGGGCGGCACGCCGGACGCGATCGCGATGCCCATGCACAAGGGCATCGCGACCAGGAACACGACGATCGAGGAGGTGAAATCGCGCGCGATGTGCGCGAAAGGCCCCCGCCCTTCCGTCTGGCTTTGCGCCAACTGGCTCATTCGGCGGCCTCCGCCAGGGGGCCTTCAACGCTGACGCGGCGTGCGGCCGGCAGGGCGACGGGAAGCGGCTGATCCTCGCGCATCGGCACGAACTGGCCGGTCACACCGTCCAGCCCCAGCACCTGGCCGGCGTGGATGTCCACGAACCAGCCGTGCAATGCCATTTCGCCCCGCGCGATCGCGGCGGCGACAGACGGGTGGGTGCGCAGGTGGTTGATCTGCGCGATCACGTTCTCAAGGCTCAGCGCCCGCACCCGCTCCGTTCCGTGAAGGTGCGGCGAACCCGTGCTGACGATGTGCTCCGCGGCCGCGCCGTGGCGCAGCCAGGCGGCGACGTTGGGCATGCCGTCGAGCATCGAGGGATCGGACAGCGCCTTCATCGCGCCACAGTCCGAATGGCCGCAGACGATGATGTCGCTGACGCCCAGCGCGGCCACGGCATATTCGACGGTCGAGGAAACGCCGCCGTTCATAGTCGCGAACGGAGGCACGATGTTGCCGGCATTGCGGCACACGAACAGTTCACCCGGCTCGGCCTGGAGAATATGCTCCGGCACGATGCGCGAATCCGCGCAGGAAATCATCAGGGCCTTGGGCGACTGGCCGTGATGCGCCAGCTTGTGGAACAGTTCCCCCTTGTCGGGAAACACGGTCTTTTCGAAACTGAAGACCCGGCCAATCAGCTCGTTCATGGTCAACTCCTGCGAAACAGAGGATGCCCGGTTCTTGCACTCCGGGCTTGTCCCCAAGCTATGCAGGTGGTTTTTCCGTTGTTCCGCAGGACTGTAAGGAATTGTTGCTCCGCAGCAACGGCGGCTTACTCGGGCACGCGTGGCAGGCGGATGGTCGCACGAAGGCCCCCTTGCGGGGCGTTGCGCAAGTGCAGCCGGCCGTTTTCGGACCGGATCGCGCGGTGGACGATGGGCAGGCCCAGCCCCATTCCCGGCGTATCGCGCGAACGGGCATTGTCGAGCCGAACGAACGGCTGAAGCACTTCTTCCAGTTGATCGTCCGGAATGCCGGGGCCATCATCGGCCACTTCGATCTCGATAAGGTCGCCCCGGTCGCGCACCGCGACGCGCACGTTGCCGCCGTAGTGCAGCGCGTTTTCGATCAGGTTGGAAACGGAACGGCGCACGGCCACCGGTCGCGCCACCATGTCCAGGCTGTCAGGGCCGGCATAAGTCGCATCCGCGCCCCGGTCCGATGCGGCATCGACCAAGGTCTGCACCATGGCTGCCACATCGATGCGCTGCTGCGCGGTGCGATCGTCCCCCGATTCCACAAAGGCCTGCAACGAGGCGAGCAGATCGCGCATCTCGTCGATATCGCGGCTCATCTCCTGATGGGCGGCCGGATCGATCTGGGCGTTGTCCAGCCGCAGTTGCAGGCGCGCCAGCGGCGTGCGCAGATCGTGGCCGATCGCCAGCAGGGTCTGCGATCCGCGCGCCAGCAGCTCGTGGATGCGCAATTGCATGGCGTTGAAGGCATGGATCAGTTCGCGCACTTCGGCCGGGCCGGTTTCGGGCAACGACTGCGGCTGCGCCGAACCCACCCGGCGCGTCGCCTGCACCAGCGTGGCGAGTGGCCGCAGCGTAGTGCGGAACAGGAACCAGGCCAGCAAGGCCAGCAAGGCCGTCGGCAACACCGTCTGCCCCACGCGCCCCAGGTTGAGCGTCCACGCCGACCGGCTGAACGTGCGAAAGGTCAGGTAGGAGCGGTCGGACAGCGTCATCGAACCGCCGATGTCCCCTTGCCCGCGCAAGGGCAGCAGGTGCATCCGCAGATCGACCTTGCCCAGGTCCGGTTCGAACGCCAGCACCTGCGCGCGCAGGCGCGTCAGGCTGACCGTGGTGGGCAGGGCGTCGGGCTGGGCGGACCAGCGGATGCTGAACCGCTCGGTGCTCAATTCGCGCGCCACAACGCTGCGGTTGGCGGGCTGGGTGCGTTCGATCACGCGATAGGCGATGGTCAGATGCTCTGCCATCCGCGCGGCATCGTCCTCGCGCAGCGCGAAATCGTTGGCGCGATCCAGCACGATCGAATTGGCGACGAAATCGATCGTCGCCACCAGCAGCAGAATAGCGAGCAGCCGGCCGGGCAACCCCATGCCGCCTCCAAACTTCTGCAGGAAGCGGCGAAAACCGATCAAGCGCGCTCCACCTCGGCGCTCAGCATATAGCCGATGCCGCGCACGGTCACGATCGGCGCCTGCCCGCCGGCGGCGGACAGCTTGCGGCGCAGGCGGCTGACCAGCACGTCCACGCTGCGGTCGGAACTATCGGCCAGGCGCGTGCGCGAAAGTTCGATCAGGCGTTCCCGCCCGATCACGCGCTGCGGCTGACCGAGGAAAGCCGCAAGCAGATCGAACTCCGCGCCGGTGAGATCCACGATCGCCCCCGAAGGCGAGCGCAGTTCGCGCCGGGCGACCGAAAGCGTCCAGCCCAGGAAGCGGATCTCGTTGGACCTCGGCTCCGCCGCGTCATCCGTGGGAGCGCCATGGCGGCGCAGCACCGCGCCGATCCGCGCGATCAGTTCGCGCGTACCGAAGGGCTTGGCCAGGTAATCGTCCGCGCCCAGTTCCAGCCCCAGCACGCGATCCTCCTCGCTGCCACGCGCGCTAACGAAGATCACCGGCACTTCGCTGGTCTTGCGCAGGCGGCGCAGCAAATCGATGCCGCTGGTGCCCGGCAACATGATGTCCAGCACCACGAGGTCGGCCGGCTCGTTTTCCAGCAACACCCACATTTCCGCACCGGTCGCGGCAGCGCGGACATGGTAGCCGTGTTCGCGCAACGCGCGCGAGGTCAACGTGCGCAGCGGCGCATCGTCCTCAACCAGTACGATCGAAGGGGCGGTCATCGGAAGGTATCAACACTCTTCATTGCCGGAGACAATAGGGACTGCGGGTCCACGCCGCAATCGTTGCGGCGCGCCAGTCAAATCAGCGGAGGCGCGGCCATGTTCCCGCCCCGCGCCACAGCACGGGCGGGAACAGGACGCAAAGGTCAGTGCGCGGCGTGACCGGCCGGCACATTCGCGGCCATACGGCGGGCATCAAGATCGCGCGCGCGGTGCGCGGCGCAGGCCACGTCCTTGCCGGGATGCGGATTGCACACCCGCGTCACGGCGGGCGTCGCGTCGGCCACCCGCTTGGCGGAAGGCGCCGCAGCGGGCGCGCCGCAGACTATCGCGCGTCCGCCGCCCTGCGCCGCGCAACCCGGCTGGGCCGAAGGCGAGGAAACAACGGCAGAGGCCATGGCAACCAAGGTCATAACGATCATCTCAAAACTCCCGAAATGCTGATGGTTCCGGGCTAACGCATGCGGCATTTCCTGATCCGCTCGCGAATGTGAAGAAGTATTGCTGCTGACACAAAGGCGGCCCAAATCGCACCGGCTGGGCCTGTTTCGGGGGCTTTCACCATTTCGCTTGCGCCGGAACGCGCCGCCGATAGGCTGTCTTTTCATGGCACCGCTCATCACCGCATCGCTCGCTACCGCCGCCGCCGTTGTCGGCGGGCTCGTCGGCTGGACCGCCATCAGCAGCGCGCGCGTTGCGCGGATGATTCCACGGTCAGGAAAGATCGCCGAGGTCGAAGGCGCGCGCATCCACTACGTCGAGCGCGGAGCGGGGCGGCCGATCGTGCTGATCCACGGCCTTGGCGGACAGCTGCACAATTTCACGTATTCGCTGGTATCGCGGCTGGAGGACGATTTTCGCGTCATCGCGATCGACCGGCCGGGCTACGGCTATTCCGAATACAGCGGCGACGGATTACCGACGCTGCAAAGGCAGGCGCGCATCGTCGCCAGCTTTATCCGGACGCTGGGCCTCGAAAAGCCGCTGGTGGTCGGGCACTCGCTGGGCGGCGCGCTTGCCCTGCAACTGGCGCAGGAGTTTCCCGACCTGATCTCCGGCCTCGTGCTGGTATGCCCGCTGACCCAGCCCATCAGCGAGGTGCCGGACGTATTCAAGGGCCTCGTCATCCCCTCGCCCGTCGCCCGCAGGATCGTGTCGTGGACGCTGGCGGTGCCGATCGGCCAGCTTCGCGGCGAACAGACCCTGGCCGCCGTCTTCGCGCCGGAAACGCCGCCCGCCGATTTCGTCACGGCAGGCGGCGGCGCGCTGGGCCTGCGTCCATCGGCGGTGTGGAGCACCTCCAGCGAAGCGAGCGGCGTCGGCGACGAGATGGCAGCGCTCGCCGCGCGCTATCCCGAAACGCGCACGCCGACGGGGATCCTTTTCGCGCAGCAGGACGCGATTCTCGATCCCGCGTTGCACGGCGAACGCACGGCCGCGGCGCTGCCCGACGCCACGTTGCGGCTGATCCCCGGCGGCCACATGATCCCGGTCACCGCGCCAGACGCCGTCGCCGCCTTCATCCGCGAGCGCGCGGCGGCCTGACCTCTTTACACCGGGTAGGGATAGCGCTCCAGCACAGGCCCCAGCGCGTTCCTGAGCGGCCCGAGCCAGGCTTCGTAATGGCGGTGCTGGTCCAGCCCCTCGCGGAAGATCGGCCGGCGCACCTGTTCGGAACTGGCCGTCCGCACCGCGCGCGCGTTTTCGTGAAAGCGCAGGCATGCCGGCTCGAACGGCAGCCCCACGTGATCGAGCAGGCGGCGCACCTCGCCCTCGGTATCGGCGACCATCGCTTCGTAGTGAACGCGGTGAACCCGGCCCGGCAGCACGGCGTCCACATGGTCCATTAGCGCGACGTAGTCGGCGTAGTAGCGGCCCATTTCGGCGAGATCGTAAGAGAACGCCTGCCCGCGCGCAAAATGCTGCTTGAAGTTGGAGAAGCAGCAGGCGAGCGGATGGCGGCGCGCATCGATGATCGTGGCGTTGGGCAGGATCAGATGGATCAGCGGCACGTGCAGCCAGTTGTTCGGCATCTTGTCGATGAACAATGGCCGCCCAGTCCGGCGATGGACACGGGTGCGTTCGAGGTATTCGGCCCCCATCGCCGCCAGACGCGCGGGATCGAGCGCGAGCAGGCCGGCCGGATAGTCGTCGCGATCCGCGCCGGCATGATTGCCGGCAATGGCGCGGATGTCCGGCAGTTCCTGCGTGCCTTCGACAGTGGAATGCGATGACAGGATCTGCTCGATCAGCGTCGATCCCGCGCGTGGCATGCCCAGCACGAATATCGGATCGCGCGCCGGATCGCCCTGCCCCGCCCGCGCGGCGAACACATCGGGCGTCAGCATCGCGCGCATCCGCTCCACACGCCGCATCGCCGGCACGTGCTCGATCGCGCTGCGGCGCAGGCGGTTGCCCTCGGCATAGTGCGCGAACGACGTTTCATAGGCGCGGGCATCTTCCTGCGCCTTGCCCAGCGCGAAATGCAGATGAAAACGATCCTCGGCCGATAGGTCGTCACGCGCGAGCGCGGCTTCCATCGCGGCGATGTCGTCGGCCCCGAACCGCACGGTCTTGAGGTTGGCGAGGCTCCACCACGCCTCGCCCAGCCTAGGTTCCAGAGCGATCGCCCGGCGATAGGCGGCCACGCTGTCGTCCTGCCGGCCCACCGTTTTCAGGCTGTGGCCATAGCTGGTCCAGATGCGCGGCTGGTCCGGGCGCGCGGCCAGAACCGCCGCGAACAGATCGACGGCCGCATCCGTCTCGCCGATCATGGTCAGCGCCGCGGCCTTCAGGTTGCCGTAGGCGGGGTGCCCCGGCTCGGCTTCCAGCAACCGTTCGATCTGTTCCAGCGCCTGCGCGAAACGCTGCTGGCGATAGTGGACAAGAGCAAGGTTGAAACGCGCCGGCGCGAACGTGGGGGCGATCGCCAGCGCATGTTCCAGAAGCGTGCGCGCATCGTCGTAGCGGCCGATCCGGCCCGCCACTTCGGCCAGCATCCGCAGCGCCGCTATATCGCCGTCATCCTCGCGCAAGTGCGCCTTGAGCAGGCGTTCGGCGATGGGGATGTCATTGGCGACCAGCGCCTGCGCTGCTTGCTGGAGACGGGGATGGTGGACCGAGGCGCGCAGCTCCGCTGCCTGCGCCATGCCCACGCCCGCGAAATCCCCGGCCTGCGCGAGTTGCACCGCCAACAGACGCCAGACATCGGGCCGCAGCGGGTCTTTCGACAACGCTTGCCGCAGCGCCGCGATCGAGGGACCAACCTTCCCCTGCGCCGCCAGCGCCTCGCCCAGCACGGCCAGAGTCGCCGCGTGCCCCGGCACGACCCGCAGGATTTCGGCAGCCTGACGCTCGGCCAGCGACGGCGCGCGGCCGAGAAGCTCCCGGGCGTGGGCCAGGGCCTCCTCGACCGAGGGCGTCGTCGCCGCCGCGCTCACGCCGGCAAAGACCTCAAGCCGCGCGGGTCAGGCGCCGCCACAGGCTCTTCTCGCCGAGAATCTCGCGCGCGGCGTTGTGGCCGGGCGCACCGGTCACCCCGCCGCCGGGATGGGTGCCGGCACCGCACAGGTACAGGCCCTTGAGCGGCCCGCGATAGGCGCCGTTGCCCAGGAACGGGCGGGCCGACCACAGCTGATCGAGCGACATGTTGCCGTGCATGATGTCCCCGCCCGTCAGGCCGAACTTGCGTTCGAGATCGAGCGGCGAATGAATCTGCCGCGCGATGACCGATGCCTTGAAGCCCGGCGCCCAGCGTTCGACCGTATCGATGATAAGGTCCGCCGCTTGCTCGCGCGCGTCGTCCCAGCTCCGGCCGTCGGGCAGTTCGGGGGCGAACTGCTGGCAGAACAGGCTGGCGACATGCTGTCCCGGAGGCGCGAGACTGTCGTCCACCGTCGAGGGGATCAGCATTTCGACGATCGGTTCGCGCGCCATGCCGGTCAGCTTGGCGTCAATATAGGCGCGGTCCATGTAGTCCAGCGTCGGCGCGATGATGATGCCCGACTGGTGGTGCTCGCCCGGTTCCGGCAGGCAGGCGAAGCGCGGCAGTTCCGACAGTGCCACGTTCATCCGGAACGTGCCCGAACCGACCTTGAAGCCCTTCACGCGACGGCGGAACTCGGGCTCGAGATCCTCGGCCGCGATCAGGTGGTCATAAAGCAGGCGCGGGCCGACGTTGGAGACCACCGCCCCGCCCATCACTTCCGCGCCGCCTTCCAGCTTCACGCCCACCGCGCGGCCATTGTCGACCAGCACGCGTGCCACCGGCGCTTCCAGCGTGATCTCCACCCCGGCTTCCTCGCACGCCGCGCGCATCGCCTGGGTGATCGCGCCCATGCCGCCGATGGCGTGGCCCCAGGCGCCCTTCTTGCCGTTCACCTCGCCAAAGACGTGGTGCAGCAGGACATAGGCGGAGCCGGGCGTATCGGGGCTGGCAAAGTTGCCGACCACGGCATCGAAGCCGAACGCAGCTTTGACCGCTTCGCTCTCGAACCAGGAATCGAGGAACGTGCGCGCGGACTTGGTGAACAGGTCCAGCACGTCGCGCTGCTGCGACAGGCTGAGCTTGGCCAACCCGCGGCCCTGCCTTGCCGCCGAAATCAGGGTGTGCAGCCCCTCGCCCATATTGGGCGGCGATTTCAGCGCCAAATCGCGCAGCACATCGGCCACGGTGTCCAGCGCCTCGTAGTAGCCCGGCAGAGCGTCCGCATCGTGCTTGGAAAAGCGGCGGAATTCGGCCTGGGTGCGCTCAAGCCCGCCGCCGAGCTTCAGGTAGCCGCCATCGGACTGGGGCAGGAAATTGGAAATCGGCCGCTCGACGATACGCAGGCCGCGTTCGGCCAGGCGCATGTCGGCGATGACCTTGGGCTGGAGCAGGCTGACGGTGTAGCTCGCCACCGAATTGCGGAAGCCGGGGTGGAACTCCTCGGTCACGGCCGCGCCGCCCACGATCGGACGGCGTTCCAGCACCCGCACCGATTTGCCCGCACGGGCCAGATAGTACGCGCAAACAAGGCCATTGTGGCCGCCGCCGATGATTACGGCGTCATACTGCTTGGTCATAGTGCGGCTCCATAAGCGAGGCCCCGTACCACATCCGGGCCTGCGTTCCCCAACAGCGGCGGGCCAGCTTTTCCGACGCGCCCCGCATCTTGTTGTACATTCGTACAACAGCGTTTCGGACAATGCAAGCAGGCATCTTTCACGCGCAAAAAAGGCGTTTGGCCGTCACCTCGCACAGCGCGATGCAGCGGTCCTTGGGGGTGCGCTCCTCCGACAGATAGAATTCGATCCAAAGGCCATCGAGCACGGCGGACAGGATCGCGATCGAATCGGCGATGGGCACGGGCTGGTCCGCCCCCGGCAATTGCCGGATGATTCGCTCCATCAGCGCGCGCTGGCGCGCGTTGAAGCGGGCGCTGACGACAGCGAAATCCTCGCGCCCGCGGGCAAGCTGCCAGAACGCCATCCATGCGCCAATCACGTCCGCGCTGGCCCATTCCTTCGAGAACGCGGCGCTGAAAAAGCGCGAGAGCGCGGCCCACGGATCCGGGCCGATCTCCCCCACTTCTTCCTCCAGATGGGTGATCAGCTGATCGCACAGCAGTTCATAAGTCTCGAACAGGAGATTGTCGGGCTTCTGGAAGTAATGCCGCAACAGGCCGTGCGAGACGCCTGCCTGCCGGCAGATTTCACGCCCGGTCGCGCCGCGCGGCCCCAGCCGGGCGAGGCAGCTTACGGTAATCGCCAGCAGATCCTGGCGGCGCACGGTGGGCGGCTGGCGTTTGGCGCGCGGCTTGCGGAGAGGTCGTTCGGAAATGGCGGCGGCTTCGGTCATTCGGGTCCCCGGAAGGCGGAGGCCATATACCTCCGGCTCGATCGCTTCAGGAGATAGGCGCATCGGCCGCGTCGGGGAAGCCTTCCGCGCGGCGGGCGCTGCGCTTGCCGAGGGCGTAGATCAGCGCGCCCGTGCCCAGCAGAACCGCCGTCATGCCCGCGATCTTGATGACCGCCAGCAGCTTGTCTGGCTCGTCCGGTGCGGGAAAGGCGGCCAGCACCAGCGCGACCAGCGTGGTGGCAAGGCCGATGGAGGCCACCGCGATCGAGGTCACCTTGCCACCCGGCAAGCGCGTCACCTCGGGACCGGCCGGTTCGCGCTGCAGCCGGATCACCGAGAGGAACACGCCCATGAACGGCAGGAACGCGGCGATGATGCCCATGCTGACCAGCACGTCGTAAGCGCCCTTCACGCCCGTTCCCGCCTGCCCCAGAATGCAGAACACCGCCCCCAGCCCGCCCTGCAACAACAGCGCCACGTAAGGCGTGCCCCAGCGCGGGTGGACGCGGGCAAAGACGGGGGGCAGCATCCGGTCGATGCCCACCGCGAACGGGATGCGCGCGCAGGCCGAGAGGAAACCGCTGGCCGCGCCCAGATTGCCGATGGTGATAAGCAGCGCCAGCGGCACGACAATCCAGCCCACGCCCAGCCGCTCCGCCCCGGCGGCGCCAGCCTGCACCAGCCCCTGCAGGCTGCTGACCTGCCCCGCCGGCATCAGCACCAGCACCGCGACGGTGCCGAGGATGTAGCAGCCGACGATCACCAGCCCGGCGATCGGCAGCGCGCGCGGGATCGTGCGGCGCGGGTCCTTGATCTCGCCGCTCATGAACGAGGCGGTTTCCGCGCCCGACAGCGCGAAGGCGATCGCCGCCCAGAAGATCATGTGCTGCAGCTCGAACGTGGGCACCAGCGAGGCGGCGGGAAACGAGGTCACCGGGCCGAAGCGCCAGCCCACCACCACGGCAAGGCCGATCACCATCAGCACCGGCAGCCACATGCCGATCGCCCCCATGTTGTGCAGCCACTTGCCGAATTTCAGGCCCACGATGTTGAGCCAGGTGATGAAGGCCAGCGCGATCAGCGAGAAGCCGACGAAGAACAGGGGGCTGTTGTGCAGGTGCAGCAGCTTGTCGCCGCCGATATAGAGCGCATTGCCGGCATCGAAATAGAACACGCTGGGGAAGTACGGCAGGTTCGAGGTGAAATAGCTCCAGCCCGCCATGAAGCCCGCGAACGGACCGAACGCCTGCCGGGTCCAGACATAGAGCCCGCCTTCCTGCGGATAGCGCGAGGAAAGCTCCACCACCGCCATGACCAGCGGGAAATAGAAGCCCAGCAGCGCGCCCAGCCACACCACGATGGAACTCGGCCCCATCGCCGCCGCCGTGGCGATCCAGCGCAGGCTGACGCCGGTAACTATATAGAACAGCGCGAGGTCCGCGACACCCATCACCTTGGGCGGGTTGTGCGCGCCTCCCGCCATCAGCGTGGGCGCCGCCGCTTGCGATCCCGCAGGACCTGCATGGCCGCGTTGTGCCCCGGCGCCCCGGTCACCCCGCCGCCGGGATGCGCGCCGGCCCCGCAGAGGTAAAGCCCTTCCACCGGCGTCCGGTATTGCGACCAGCGCGGCACCGGCCGCATCGAGAACAGCGCGCCGGGGTGCAAATCACCGTGGAAGATGTTGCCTTCGGTGAGGCCATAGGTCCGCTCGAGGTCGAGCGGGGTCAGCACGGTGCGGCCGATGATCTTTTCGGGCAGATCGGGCATGTGCCGGGTGATCTGCCGGATAATCGAATCCGCGAAGGCCTCGCGATGATCGTCCCACGTCCCGTCGCGCAGCTTGTAGGGCACGAACTGGATGAAGCAGGTCATCATCTGGTGGCCCGGCGGGCACAGGCTGTCATCGACCAAGCTGGGGATCACGCAATCGATCCACAGGTGTTCGGGAATGTCGCCGAAGCGGGCGATGTCAGCGCAGCGCTGCGCGCCTTCCAGCGTCGGCGCGATCGACAGCAGCGAACGTTCCAGCGGCAATGCATCGGGCGCTCGCCCGATCACGGTCGGCTCCCCCGAAAGCGCCAGGTTGAGCTTGGCCGCCGGGCCGCCCATCTTGATCGCGGCAATGTCGGCACGGAAGTCCGCCGGCAGGTGCGCAGGCGCGACCAGGCCCAGGAAGGTGCGCTTGGGGTCGGCGTTCGACAGCACCACATCGGCCCGGAAGGAGCGGCCGTCCACCAGCGTCACGCCGGTGGCCCGGCCCTGTTCGACATCGATCCGGGCGACCGGCGCATCGGTGAGGATCTCCGCGCCGAAGCCGCGCGCCGCAGCCGCGATGGCGCTGGTGATCGCGCCCATGCCGCCCATGACGTGCCCGTTGAAGCCCTGCACGCTGTGATCGCCGCCCGACAGCAGGTGGAACAGCATCCCCACGGCCGAACCCGGCTCGTAAGGGCCGCCGTGCTTGCCATAGACGCTGTTGGCAAGGATCATCCGCTTGGTCTCCTCCGCCTCGAAATGGCGGTCCAGGAAATCGCCGAGCGATCCGGTGAGGAAGGTGACCATCTCCCCCATCTCGACGCCGTTGATCTTGCGGAAGCGCCGGACCAGACGCAAGCCTTCGCGCAGCTTGTCGAGCCCCTTGGCCGCCAGATCCGGCGGCGGCTCGAGAAAAAACGGTTGAAGATAGGCGGCCAATGCCTTGAGTTTGCGGTCAACTTCCAGAAACGTCGCGCCGTCGCTGGCAGAAAAGCGGGCGACTTCCCGCGCCGTGCGTTCGGGGTCGGCCCACCAGCGGATGATCTGCCCATCGCCCAGCGGCACCGTCAGGATCGGATCGCAGGCGACCATGCGCAGGCCGTGCGATCCCAGATCGAGATCGCGGATGACCGTGGGCATCAGCATCGAGGCGATGTAGGAGGTGAACGACACGCGATGCCCCGGAATGACCTCCTCGGTGACGCAGGCGCCGCCGACGATCGGCCGCCGTTCCACCACCAGCACCGACCGCCCGGCCCGCGCGAGATAGGCGGCCGCCGTCAGTCCGTTATGGCCGCCGCCCACCACGATGGCATCGTATGTCCGGTCCTGCGTGGCCATGTGCGTTGCGCCCCTTGGTGCGTTGCGTCGGCACCCTTCCCGCGATGCCATCGACACATGGCTTGCCCGAAAGAATTTTATGAGGCAAGTGTCTAATAACGACATCGGGGAATCGACGATCATGAGCCATCCGCATGGAGACGCCACGATGGAACGCTCGCTCGACAGCGCCGCCTACCTCACGCCCGAAGCCTTCGCCCTGGACAAGGAGACGATCTTCACGCGCGAATGGTTCTGCGCCGCGCGCGAGGAAGACCTGCCCGAAGCCGGATCGCACCTCGTACTCGACGTGGCGGGCGAGAATATCCTGCTAGTGCGCGGCCGCGATGGCGCGCTTCACGCGCATTACAACGTCTGCCGGCATCGCGGCGCGCGGCTGTGCGATGCCGGTAACGATGCGCGCTGGGGCGTGACGCTCGACGCGGGCGTGATCGCGCGCAACATGATCCGCTGCCCGTACCACGGCTGGTCCTACGGGCTGGACGGCCGGCTGCTGGCCGCGCCCCACCTGCAGGATGCGCCCGGCTTCAACAAGGCGGACTACCCGCTCTATCCCGTGGGCGTCGCCATCTGGGGCGGCTTCGTGTTCGTGAATCTCAAGCCCGAAACCGCGCCCGATTTTGCGGCCGGCGTCGCCACCGCATCGCGCCGGCTGGCCAACTACCCGCTGGCGGACCTGCGCACCGGCCACACCATTCGCTACGAGGTGGCCGCGAACTGGAAGATCGTGCTCGAGAATTACAACGAGTGCTATCATTGCCCTGCCGTGCACCCCGAGCTGTGCGACGTGGTGCCGGCGTTCCGCGAACGCGGCGGCATCGATCTGGACTGGGAAGCGGGCATTCCGCACCGGTCCGGCGCGGTGACCTACACCGCCAGCGGCACCACCACGCGCGCGCCCTTCCCCGGCCTTTCGGAAGAGGAAAAGGTCCGGCACAAGGGCGAACTACTCTATCCTAACGTGATGCTCAGCGTGTCGATGGACCACGCCGCCGCCTTCGTGCTCTGGCCGCTCGCCGCCGACCGGACCGTCGTCGAATGCCGCTTCCTGTTCCATCCCGCCGAGATGGCGCGTGCCGATTTCGATCCCACGGACGCGGTCGATTTCTGGGATCTGGTCAACCGGCAGGATTGGGCGGTGTGTGAGCGCGTGCAGTCCGGCATTGCCGCCGGGGTCCACACGCACGGATACTATTCGCCGATCGAGGACTACAGCCTCGACATCCGCCGCTATGTCGCCGACCGCCAGGGCGGGCACCGGCCGGGATGAAAGGCCGCTATTCGGCCCTCGCGATCGCGCGCCACGCGCTGACCGGCAACCGGCACTGGCCGGAAGCCTGGCGCTCGCCCGAACCGCGCGCGGCTTATGACGTGGTGATCGTGGGCGGCGGCGGCCACGGACTGGCCACCGCCTATTACCTGGCCAAACAGCACGGCATCACCAACGTGGCCGTACTGGAAGCCGGCTGGATCGGCGGCGGCAATACCGGCCGCAACACCACGATCGTCCGTTCGGACTACTACTACCCCGAAAGCACGGCCTTCTTCGATCATTCGGTCAGCCTTTACGAGGGCCTTTCGCGCGAGTTGAACTTCAACATCATGTTCAGCCAGCGCGGGCAACTGGTGGTCGCCCACAGCCGGCACGAACTGGATTTCCAGCGCCGGCTGGTCAACGCGATGGCGCTGAACGGCGTGGATATGCGGATGCTTTCGCGCGAGGAGTGTTATCAGCGCTGCCCGATCCTCAACACCCGGCCGGATGCCCGCTACCCCATTCTGGGCGGGATGTGGCAGGGCCGCGCCGGCACTGTGCGGCATGACGCGGTGGTCTGGGGCTATGCCCGCGCCGCCGACCGGCTGGGCGTCGACATTATCCAGCAATGCGCGGTCACCGGCATCCGCCGCGATCCCGCCAGCGGCGCGGTAACCGGCGTGGAAACCACGCGCGGCCCGATCGGTGCGGGGCGCGTGGGCGTGGCCGTCGCCGGGCATTCCAGCGTGCTGGCCGACATGGCGGGCTTCCGCCTGCCGTTGCGCAGCTATGCCTTGCAGGCCTTCGTCTCGGAGCCTCTGAAGCCGGTCCTGCACACCATCGCCTCGTCCAACGTGCTGGGGGTCTATGTCAGCCAGTCGGACAAGGGCGGGCTGGTGATCGGGGGCAACGCCGACGCCTACGCCTCCTATGCCCAGCGCGGCAACCTGCCAACAATGGAGGCGGCACTGGCCTCGCTGATCGAGCTGATCCCGTCGTTCAGCCGCGTGCGGCTGCTGCGCCAGTGGGCCGGCATCGTCGATTATGCGTACGACAGTTCTCCGGTGCTGGGGAAAAGCCCGGTGCCCGGCCTGTTTCTCAACAGCGGCTGGGGCGGCGGCGGGTTCAAGGCCATTCCGGCGAGCGGCGAGACCTTTGCCCACACCGTCGCCACGGGAGAGCCGCACCCGCTGATCCGCGCCTTCTCGCTCGATCGCTTCCGCGATCTCGCGCTGGTCGATGAAGCCGCCGCCGCCGGGATCGCCCACTGATGCTGCGGATCGACTGCCCCTGGTGCGGCCCGCGCGACGAGGACGAGTTCGTCAACGGCGGCGATGCCCATATCGACCGGCCCGAACCGCCCGAGCAGGTCTCGCCTGAAGACTGGGCCGCATACCTGTTCTTCCACACCAATCCCAAGGGCGTGCTCGCGGAACGCTGGGTCCACAGCTTCGGCTGCCGACGCTGGTTCCACGCGCTGCGCGACACGGTGAGCCATCGCATCCTCGCCACCTACCGCCCCGAAGCGCCCCGGCCGGACGGCGTGGCATGAGCGGGTTCCGGCTTCCCGCAGGCGGCGACGGGATCGACCGCAGCCGGCCGCTGACGTTCCGTTACAACGGGCGCACGATGCAGGGGTTTGCCGGCGATACGCTGGCGTCGGCGCTGCTCGCCAACGGCGCATCCATCGTCGGGCGCGGGTTCAAGTACCACCGCCCGCGCGGCGTGATCGGCACGGGCTTTGCCGAAACCAACGCGCTGGTGCAGCTGGGCGAAGGCGCGGCGCTGACGCCCAACGTGCCGGCCACACTGGTCCCGCTGCGCGAAGGGCTGGTAGCGTCCAGCCCCACCGGCTGGCCCTCCACGCGCTTCGACCTGGGCCGGCTCAACGACCGCCTGGCCGCGCTGCTGAGCGCCGGCTTTTACTACAAGACCTTCATCTGGCCGAACTGGCACTGGTTCGAACCGTTCATCCGCCGCGCGGCCGGCTTCGGCACCGCCCCGGCGCTGCCCGATCCGGACCGCTACGAAGCCCGCGAGCGCCATGTGGACGTGCTGGTCATAGGTGGCGGGCCGGCGGGCCTCGCGGCCGCCGAAGCGGCCCATGCGGCGGGCGCCAAGGTCCTGCTGATGGAAGCCGACACGCGCCTGTCTGACCCGGTGCCCCCGGGCGTGGAGGCCCTCACCCGCACTACGGCGCTCGGCTACTACGACGCGAACTTCGTGACCGCCGTCGAGGAGATCGACACCGGCAGTCTGCGCCAGCGGCTGTGGAAGCTGCGCGCCGGGCAGGTCGTGATCGCGACCGGCGCGTTCGAGCGGCCGATGCTATTCGCCAACAACGATCTGCCAGGCGTGATGCTGGCGGGCGCGGTACAGACCTACGTCGGTCGCTACGGCGTGGCGCCGGGCAAGGCCGCGCTGTTCGCGACCGCCGAGGACACCGCCTATGCGGCGGCTTTCGCCGCGCAGGAGGCTGGCCTTGCCGTCCGGGCGATCGTCGATCTGCGTCCCGCGCCGCCGCTGGCAGAGCAGGCGCGCGCGCGCGGGATACCCGTCCATGCCCGCAGCCACGTGCGCGCCGCACGGGGTTGGTCGCGCGTGCGTGGCGCGGTGATCGACGGGCCCGGCGGACCGCAGCCGATTGCCTGCGACCTGATCGCCGTTTCGGGCGGATGGTCACCGGCGGTGCAGCTGTTCAGCCAGTCGGGCGGCCGCACGCGCCACGATCCCGCGCTCGGCGGCTTCGTGCCTGCCCAGGCGGCGCAACCCACCCACGTCTGCGGCCTTGCCGCCGGACTGCGCGATTTTGACGAAGCGGTTGCCAGCGGGCGCGCCGCCGGGCTGGCCGCCGCGCGCAGGGAAACACCCGCCGCCACCCTGCCCCTTTCCGGCCCGCCTGCGACGCCGTTGCCGCCAAGCGGCAGCCCCAAGCGCGTGTTCGTGGACCTGCAGACCGATGTGACGCTGGCCGATCTCGAACAGGCCACGCGCGAGAACTACCGCTCGGTCGAACACGTCAAACGCTACACCGTATGGGGCATGGGCGTGGATCAGGGGCGCCTGAGCGGCACCAACGGCGTTGCCGCGCTGGCGCAACTGCGGGGCGACGATCCGGCCGCGCTGGGCACCACGAAGTACCGCCCGCCCTTCGCCCCGGTCGCCATCGCCGCGCTGGCCGCAGACCGCCCCAACGGCGCGCTGTTCCGCCCGTGGCAGCATCTGCCGGCGCACGACTGGCACGTCGATCATGGCGCGGCGTTCGAGGACTTTGGCCACCTGCGCCCGTCGCACTATCCGCTTGCCGGCGAGAGCATGGAAGCGGCGGCGCGGCGCGAGGCGCTGGCGGTGCGCGGCAACGTGGGCATCATGGACAGTTCCTCGTTCGGCAAGATCGAGCTGAAAGGCCCGGAAGCCGGCCGCTTCCTCGACCTGATCTCGCTTGGCCGCCCCAGCACGATCTCGGTGGGGCGCGCGCGCTACAACCTGCTCTGCGACGAGCTTGGCGTGCTGCTCGATGATGGCGTCGTCGCCCGCCTGGCCGAG
This sequence comes from Novosphingobium sp. EMRT-2, assembly GCF_005145025.1. Lineage (NCBI taxonomy): Bacteria > Pseudomonadati > Pseudomonadota > Alphaproteobacteria > Sphingomonadales > Sphingomonadaceae > Novosphingobium > Novosphingobium sp. EMRT-2. Next base: position 3,278,052 of record NZ_CP039695.1, on the reverse strand, counting down.
GATCACTTCCTGCTCAACGCCAGCAGCGCCCATGCCGCACGCGTGCGGGGCTGGATCGAGGACTGGCACCAGTGCCAGTGGCCGCTCGATCTGGTGACGCGCGACGTGACCGAGGAATGGGCGGTGCTGACCGTCGCGGGGCCGAAGGCGCGCGACGTGGTGCGCGCGGCGGGCTGCACGCTTCCCGCCGCCTCGGCCGATTTCCCGCACCTGTCCGTCGCGGAAACGACGCTGGGCGCCCACCGCGTCCGGGTCCAGAGAGTCAGCTTTACCGGCGAACTCAGCTACGAGATCGCGATCGCCGCTCCGCAGGCCGGAATGCTGGCCGACCGTTTGTGGGAGGCCGGGCAGGCATTCGGCATGGTGCCGTTCGGGCTGGAAGCGCTCGACATCCTGCGCATCGAAAAGGGTTTCATCCACGTCGGCACCGACACCGACGGCGCGACCATCCCGGCCGACATCGGCTGGGGCAAGCCCGGCCAGCGCGACGGCGATTACCTCGGCAAGCGCTCGTTGCTCCATCCTTCGGCCAGCATGGCCGGCCGCCGCCAGCTTGTCGGGCTGGAACCGCTGGAACGACAGGTGCCGCTGCCGGTGGGCGGCCATGTCATCGGCGGTTCACCGCATCCGAGCCAGGGCTTCGTCACCAGCAGCTGCTTCAGTCCCGCGCTGGACCGTGCGATCGCGCTGGGGCTGCTCGCCGACGGACGCGGTCGGTATGGCGAAACGGTGGAGATCTGGTCGGAAGGACGCACTTTCCCGGCTCGCGTGGTGGCCCCACGCTTCCTCGATCCCGAAGGAGTCCGGCTGCATGTCTGAACCGGTGGCCACGGAGGCCGTGCATTTCCGCGTCGACAGTACGCCGGCTCTTGCCCGGCTGACGTTCGCCCCGGAACGCGACGGCGCGCTGACGCAGGCGATCGCCGCCGTACTGGAGGCCCCTCTCCCCGCGCCGACTGCTCCGGTTGCCACGCAAGCGGGTGACGGCGCCTCCCTGCTGATCTGGCGGGGGCCGCACGATTTCCTGATCGAAGCTCCGGGCTCGCTTCTGCCGGCACTGGAACGGGTCGTCACGGGCAAATCCGCGCTGGTGGGAGACGCCGGCGCGGGACTGGTCGCCTTGACGCTTTCCGGACCGGGCGTGGCGGCGCGGCTCGGTCATGACCGGCCCGGCCCCGGTCTGTGCTCGCGCGTGATGCGCTTCGCCGCGCTGCGCGTGACGGCGGTGTGGCGGGACGAAACCGTCCGCCTCTATGTGGACCGCTCGCACGCCGCCTATGTCAGGCAATGGCTGCTCGATCGCTGGGATGCGGTGGAGATGCCGGCGAGTTAGCGACCGCCCCTCGACGGATCGAGAGAGCGGCCGCCATCCCCCTCCGTCAGAAGTGGTGTCCGAACTTGATCCCGAACAGTTGCGGCTTCACCGGATAGACGCGGTAGTAGGCTCCGCAGAACGACGGCGCGCATGCCGTGTTCCGACTCAGTTCCCCGCGCGTGTCGAACGCGTTCTGGATGTAGATCTGGAACGTCATGTCGCCCACTTGGCCCCCCACCGCGAAATCGGCCGTGGTGAAGGCCGGCGTCGGACCAACCGCCGCATATTCGGCATCGGTCAGGAACGTGCGCGAATTGCTCTGATGCAGCACCGAACCCTGGACGTAGGCGTCTATGGAACCCAGCCGGAAGTTGTAGCGCGCGGTGGCCGATCCCTTGAACCTGGGCTGGATCGGCAGGCGCGTGCCCCGCGCCGCCGCTGGCTGAACGCCCGGCACGCACACGCTGTTGCCCGCTGCGTCGAACTGGCAGAAGTCCGTGGTCAGCTTGGCATCGACATAGGTCCCCGAACCGGAAAGCTGGAATCCGCCCATCCGCCAGTCGAAGTTGCCCTCGATCCCGTGAACGCGCGCGTCACCGGCGTTGTAGATATTGGTCACGCCCGCCTGGCCGACCGGGCTGAGGCCGAACTGCAGCTTGTTCCACTTCTCGATGAACACCGCCCCGCCGATCGTCAGCTTGCGATCGAACCAGCTTGTCTTCCAGCCGATCTCGAAGTTGTCGAGCGTATCGGACTTGTAGGGCAGGATACCGGTCCTGCGGTTGAGGCCACCGGGGCGATAGCCCGTGGAATACGTGGCATAGACCATCTTGTTCGGCGCGAACTTCCACGAAAGCGTGGCCTTGTGCGTCTCTCCGGAATCGACGAACTTGCCGTTGATGTTGGTACAGGGCCGGTCGGTTGAGGTCGTCGGCACGCAATTCGGATCTGCGGCATTGAAGGCAAAGCCCGAAAAGCCGATCTGCGTGTTCTTGGTGATGAAACCCCGGATGCCCACGTCGAGCGTCAGGTTGGGCACGATGTCCCACGCGACATCGGCGAAGGCGGCATAATCGCGGTCCACGCGGTTGGTGCGCGTCCGGAACGTCGAATCCCCGAACCCCGGAATCGGCTTGGGGTAAAAGAAGCCGTCCTGCGGAATGCTTGAGATGCCGGGAATGATATAATCGGCCTCGATAGCGTCGGTCTGCCGCTCGAAGAACAGGCCGGCGGTGAGGCGCAGCGGCTCCTTGCCGGGAGAGGAAATGCGCAGCTCGTGCGTCATCTTGGTATAGCGGTCGGCCAGCACCTGATAGGTCGTGGGATCGAGGAAGCCGCCGTCGCCGGTCGGGAAATAGGTGTAATAGAAGCCGCCCTGATGCGAGCCGCCGTCATAGGCGACGGTGTAATAGCTGTAGTCCGTCTGGTTGCTGGTATGGCGTTCGAAATAGCCGCCGGCATAGGTCACGTCCCAGTCAGAAAGCTTGCCCTCGATGGTCAGCGCGGCCTGATACCAGCTATCCTTGTTGAGATCGGGCGTGAAATCGTGAACCTGCAGGTCACCGGCACGGGGATCGTAAAGGAAGGCTCCGTGCGCGACCTGATGCTGATAGGTAATGCCCGGCATCACCGTCCAGTCATCGTCCAGATCCAGCTTCAGCGTCGCCCGGCCACCCCAGGTGTCGACGTCGTTGAAGTCCTTCTTGACGAACTTCGCGTTGTTGATGGTGACGTTGGTCGTCGGATCGCCGTCATTCAGCGTATAAGTCCGCGTCGCCGGCGTATTGTCGATATAGCCGCCGTCGTGCTCGTAGAAGCCGACCAGGCGGATCGCGACGCGTTCACCCAGCGGAATGTTGACGAATGCCTCGGCGGTGCCGCCCACCGCGCCCTTGCCGAACTTGTTGAGATCAAGATCGTAACCAGCTGAAAACTTTGACGGATCAGGCTTGTTGGTAATCAGGCGCAACGTGCCTGAAAGCGAACTGGCGCCGTAAAGCGTGCCTTGCGGACCGGACAGCGCCTCCACCCGTTCGATGTCATAGACGTGGAAATCGACATTGTTGGCGATCGTGGTGAGCGGCACTTCGTCGAGATAGAGACCGCTCGCCGGAGTGGAGCCACCGTGCAACCCGTCCCCGCCGCTGGTCACACCGCGAAAGTAGATCTGGCTCTGGCTGGGGCCGAACGACTGGAAGCTGACGCTGGGCAGCAGCTTCGCGTAATCGTCGAAGCTCTGGACCTGGCGCTGGTCCAGCTCGGTATTGCCGAGCGCCTGGATGCTGAGCGGCACGTCCTGCAGGCGTTCGCTGCGCTTGGTGGCCGTGACCACGATATCGACCGGCTGGTTCGGGTCGGCCGCCTGCTGCGCGTGCGCGACCCCGGTGCCCGCCAGCGCCGTGGACCCCAGCAAGGCCCCCGCACGCCACCACAAACCCGAAACACGACCGTCGCTACGCCGCATGGCCAGCTCCCCATTGCCCTGTCGCAATCACGTTATGCTTATCGAATTTGATGGGGAGGTTTTCATGCAATTAGACAATCGTCAAGCACTTATTCTCCAACTGTCTAAGACGGTGCGCACGGACCACCCACCGTGTCAGGCAAAGCGCCCCAACCATCCTTCACGCCTTGTCAAATTCGCCCAGCAGACGGTCCCCGATGCGAACGAGCAGGCTGTCCAACATGGCCCATTCCTCCACCGAAAGGCCTTCCAGCAGACGTTCGTGGAACGCGGTGCGCTTGCCCAGAACGTCGCGGTAAACGCGCTCCCCCGGCTCTGTCAGCGTCAGGATCGGCGCACGACGATCGCGGGGATTATCCTTGCGCGCCACCAGCCCCAGCTCTTCGAGCGCGCTTACCGCGCGGCTGACTTCCGCGCGATCGACCCAGGCCAGCGTCGCTATATCGCGCACCGTGCCGCCGCCCGGCATCAAACCCAGCCGCGCGAGCACGCGCCATTGGGCATAGGACAGATCGGTCTGCTGCGAGAGCGTGCGGATCGTGACGCGATCCATGATCTTGGCCAGAAGACTGATACGGAACGTGGGAAAATCGAGCTGGTCGATCTTCCATCCGGTCAATCCGGCATCCTGACTGTCCTCGCTCATGCCATCTCCGCCGCATCGGTCCGCGAACACCGGCTGGCCCGACCGCCGGATCGAAGCGTCAGTGTGTTGCGAAGCGGTGACTTGTCAACGCGTTCTCAACGGCGGGGGTCCGCCGGGATCGGCGATGCGCCCGCCGCCAGCAGGATGTTGAGGCCGGATACCTGCGACGCCGCCCCGGCTGCCGACGCGGGATCGGACCAGTCGCTTCCGATCGCGCGCGTGCCGGCATCACTGGCTTGCCATACGGCTTCGGCATTGGTCTGGCTCCAGCGCAGCAGTTCCGCGCGGTCCGGACCGGCCGGCATGGCATCGAGCAGACGACCCAGGTGATAGGCGAACACGCCCTTGAACATGAAGCCGTCCGAACCGATCGAAGGAACCGGCTCCCGCAGAATACCGCCGGGCGTGGACAGCTGGCGCGTCGCCGCAAGGGCCGTCCGCACCGCGAGATTGCGATAGGCCGGATCGCCGGTGATCGTCGCCAGATCGGTCAGCCCGCCGATCAGCACGCCCTGGTTATAGGTGAAATAGGGTTGCCCGTTGTTGCGACAGGAGGCGTCCAGGCCATCGTTGACCAGCCCATCGCGTCCGATCATCGATGACTGGCTGATCCACGACCAGACACGCAAGGCCCAGTCGCGATACGCCTGTTGCCCCGTCGCCACATACAATTGCGTGGAAGCATAGAGCAGCAGTTCGTTGGTGATGGCGTTCTTGTACGATCGCGCGGGATCCCACCATAGCCCGCCCTGGCAGTGATCGTCCCAGTAGGTCGTGACGAGCCGGCGATAGGTTTCGCTGGCATAGTCGAGCAACTCCGGATCGTGATCGCCGTTCCACGCGTGAACGCTGGCGATCACCGCCCAGAGCGCATCATCGTTGAGCGCAAGGCCGGACCTGTTGCGCACGGCGGCATCCACCCGGCCGCGCCACGCGTGATCGCCCGTTCGCCGTTCGTAATCGATCAGCGCGTCCACGATCACGAACCGCTGCCACGGTTCGCTCGCACCCCAGCCCGTGGGTTGGCCCCATTGCCGATCCAGATAGGCCGCCACCGTTGTGGCGCGTGCCGACCACGGTGCGTCTTCCGCGTGAAGCGGCGCGGCACAGGCCGCGCCAAGGGCCACGATGCCCAGGCGGATCGCGAGCGGCAGCACTCGGCGCCTACCTTGCACGGAACCGCCCGGCATTCAGGCCCGCGGACCGGTGGCGAAGCTATCGCGGGTGATCTCGTAGATCACATGCAGCACCATCGCGCCGCCGCGCTCGACCACGTCGGTCTCGTCCGTCAGGCGGCCGCCGATCGCCTCGCACGCCTTGCGCGAGCGGATGTTATCCGCGCCGATATGGAACACCACGCGGTCCACGCCAGTGAAGGCCTGCGCCAGCATCAGCCGCTTCATCTCGCGGTTGTACGCCCCGCCCCAGCACTTGCGCGCCAGAAACGTCCAGCCGATCTCGACTTGCGAACGCGCCGCATCCAGCCCCTGGAAGCGGGACGAACCGATGATCTCGCCGCTCGCGCGGTCGATGGCGACCAGCGCCCCGCCCTTCTCCACCGCATCGGCCATGAAGGCGCGAAACACCGGCTCCTGCCACCGGTCATGCGCCGGGTGCACTTCCCAGATCAGCGGATCGGATGCGACGGCGAAAAGCGCCGCGTAGTCCTCGGACCGGTAGGGGCGCAGGAGGAGGCGCTCCCCCGCCAGCACCGCCTGCCGGTCGAAAGGTTCGGAAGCGGCCGGGTCAGGCCGCGACATCACCGAGCGCTTCGATGAACTTCTCGATATTGCCATTGGTCAGCCCGGCAATGTTGATGCGCCCGGACCCGGCCATGTAAACACCGTGCTTCTCGCGGATGGCAAGGATCTGCTCGCCATTGAGCGGCAGCATCGAGAACAGCCCATTCTGTGTGCCAAGCGGCGCCATGTTGACCGTGCCGACCTGCTGCGCGGCGGCAAGGCGATCGCGCACCCAGCGCATTCGGTCGCGCATCTCGTCGAGTTCGGCGAGCCAGAGCTTCGTCAGCTCCGCATCCTCCAGCACCAGCCGCACGGCGGCCGCGCCATGATCCGGCGGCATCGACCAGCTCGCCCGAGCGATCGTCGCGCCGTTCGACATCGCCTTGGCCAGCGCCTCGGCATCCGACGTCACCGCGTAGAACGCGCCGACGCGATCGCGGTAAAGGCCGAAGTTCTTGTCGCAGCTGTAGGCCACCAGCGCTTCTGGAACGGTCGCCAGCACCTTGCGCAGGCCATAGGCATCGGCCTCCATGCCCGAGCCCAGGCCCTGGTAGGCAAGGTCGAGGATCGGCAGCACGCCTTGCGCCTTGAGCAGCGGCGCGATCTCGTCCCACTGCGCATCGGTATAGTCGACGCCGGTGGGGTTGTGGCAGCAACCGTGCAGCAGCACCGCGTCGCCCGCCTCCGCCTGGGCCAGCGCCGCCTTGAGCGCGTCGAGGTCGGCCGCGCCATCGGCGGTCATGTGCGGGAACGTCTTCAGTTCAAGACCGATCGCGTTCACGATCTGCGCGTGGTTGGGCCACGAAGGCGTGCCCATCCACAACCGCTTGATGCCGGCGCGTTTGGCCACTTCCACCGCCAGCCGCACCGCGCCGGTGCCACCGGGGGCCTGCATGCCTTCCACCCGCGAACGATCAAAGTCCGCACCGAACACGTAGGGGATCAGCGCATGGACGAAGCCCATGTCGCCTTCGGGGCCGAGATAGGCCTTGGAATCCTGCGTTTCGAGCAGGCGCTTCTCCGCCGCCTTGATCGCGGCGAAAACCGGGGTCGCGCCATCGGACGTGCGATAGACGCCCACACCCAGGTCAATCTTGTCGGCGCGCGGATCGGCATTGTGCAGCTTGATCAGCGCAAGCAACGCATCGGCGGGCTGGGGAGCAAGATTTTCGAGCATGGGATGTGTCCTGAAAGCTGCGGAAAACGCGGCGGCTCCATGCCGCTGCTATGCCTTCGGGGCAACCCCTGATTTGGCCTTTGGCCTGATTTGTCGACCAAAGGGGAGCCTGCGCGGCTCGCAGGCCGTTTCCGGTCAGGCGCCCCGCCGGACCCGCGTCAGAACGGCAGCCAGTTCTGCTTGTGCGAGAACTTCATGTAACCGGCGTTCACCCCCAGCCGCAGGCCGACACCCATGCGCACCGGAATCAGCACCACATCGCCCCGGCGCAGATAGCTGACGTTGAACCCGCCAACGAGGTAAGCCTGCCCCTCGCCCGCGCCGAAGCGGTGATAGAGATCCTCGCTGTCGTACAGGTTATATACGAGCACGAAGGTATTGCCAGCGTTGGCGCCGGCATCGAAGCCGATCGACGGCCCCGTCCAATAGACCGGCCGCTCGCCCTCGACCTTGTGGTGCAGCGTGCCCGAACCGTACCGCAGGCCGACCACCAGCGCGCCGCCCGCCTCGCGTCCGGTAATGTACCCGTTGGGTTCGCCCTGCTTGCCCAGGATATCGCGGATCATCAGCGCCAGCCCCTTGGCGCCCTTGCCGAACACACCTTCCGCCGCGCCGATGAGATCGTCTTCGTGATAGGTGTTCCCCGGCGCGGCCTGCGCGCTGGCCGGCGGCGGCACGGGAGCCGCCGTCGTGGTTGCGGGCAAGGACTGACCCACCGTCGACGGGGGCAGCGCTTGGCTCTGCGATGGAGCCGGCAAGGCCGGTGTGGTACCCACCTCCTGCCCGACCGGCGTGGCGTAGGTTCCCGATGACGCGCTCGACGAGTTCGCGGGCGCCGTGGCAGTTCCCTGCGACAAATCGCCGTCGATCGCCGAATTGGGATCGATCGTCTGCACCTGCGCCAGCGCGCCCTGGCTCGCGACAAGCGCCAGCCCGGCGGCGACCTGCACAATGCGACGGTAGATATTCATACGTCCATCCCGATCCTGTTCATGCCCGGCCCCGGCCGCAGCCGCCACGGTCAACCTTCAAGCACAGAATCCAGTCGTCGCTCCGCGACAATGAACAGGCGATGAGTCGAGTCGGAAATACGTTAGACCGACGAAAACAGACGGCAGTCGCCGCTTTTCCACCTTCCGGATCAGGAATTGCAGGCGGTGGCCGGTCCCCCCTTGCCGCGTTGTTCAACCGCCGCTATAGGCCGCCCTCGCCGCTGCGATCCGGAGACGTGGGTGAGTGGCTGAAACCAACGGTTTGCTAAACCGTCGTACTGGTAAATCCGGTACCGAGGGTTCGAATCCCTCCGTCTCCGCCATTCCATTCCGCAAACCAACGACGGTCCCGGATTTCCACCGACTGAACCCGTTGGCACTTACACGGACTTATCACGCACGCATGGCGACGTTCACGCCAACCAGCGTGATGTCCTTGCTGTAAGGCATGCAGCCGCAAGCCGGCGCGGCATCTTGCAGACGCCGCGCCGGAGCAGGTCAGAACGAGTACGGCACGCCGTAGTACCCATAGAGATCACGGCCGTAGGACTGGTCAAACACCGGCTCGCTGTTTTCGTCGTAGCGGGGCGCGTTCTCGAGCAAATCCTTCGATATATCGACCTGATAGCCGCCCTTGTCCGTATCGTAGGTCAGCATGTCCCACGGGATCGGGTAGTAGTCGCTTCCGATGCCCAGAAAGCCGCCGAACCGCAACGCGGCGTATTCGACCTGGCCGGACCGCTTGTTGACCATGAAGTTGTAGATCGATCCGAGGTTATTGCCCTCGCTATCGTAAACCGAAGTTCCCTCGACCTTGTTCGAGGAAATGATGTCGCTGGTCTCGTCGAGTTCAATATGGTTTTCCATGGCAATTTCTCCATAAGAGCCAAATATTTAAACTCTTCGGACGGGGTATTTATCCCCTTCTATCGCCATGCCGTTGCCTGCATCGGACCAGCTGCAGTTCCTCTTTCTATACTGAAATTGCACCGGTAATCCATATCGCTGAAAGAGCGGCGATCGCCAGAAAAAAACTGGAGGGTTCGAAAAACTCTGGCGCTTGTCGGCCTGACCTGATTCACTGCCCTTGCGGATGAGCGGAGGCGATGATGGCGGGACAGCCCGGTTTCTTTGATCTTTCGAACCGGTACGAGGCCTTGAGCGCAGCGGGTGATCCGTTGGAGCGTCTGTCCGGGGTGGTCGACTTTGAGGTTTTCCGGGGGCCATTGATCGCCGCTCTGCGCCGCAGTGTTCGTGGCAAAGGCGGGCGGCCGCCGTTTGACCCGGTGATGATGTTCAAAATTCTGGTGCTGCAGGCGCTCTATTCGCTTTCGGACGAAGCGACGGAATTCCAGATCAAGGATCGCTTGTCGTTCCAGCGCTTCCTGGGCCTTGGGCTCGATGGCACGGTGCCGGATGCAACGACGGTGTGGCTGTTCCGCGAGCGCTTGGTGCAAGCCAAGGCAATCGACAAGCTCTTCGCCCGCTTCGATGCCGCACTGACCGACCGGGGCTATCTCGCCATGGGCGGCCAGATCATCGATGCTACCGTTGTGCCTGCCCCCAAGCAGCGGAACACCGACGAGGAGAAGGCAGCGATCAAGGACGGCCGGATCCCGGAGGCATGGAAGGCAAAGCCAGCCCGGCTCCGTCAGAAGGATCGCGATGCCCGCTGGAGCGTGAAGTACACCAAGGCCAAGGTGAAGGAGGGTGCCGATCCCAAGGCCTTCAAGCCGGTCGATCTCGCCATCCCGATGTTCGGCTACAAGAACCACATCGGCATCGACCGGGCTCACGGGTTGATCCGGACCTGGGATGCCAGTGCCGCCAATGCCCATGACGGCGCCCGGTTGCCTGACCTGATCAGCACGAACAACACCGGTTCGGGCGTCTGGGCTGATACCGCCTACCGGTCGAAGAAAAACGAAACCTTTCTCGAGAGGGGCATGTTCAAGAGCCACATCCACCAGCGCAAACCGAACCGCCGTGCCATGCCCGAGCGTGTCGCCAGAGCCAATGCGAAGCGATCGGCCATCCGCTCGGCAGTCGAACACGTCTTTGCCGGGCAAAAGCACCGCATGGGCCTGATCGTGCGCACCATCGGCATTGCCCGCGCCCGCATCAAGATCGGCATGGCCAACCTTGCCTATAACTTCCAGCGCCTCGCATGGCTTGAGGGGCGTACTGCGCCCGCGTGACCCAAAAACCGGCCCACGCAGCCGGCTCCGCCAAGAAAATAAGCAGATCAGCAACCCAAGCCTGGAGCTCGCCACCCGCTCCTGTGCCATCACATCGCAATTACGCCAAAATCAGACGGTTCTTCGAGGTGTCCAACTGACCCCCAGCACCCAACGCACTATGTTTGGCGTCGATCCGCTGCGAACCTCTTCTGTATTCATATGAACCTCATCACCGCGCTTTCGCATGACACTCTCCTCGATATCGCATTTCCTTTGGAAGGATGTGAAATCGATACGTATGGATAAAAGTTAAGTTCCCCCTTTTTGCTTTTCCGCATCACGGCGCGCTCCCGTTTCGTTTCGCCGCGCGATGCAAACATAAGCAGGAATTGGAGGAACCTTAGCGCAGTGCCGGGTTTGAAATTGCAACAAGCACGCCGAGCGCAGGAGGCCAGAATGGCGACAGTCCCGGAATCCCCACCCGACACCGATATCCCGGAATCTCCCCCGGAAACGCCCCCCGAGCAGGTTCCGGGCGAAGTACCCAACGAACAACCGGACCGGATAGACCCAGGCGTCCAGCCGCCAGAGGCCCCTCCGCCAGCTCAGGCATGAAGGGCATTCCGCCACCAACGCGATCATCCGGCGGGTTCACGAGATGCTCGACCTCGTGAACCCGCCGGCTTGAACGGAGAAGCACGCGTTGACGATGCGGAGTTGGAGCAGCCCTCGCGTGCAGGGCCAAGCGCACGGTGCCCTGGAATGCTCGGTCCACCGTCATCGTGGACCGCTCAATCCGACTTACTTTGTTTCGAACGAGTCTTCTGCCCACCCCCGGTCTGCTTGTTCACCGTGGCCCAGGCGCGCCGTTCGGCCTCCTCGTGATCCGTTCCGCGCTCTTCGTACGCCTCCTCGATATGGCGGGCCTGGCGCTTCTGCTTGTCGGTATAGCTCGATTTGTCGCCCTGAGGCATGATCCATCTCCTCCGACGCCGGAAGTGCCGGCGCGATGCCTATTTGATGCTGATTGCGCTGAGCTTGTCGCTATGCTGCTGCACAACGGCGGCGATGCGGCCGGCGGTGGCCTTGACGTCCGGAACCGTGCCATTAGCGGCGTAATCGGTGTGGAGACTGAGAGCCATCGCATGCGCCGTGCGCTGCGCGTTCAGATAGACCCGGGCCGCGTCGGCGCCGGAGGTCTTGCGGATCGCATCGATCTGCCCTTGCTGATCGGGATCGAGCGATACCGGCAGCACGCTCAGACCGGCTTTCGTGGCCGCCGCCTTCAGTTCATCCGAGGACTTCTGGTGGTCCGCGATCATCATGTTTGCGAACGCCTTGACGTCAGCATTGCCGGTTTTCGCCAGAATCGCTTTCGAACTGTCGATCTCGAACCGATCGGCCGCCACAGCCCTTGCCAGATAATCGGCGGTGTCGACCACCGCCGCCGCGGCTGGGACGCCGCTTTCGGCGGGTGTGGTGGTCACAGCGATGTCATCGGCGGGTTCGGTCGTAATGACGGCGGGTTTGTCGCATGCAGCCAGCGCAAGCGCGGGAAGAAGGGCAAGGATAAGTCGGGTCATGGAAAACTCCTGTTTCCGGAAAAGGTGAGCGTTCCAGCGCAACGTGGGCGAACCCAGACAAGGCAGAGAGGGGGAATGGTCGGACCGGACGTATCGCAGCGATCAGTCATGTCTGTTCCATTCCGTCGGATTGCCCCCTGGTGTTTACGCTCCGTGCGGCGGGCATCTCGGGGGAAGGAATGGATGCGAAGGCCCGTTATGTCCCCAAACCTGTCACAGGTAAGCGAACCGGCTGCCGGTCCTTCGCGACGGACGTCGGGACCATTCGTGGCGTCCGCCGCTAAGTCCGCTGAAGCAGGTGATCCACGGTATCTTCGGTCGTCGCCTGTTTCCCATCGCGCAATCCGCACTCGCGTTCCAGTGCATCGCGCAGGGCGGTGATTTCCTCGTCCGTCAGGTGTTCGATGCCCACGAATCCCTCGCGCGCCTTGTCCAGCGCGCGCAGCAATTCGTCCAGCTTGGCCTGCATGGCGCTTGCATCGCGATTCTGGCTGTTCTGGATCAGGAACACCATCAGGAACGTCACGATTGTGGTGCCCGTGTTGATGATGAGCTGCCATGTGTCGGACCAGCCAAACACCGGCCCCGAAACACCCCATACGATGATGGTGCCCAGCGCTATGGCAAAGGCCACGGGGCGCCCCATGGCGGCGGAGATGGCGGACGACCATAGGGTGAAGAACTTGCTCATCGTTCCCCTTTCGCAGCTGGACGTGGACCGCCTTCCATCTCGGGAATGCCGGACCGTGTGCGACGGGCATCCAACGGCCAGCGATCGGCCTCGATGACGGGTAACGCTTCGAAGGCAGGACGCGGGATGGAAGCGATCACCTTCCCGTCCGCATAGGCGAGCCGGTCGGCCGGGAAGCGGCGCAGCACTTCCCCCACGCCGGCGACACCGCCATCGGAAACCACCAGGTAGGCAATGCTGCCATCCTCGACGCTGCCCATGGCATCGATCACCGGACCAAGCGCCGTCCCGCCCTTGTCCACAACGGAAGCGCTCAGCAGATCCTGAAAGGAAAACAGGCTCGTATCGGTGCGCGACGCGCTGGCCCTTGCCGCTCGTCGTGCAGCATCCGCATACCTCGCCCGCCCCAGCCATCGCCACACGCCAACCACATCGACCACGAGCAGAAATACGTTGGTGAGCAACAGTCCCGTCTGATCGCCCTGCAGGGCAACGATGCACCACGCGCAGGCACCGACGGCAAACACGGCGAAGCCCGCACCGGTCATACGCGGCCCCAGGTTGGCGGCGGTCATCACCGCGGCAACCATCGTCGCGATGGGCGCTATCCAGCTAGCAAGCTCCACCATGGCGGCATCCTGTGTCGAAATGAAGTTCGGACAGATGCAACGGCCACTGCTGCCGCCGGTTCCGCGCTAATCCCAAAGACAGCGGACTCGCCCCGGAAAGACTTGCATGCGTTACGATCGGGAACCCGTCGCCACGAATTGGTTTGAAACATCAACCAGCATGGGAGATTTGTCATGCTCGCATTCAAGATGATGTTCTCGGTACTGAAAATCGCTTCGACACTGGCAGTCGGCTACACGGTGTACCGCATGTTCACGGCGCGCCAGGAACAGACCGAACCGGCGGCGTTCGCGCCTGGCGAAACCAGCGATACTTCGTCATCGCGCTTTGCCGACGTGCGCAACGCCGGCCCAGACAGCATGCGCAGTGACGTGGATGACTGGGACAAGGTGGACCAGGCCGCGGACGAAAGCTTTCCGGCCAGCGATCCGCCCGCCTATTGAGGAAGGCGCTGTTTGAGGAGGGCGATGGCCTGACCCGCAAGGTCAGGCCATCGTAGCCAGAATGTCGTCGATGGTGATTGTCGCGAAACCAACCACGCTGTCCGATATCCCATAAGGGATGAGAAGATGATCTCCCACTGGCATCATGCCGCACGTATAGACCACATTGGGAACATAGCCTGCCCGGTCCGAATTTTCGGCGGTCAGAACCGGCTCGGGCGTTCGCGCAAGCACTTTCGATGGATCAGCGCGGTCCAGCAGCACAGCGCCCAGTGCATATTTGCGCATCGGGCCGACCCCGTGAGTCAGCACCAACCAACCCGTTTTGGTTAGCACCGGGCTCCCACAGTTGCCGATCTGGATAAATTCCCACGCGAAGCGCGGTTCCATCAGCAGCACGCCGTCATCGTCCCACTGGTCCAGTTGGGGTGAACGCAGCAGGTAGAGATTCTTGCCGTCCTGGCGGCCGATCATCATATATTGCCCGTCGATCCGCCGCGGAAACAGGGCCATGCCCTTGTTGCGCCCCGCGCGCCCTTCCACCGGTTCCAGCGAGAAGGTCTTGAAGTCGCTGGTCCTCAGCAATTCGGACCGGATCGATTGTCCGGAATAGGCGGTGTAGGTGCCGATCCATTCGGCTTTCCCGTCCTCATCCTCGAACCGCACCAGGCGCAAATCCTCCAGCCCGTTGCGTTGCTGCTCGGTCACCGGGAAGATAACCGAATTTGTCAGCGTGCTGTCCGTATCGCGACTGATCCACGCGCGCGCGCCCGGGGTGTCGGGAGGGGGCGGATTGCCCTCTCCGGTGATCTGCCGCATCGCCGTCGCGATATCGCCCTGGGGCCACAGGGCGAACGAGCCATCGGGCCTCGCGATCCCCTCGCGAAACGCGATCGTGCTGATATGCCCCTCGCCCACGGCCCGCAGGCTGAGCACGAAACGGACGGCGCCAGCCTCCAACCCCGATTGATCGGGATGCGGGACGATCGACGGATTCATCAGCGCAGCCGCGGCGTAGGTGTATTCGTGGCAGAAATACGCCGCGATCAGCCGCTGGCGATAGCCTTCGGCAATGGCGGGCAGCGCCAGCGACGTTTCGAGCTGGGCGTACCGTTCATCAAGGACGTTCTCGATGTGCCAGTGGCGCGCCGAGAAATCCGCCAGAACCCGCTCGTATTCGGCTTTCGCCCTGTCGCCGGGAAGCGCCAGGACGTTGGCTACCAGCCGGATGGCCCGGTCCTGCGGCGCGTTGCTGGCCTGCCATCCCAGATGGAACGGCCGCAAAACGACGCGCGCAGGATCGGGATGAAGTCTAGTGTCGCTGATACGAAGCCGGTTCGGTACTGGTCCTGGCTGCAAGATTGCGTCCTTCCACTGTGGCGATGAGATCAGAGAGCGCGCGGCTGGCCAGATGGTAGGCGAGAACCGACTCCGCGCCGCAGTTGCGGTTCACGCCGCGCGGAGTCACGCCATCGCGGCACCGGCCCGAAGCCGCGTCGCCCAATGCCACGTTGCGGTCGTTGGCGCCCTCGAACCACGCGAAAGCGGTGCGCGCCGACCGGATCCACTTCACGTCCTCGCCGATGAAATAGGCCGTCCGGGCCGCGTCGACGGCCGCCCATGCTTCCAGGGGCTGCTGGTCGAACGGCAAGACCGTTGCCGGCTTGCCGAAGGTTTCCGAACCGACGGGGCGGAAATGGCCCCGGCTGCTCGTCTGGGATCGCATGAGCCAGTCGAGCGCTTCCAGTGCCGCCTGCACCCAATCCGCGCGGTCGTGGACAAGACCGGCCTCGATCAGCGCCTCGCAAATCCGTGGATTGTCATAGGCCAGGGCCGGCTCGAACCACACCCATTCGGGACGCCGCGTGCGTTCCAGCATCGCCATCAGCACCGGGCCGCCCTTGGCCAGGAAATCGCCGACCTGGTGGGGTGGTACGCCCGCGCGCAGCAGCGCGGCTTCTCCCAACATCGCGAAGCAAAGGGTCCGCAAAGGGCTTTCGGAAGAGACGCAACGCCTTGATCGCATGAACGTCTCGACAGCCCATTCGCGGATATCCGCATCGGGCGCGCATTCCGCCGTATGCCCCAGCGCCCACAGCGTCCGGCCGTTCGAGTCCGCCGACCCGCGCTCTTCGAGCCAGCGGCGATCGAAACCCATGAAATTGCGGAAGCAGCGCTCTTCCTCGTTCCAGGCGTGGGCGATGAAGCTGGCGTAGGTCATCGACCAGCGCAGGCGTTCGCCGGCGGGCAGATCGCGCGCCACGTTCATCAGCATCAGCGCGCGGGCGTTGTCGTCCAGGCAATAGCCATGGCGGCGGTCGGGCACGATGCCGAGCGAATGCTGATAGATGCCGGTGCTGTCCGACATGGCGAACACGCCGGAAAGGGCCGGCATTTTGCCTGGCGCGACCTGAAGTGGCTTGGCCAGTGGCGCGGCAATGCGCAGAACAGCCTGGGCCATTTCCGCCACGCGGGGCCAGATCGCGTCCCGCCCCTTGGCATAGGCCCGCCGCTTGATCGCTTCCAGCGCCGTCGCATCGGCCAGCAGATCGATCACGGCCTGCGCGATGGCGTTCGCCGAGCCCGGTTCGACCAGCGTGCCCACACCGTCCGCGAGCAACTCGCGCGCATGGGAAAAGGGGGTGCTCACAACCGCCTTGCCGAGCGCCACGGCATAACTCAGCGTTCCCGACGTCGATTGCTGCAGATTGGGATAGGGCGTCAGGAAAATATCGCAGGCTTCCAGCTGGTCGAGAAGCTCGTCCGTGTCCAGAAACCGGTCATCCCACTGAATATGATCGGCCACTCCCAACCGCTGCGCGAGTGCCTGCAAGGCATGGCGATAGGCCTCCCCCTCCCGCGCCACAAGCGCGGGGTGGGTGGCGCCGACGATGCGGTACACGGTGTTCGGATGCCGCGCCAGGATCGCGGGCATCGCCTCGATCACCTGCTCGATCCCCTTACCGCTCCCCAGCAACCCGAACGTCATCAGAACGTGCCGGTCAGCGAGCCCCAGACACGCCTTGGCCGCCAGTTCGCGGCCGAACGGACGATCGGGAACGCCATGCGGAATCACGGTGACGTTGCGGGCATCATAAAGGCTGGCGAGCAAGTCACGCGCTTCGCGCGACATCACGATGACCGCGCGGGCACGATCGATAAGGTGCTGCAACACCGCGCGCTGGCCGGGGGTGGGATCGCGCAGAACGGTATGCAGCGTCAGGATCACGGGCGCGGCGACGCGATCGACGAGATTGCAGATATAGTTGCCATCCTCGCCGCCAAAGATGCCGTATTCGTGCTGTATCCACACCGCATCCGTGCCGCTGGCGTTGATCCTGTTCGCCGCCGCCTCGAAGTCTTCGCGGGTGCCCTCCCCGATCGCCATGCAGACCTCGCTGCCATAACGCTGCGGAGCCTGTGGATGATCCATGGCGAATATGTCGATGGACATGCCGGGATGAGCCGCTTTCAGGCTATCCACGAGATCGCTGGTAAAGGTCGCGATACCACACCGGCGGGGCGGATATGTTCCAATGGCAGCCACGCGATACCGGTGCTTGTCGGGATAGCCCTGGCAGAAGCTTTCCACCGAAATATCGCCGGCAGTCCGAAGTTCTTCGATTTTGGCATATTTCAGCATCTATCCGCCTTTCATTGCAGCTCTTTATGAAAGCGGATTTCCCCTCTGGCGTTTCCGGCAAATGAAACGGCTCATGGCACTAAAACAACGCTCCGGCGCACTTGGAATTATTGACCTCGCCGGCGGCACGATCACTCGTTCTTGTTTTTACAAGTCAATGGGCATTTCAAATACATATGTAAGCAAATGGGAAATTTCGCCGTTCCGCTGCGATTGACGGTCGATCCTGTCCTTCAAGGGTTGCAGCTGCATGACCGGGCAAGTCCTTCCCCCGAACGGAGGAACGACAGTCAACGGATGATCCGTAACGCCTCGCATGATCGCAACCGGAAACCAGCCGGGACCACCGGCGTTGCATCGGCGCGACGCTCAAGGAACAGCTGAAGGGACCAGCCAGCATGTCAGGCCCACTTGCCATGAAACTCCTGCAATATGTCGACCTGTCCTCGACGGACATGGCGCTGGTGGATGATCTCGTGGACACCGAAATCCGCACGGTGAAAGCCGGCGGCGATCTCGTGCGCGAAGGCGATCACATCCATTTCCTCAAGATCGTGCTGGATGGTTGGGGATGCCGCTACAAACTGTTGGAAAACGGAAGCCGTCAGATTGTGGCCTTTCTCCTGCCGGGCGATCTGTGCAATCCGGTTTTCCCGGTGGCTGGAACGATCGATCATTCCATTGGCGCTATCGACAAGATGCACTGCGCATTGGTTCTGTCCGATGCCGTCGAACTGGTCCGGACCCAGTCACCCCGAATCCGCCTGGCCCTTGGCGTCGAAGGAACTGCCACGCTCGCCATTCAGCGCGAATGGACACGCAATGTTGCAGCGCGCAGCGCACGCCAGCGCATCGGCCATCTGTTTTGCGAGCTTGCACACCGCCTGCGGGCAATAGGAGCCGCCACGCCCGACGGGTTTGACTCGCCGCTCACACAGATTCACCTCGCCGAAGCCACCGGGCTTTCCACGGTGCACGTGAATCGGGTGATCCAGGATCTGCGCGCGCGCGACCTCATCCATTGGCAGGGAGGGCGCATCACCATGCCGGACCCGGCCGCGCTGGAGGCCTATTGCCACTTCCGCCCGACGTATCTGCAATTTGGGCGCTGACTGGCAAGCAGACCACAGGGCATCCGTCGGCTTCCCGGAACGCTTGGTCGGACTTTGTTGCGCTCATAAACCTATGTGAATCCTCCCGCCCCCCGGTGGCGCACTGTACCCATCAGAAAAATCCGGGATAGTATTGATGATAGAAGAAGCGGTATCCGCGCGCGACGGCATGCGTGTCTTTCACAGGCACGAATACCTCGCGCGTCATGCACAGAAAACGGACCATATCTTCAAGATCGAGGAAGGTTGGGCTTGCCAATACAGATTGCTGGTCGACGGACGACGGCAAATCATTACGCTGTTTCTTCCCGGTGAATACTGCGAACCGCAATGGCTTTTCCAGGGAACCCCGACACTGCCCGTGGTTGCGCTGACGCGCCTGCGCGCTCGATCGCTGTCCATGGCGGGTATCCATCGCAGGCCAGCGCAAGAGGCGGATGGAATGACCAGCATACTGGAATCCCTGCTCACCATTCTTAACCGGCGCGAACAGTGGATATTCAATCTTGGCCGGCTCTCGGCGACCGAGCGCCTGTGCAGCCTGCTGTGCGAACTGTTCGAACGGCTGAAACGCGCCTGCCACGTCATCGAAAACCGCTGCGTCATGCCCCTGACGCAATACGATCTGGCGGATATCGTTGGCTTGTCGGCCGTTCACGTCAATCGCGTGCTACAAATGCTGCGGGCAGAAAAACTTATCGAATTGCATGGCAAGCGGCTGACTCTTCTCAATATCGAAGGGCTGCGCCGGCTGGCGATCACGCCCAATTCGCAGCGCCTCGCTGTTTGAAGGATCGGCTGGCGCCGGCCGCCGCTGTCATCGTTATCCTCACTGCATCCGATCGGATCGATGGGAGATGACGCAACACCTCAGCTTCTGGCGCCACCGTTAGCGTCGGCATCCGCGGCCTGCATATCGGATGCCGCGAAACCGTGCAGGCCCAGCCGCCATTGCGCCGCGATCACCGCGCCCTTGGCCGGCTGGATCAGCGCGAGCACCATCGCCGCCACGATCGCGGGCCACAATGTCATCTGCACCCAGGCCGGAGGCGAGAAATCGAGCTCCACCGCAATGATCAGTGGCGCGACGAGATGGCCCGTCAACAGGATCGCGAGATAGGCGGGAAAATCGTCCGCGCGCTGGCATGACCAGTCCTGCTGGCAATCGGGGCAACGGTCCACGGGCTTGAGGAAAGCCCGAAACAGCTTCGCGCGCGCGCAGCGGGGGCAGCGCCCGACAAATCCGCGCTTGATCGCCTGCGCCAGCGACGGACGGACCATCCCCGGCGCACGATCGCCGTCCGGGGCAAGATGATCCAACGAAGAACCCGTCACGTCAGTGCTCTCTTTCTCGTCCCCAAGCCAGGCAACCTTAGCAGCAGTCAGGGGAACTGCTCACGCTGTACGTCCCGGGCCGGACAATGGCAACGCCGCGTGCCGGATTTGGGGCGGTGGGGCGGGATACCGAAGCACGAACCGCCAGCTACAGACGGAAATGGAAACATTCGTCACCAAAGAAGGTGTTGCGGATCGCGCGCAGAGCGGCAAGAGCGACCGGCATGACCAAACCGACCCAGACGCCCCCGCTTCGACCACAGGATCTCCCCGTCGCCGATGAAAGGGAAGCCGAGGCGCTGCACATGATCCTGCAGGCGCTGCACCTTGGCCTGTGCCTGCGCTGGACCTACAATCGGACCGCAACACAGGTGGCACCCCAGTTGCTCTATCGTCGCAATGGCAAGTTCTACTGCGACGCCGTCGCCATGGAGCAGGACGGCGCGGCCGTGCAGGAACCGAAACTCGGCAGTTTCCGCCTGTCCGGCCTGGGCCAGCTGGTGCTGACCACCGAAACGGCGCCGCCATGGCCGGAACTCGACCTGGCGGATGCGCGCTACGAGGACGTCATCGCGACCCGCGCCGCCGCCTGATTTGCATACTTGGAGCGGGTGAAGGGAATCGAACCCTCGTCGTAAGCTTGGGAAGCTTCTGCTCTACCATTGAGCTACACCCGCTAAGGCATTAATTTTTGAAAGAATTTCAGGTTACACTGAAACCATTCCAACATCGTTCCAAGTAGGAATTCCAGCATGGAACGACCGACCCGGCCTTAGGCGGAAGTGCGGTGCCGCGCAAGCCCGGCCTTGACCTTCCCGCTCCTGTCGCCGCGATCGTGCTCCCGCGCCCGACCGGGGCTATCCCGCCTTCGCATCTTTCAAGGGCGCGCTGGGAGCCACGGCAGGCTTGCCGAAGTAATACCCCTGGGCTTCCTCGCAGCCTGCGGAGACGAGCAGTTCGAGCTGGCCGATCGTTTCCACGCCTTCCGCCAGCACCGGGATCTGCAGGCTCTTGCCCAGTGCCAGCACGGCGCGGATGATCGCGCGGGCCTGTTCGTTGTGTTCGGATTCAAGCAGGAACGACTTGTCGATCTTGATCTTGTCGAACGGGAACGAATGCAGCGTATCCAGCGACGAATAGCCCGTGCCGAAATCGTCCATGGCAACGCTGACGCCAAGCGCCTTGATGCGGCGGAGCGTGTGCAGCGACCTCACCTTGTCGGCGATCAGCGCGGTCTCCGTGATTTCCAGTTCGAGCCGGTGGGGCGAAAGGCCGGTCTCCACCAGTACGCGCGTGACGATTTCCGGCAAGTCGGCCTGCAGCAATTGAACGGGCGAGAGATTTACGGCGATCTTGTGCTTCTGCGGCCAGAAGACCGCTTCCGCACAGGCCATGCGCAAGACCCATTCGCCCAGCTTCATGATCTCGCCGTTTTCCTCGGCGATCGGGATGAACTCCACGGGCGACACAATGCCGAAGCGGGGATGGTGCCAGCGCAACAGCGCTTCATAGCCGCTGATTTCCCCGTTCTTGAGCGAGTGTTGCGGCTGATACAGGACAGCAAGCTCTCCCCGCGCCACAGCGTGTCGCAGGTCGTTCGCCAGTTGTCGGCGATGGCGCGCGCTTTCGTCCATGCCCTGTTCGTAATAGCAGATGCGCTCGCCCAGGTTGCCCTTGGCCCGGTACATCGCGAGATCGGCGTTGTTGAGCAGCGCCTCGCGGCCCGTGGCATCGGTGGGGTATATCGCGATGCCAAGGCTGGCGCCCACGGCAATGCCGTCCTGCGCGCCGAACGGAATATCGAAGCAACGGCTCAGCCGGGCCACGAAATCCGACAGTTCGGCGGGCGAGGAAAAGTGCTTGGCGGCCGCGAATTCATCGCCCCCGATCCGCGCGACCGTCTCCCCGTCCCCCAGCACGGCCGACATCGCGTTCGCGATCCGCTGCAGGAGCATGTCGCCGGCGACATGCCCTTGCGTATCGTTGATTTCCTTGAAGCGATCGAGGTCGATGATCGCCAGGGCGACCTGATCGTCGCGCAGTTCCGCCAGTTCCAGTTCCCGATCAAGCCAGTGGTTGAAGCTGGCGCGGTTGGGAAGGCCGGTGAGATCATCGTGCATGGCCATGTGGGCGATGCGGGCCTCCGAACGGCTGCGTTCGGTAATATCCTCGAAAGTCATCACCCATCCACCGTTCGGCATGGGCCTGCTGGAAATCGAGACCACGAAATCCTCGCCGAATTCGGCAATCACGGGCGGCAGTTCCGGCGACGCAAGCGAGCGCTGAAGCAGAAGGTTCATGTTTTCCAGCCGCTCGTCGGAAACCCGGCCACCCGTCCGCGCCTCCAGCGCGGCCCGCGCCACGTCCATCAGCGTCCAGCCCGGCGGGCAGCTATCTTCGGGCAGCTGCCAGAGGTCGGCGAACCGATGATTGCGCAGCACCAGCCGCTGGCTGGCATCGAACAGGCACAGGCCCTGGTGCATGTGCTCCAGCGCGGCATCAAGACGATGGTGCGCCTCCCTGATCCGGTCCTGGTCTTCCTTGAAGCGCGTCATATCGCGCGTGATCTTGGCGAAACCGATGTGTTCGCCCGCGACATCGACGATCCGCTCGATGGTGACATGCGCCCAGAAGCGCGAGCCATCGCGGCGCATGCGCCAGCCTTCGCCGGTGAACTTGCCGTCGGCCAGTGCCTGGGCCAGCGCCCGCTGCGGCGCACCGGCGGCGCGGTCTTCCGGCGTATAAAATCGCCCGAGCGGAAGGCCGAGAACCTCGCTCGCCTGATAGCCCTTCAGGCGCTGCGCACCGGCGTTCCAGCTGGCCACGCGCCCTTCGAGATCGAGCATGTAGAGCGCGCAGTCGGAGATGCCCTTGACCAGGATGCTGAACTGCCGCTCGCTGACCTCGATCGCGGCGTTAGCCCGGCGCGTGATCGCCCAGCTGCCGATGCAAAGCGCCAGCAGCAGCACCGACACGCTGCCGACCAGGACGGCCATTGTGCTGGGCGAAAGCAGCATCGCTTCGGTATGCAGACGGGCGGGGATCAGCCGGATTGCGGCCATCCCGGAAAAGTGCAGTCCAACCACCGCGCCCGTCATCATCAGCGCCGCGGCGAAACCGTGCGCGCGCCCATTGCGTTGCACCGCCTTTTCCAGCCCGGCATAGAAGGGCAGGATCGCAAGCAGCAGCGAAAGCGCGACGTAGGACGATCGCCATTGGATCGTGGCGGGCATCTCAACGGCCGCCATGCCGACATAATGCATGGTCGCGAAACCGGAGCCCGCAAGCACGCCGGCTCCAAGGCGGCCGGTGCGCGTTTTGGCCCTGATCGCGAGCAGGAACGCGATTACCATGCTGACGACGACGATGGCGAGCGAACCGATCGTCAGCCCCGCCTTGTACCCCATCACCACGCCCGGATCGTAGCCGAGCATCGCGATGAAGTGCGTGGACCAGATGCCGAACCCGGTTACCCCTCCGCCGATCACTGCCCAGTTCCGGGCGCTGCTTCCCTTTGCCACGCTCGATTGGCGAAGCAGGAGGACGGCTGTCACGGTCGACAGGAGGCACACGCCCGCCGCCAGCAGCACGAGGGTGAAATCATGCTGATCGCGAATGCAGAAAAGGATATCGAACATCAGGGAAGCACTTTCCGATGAGATCGTGCTTCTTTGAGGTATCAAACGTTAAGATCGTGCCAATAAATGCTAATGACCTAAGGGGCAATCGGCCAGTCTTCACCTGTCCGGCGCGCGGGACCTACTGACAATCCCCTTCCATTTCGGCCATCAGCACCGCGCCCAAGTTGCGCGCCATCGTCTTCAGCATGTTCGCCAGGAAGGCGTCCATCGCCGCGTTGCCCTTGGCCGAAAGGCGCACGAACGTCCTGCGCCGATCCTTGCCGTCGTCTTCGCGGTGCACGTAGTCATGCTCCATCAGATGGCGCAGCCAGCGCAGCGCCGTGGTCGGCGGAACATAGGCACCAATGCAGGCGCTGGTGGTGGCGACTTCACGCTTTTCGTGGCGGGCGATATAGAGATCCAGCAGGATATCCCACGCCGCTTCGCCGAACAGGTCGGCGGGAAAGAACCGCTCGCGCCGCCGGCGCGCCGAATAGAGCTCGCGCGCCAAAGCCAGGTGCGCCCGAGCCGCGCGTTCGGGCAGCGGGGGCGAAACGATGATGTCCCCTTCGCATGCCAGCAGCGGGATGCCCATCCTGGCAGGTTCGAGGGCAATTCCTCCGATTTCGAAAGCCTTCATGTCCAACCCATCCTGACCCCGTGGTTCCGGACGCGCCTCGCGCAATTCGCGCCATGCCCCCGGCATGATGCGGCGGGCCACGAGCGGCTTGCGGAAAGCGCGTGAAAGACCACGCACATGCGATGATAAGTGCCAGAACTTCCGGCATTTCGGTGTAAAATGATGTAAATTTGCCAGCCACCGCGAGGGCACCCCGACCGCGCATCCCCACAACCTGCTGCCGAGCAGTCCGCAATCTTCCCGATTGCGCGGGCGATCGATATTGGCGATGGGTAGCTATCGCACCGCCCGACTTGCCGAGACGAGAATTTCCATCATGCCCGAAGCGCCGCGCGCCAACGCCTTTCATCACCTGCCGCGTCGCCTGACCACACTGGTCGTTTTGACCTGCCTTGCCTCGGGCTGCGCCGGCCCTGTGCGAACCCGCTTCGGTGGAATGGCCGCGCCGGAGAAGCCGGCCATGCCCTATACCGTGAAGCCGACCGCCATGCCGGACGACAACGGCGACCGGTCGGTCATCGTCGATGCGCTGCGCACCACCGGCATCGGCATCGCCGATGACAGCCGGAACGAATTGACGGCTGCCTATACCCAGCGCCCGTCGAACGTGGCCGTGCTGGTCGACAACGCGGCCCCGCCGCTTTCAGGGGCCAAGAAGCAGCGCTTCCTGCAATCGTGCCACGACACTCGGTATCGCCTTGTCCTGACCGTCGTGGACCACACCACGGGCACGCTGATCGGGCGCGGCTGGGCCGAGGAAGATCATTGCCACGGCACGGGCAAACCCGTGCTGGCCTCGCTCGCCGCCCGCGCCGCGGACATGCTGGTCCATCCGGTGCCCGAAGGATCGGAGCTTTCCTGGACGCGCGACTGAAGCCCGCTCAATCGTCGGTGGCGAGAGGCAGGCGGATGGTGAACTCCTTCATGCCATCCGGCATCTCGCGATAACCGACGCTGCCGTTCTGCCGTTCCGCCGCCATTCTCACGAACGCCAGCCCAAGCCCCCGGCTGGCCTCGCCCGCCGCATCGGTGCCCGGCGCGAAGGGAATGAACGGATCGCGCGCGCGCTCCGGCGGCATCGGCGGCCCCTGTCCCGTGATCGAGCAGGCGGCCAGCGCGCCCTCGCGCACGATGTGGCATTCGACGGTTCCACCTTCGGGCGCGAACTTCACCGCATTGCCCAGCAGGTTGAGCAGCGCGCGCTGGACCAGGGCCGGGTCCCCCATCACCCACAGATCGTCATCGTCGATACGCTCGCGGATCGCCACGTTGCGCTGGCGCGCACGCTGCCAGACCAGGTCGATGGCTTCCGCGAGCGCGCCCGCCAGATCGACCGGTTCCGCCACGACGCTGGCGTTCTCAAGGCGGGCAAGCTGCACGAAATCGTCCGCCAGTTGCAGCCCGCGCCCGGCGTGCTGGCGTATGCGCAGGGCCGTTTCGGCCGTTACCGCGCCGCTATCGCCCGATGTCCGATCCTGCAGCAGCGCGATCACGGCGGAGAACGGCGCGCGCATATCGTGGCTGAGAAACTGCAGCGCCTCTTCCCGTGCGCGGGATGCCGCTTTCAACTCGGTAATGTCGGCAAAGCGCATGATCGTGCCGATCCCGTCGATCACCGCGCGGGATAGCACCAGCGTCCGCCCATCGGGCAACGTCACCTCGCCTTCGCGCACGGCCCCGCCCAGACCGATCCCGGCCAGCAGAGGCAGCAACGGCTGGTCACGCACCGCGCGCCCGAACAGGCGGTCGGCCGCGATGTTTCCCATCACCACCGTGCCATCGTGATCGACCACGCAGACCGCATCGGGCAGCCGGGCCAGGATTTCCGCGATGAAGGCGCGCAAGGCCCGCAACTGGGCGATCACGTCATGCAGGCGGTTGGTCTCCACGTTGACGAGATCGCCGCGCCCGGATGCGGGCACGACCGCCGGGACAAGGTCGGGCTCCTTCTGGAGCTGGACCACTTCGGCGGTCAGGAACTCGCTCACGGCCGCCAGCCGCCGCCAGCCCCACAGCGAATAGACCACCACCAGCCCCAGCAAAGCCGAGCCCGGTGGAACCCACCAGCCGGTTGTCAGCAGCAAGCCCACCGAAGCGGCCGACACCACGCCCAACCCCGCCAGCGAAAGGCGCAAGTTGGTCATCGGCCCGAAATGCAGGAAAGCCAGCAACAGCAGCAGCACCGGCAGGAGGCTGAACGCGGTGACCCACGGCGTGCCGACGGCATGGTAGAAATCGCCGTGCAGCAGGGCGTTGAGCATGTTGGCCTGCAATTCCACGCCCGACATCAGGGTGCCGGCTGAAAACGGCACGAGGAAGCGATCGCCAAAGCCCGACGCGATCCCGCCGAACAGCAGAACCTTGCCACGGATCAACGCATCCGGAACTCGCCCTGCCTGCAGATCATCGAACGACACGCGCCGGAACGCGCCCGGTCGCTGAAACGGGATGATCTGCGTCATCGCGGGCGGATGGGCCTGGTAAGCTTGCGGATCGATGCGCCGGACAAGCAGTTCCGTCAGATGCGGGACCGCCCCGTTAAGCCGGGGTTCGAAGCGGCGCACGACGCCATCGTCATCGAAGTTGACGTCCACCGACCCCAGCCCCGCCGCCGCCGCGCTGATCGGCGGGGGCGGCTTCTGATCCGCCGTGGTCGCCGCGCGGCCATCGGCATCCGGCAAGCCTGGCAGCATGGGAAGATAGACCGGCGCCGCCGCGCGCAATCCTTCGGCGAAACGCGCGTCCTCGGCCGTGGGCTCGATGAACAGGACGTCGTAACCGATCGCAGCAGGCCGCGCCTTCGCCGCCATTTCGAGCGCGCTCGCGTGGACGGAGCGGGGCCACGGCCAAGTGCCGATCCGCGCTAGGCTGCTCTCGTCGATTTCGACCAGCATGATCCGGTCGTCCGCGTTGGCGGGACGGATCAGCGTCATCGAATCCAGCAGGATATTATCGAGCGGCGCGGTCCACCGCCCTCGCACCGATCCTATGACCAGCAAGCTGGCCGCGATCACCACGACCAGCCATTCGATCAGCAGCCGGCGATAGAGCATCGCGCGCGGCGCCTATCGGCCCGCGCCCGTGACCGTGAACTTCTGGAAAGGCGTCCAGTTTTCCGTGACATCGCCATCGGCATATTGCTGCACGCCCACGCGCCAGAAATAGACTCCGTCGGCCAGCCCCGACACGCCCATCTGCGCATCCTGGAGGCCAGGCTCGTCGATCATCGGCGCCGCCTTGGCGTCACCGCGCGCCAGCTGGAAGCGATAGAGCCGGCGCGCGTCGCTTGCCCCCTGCCCCAGCCACTTGATCGTGATCCGGTCCCCGTCCTGCGCGGCGCTGGCACTCAGCCCGGTCAGCGAACGGCGCAGGGAATAGACCTGCGGCAAGCCCTCGATGCCGGTGGCGGAAAAGGCGGTCAGACGCACGAACCACCGCCCGTCCGCCAGAGCCGGCAGCGTCACCGTATCGCCATCGGCGCTGGCCTCGGTAACCAGATCGGCAAAACTGGAATCGGCCGCGACCTGGACGTGATACCCCTTCGCCCCGCTCTGCGACCGCGCTCGCAGGGCGACCACGGGATCGACCAGCACCTTCCCCGCATCGACCAGATCGGGTGCCGGCAACAGCGCTTCCACGGCGACAGCGCCACCGGGAGAGACTTGCGCGCCGAACCCCTGCGCCAGCATGGTTTCGGCCGCCGACGGATCGCCCTGTACCGCGACCTTGCCTTCGACCACTTCGGTTATCGATGCGCCGGCATCATCATAAGCGATACGCAGGACGGTGCCGCGAATGGCGGAAACCGCGCGCGGGGTGCGCAGGCGGAAACGGCTGCCATCCGCTTGCAGCGGGGTGGCCTGCGTCTCGATCTTGCCGCGTTCCACCGCGACATCGAAATCGACGCTTCCCGTCAGCAGGATACGCCGCATCGCGACCAGCCGCACGCGCGTGCGGGTGGGCAATGACACTTGCGAGCCATTGGACAGGGCAAGCCCGATGAAACCATCGACCCCGGTCTCCAGAACCGCCCCGGGCATTACCGCGATCCCGGGTGCGGGGCGGACCGCCGCACCGCCGCTCTCCATTGTCACCGTGCCACGCGCCGCCAGGATGCGGGCCTGCAACGGCTCTGTCCTCAGCAGGCGCACCGGCACGCGCAGCCGCGATCCCACCGGCAGCCGCAAGGGGTCGGCCACGCGGTTGATACGCTGAACCTCGCGATAATCGGCCTGCCGGACAAAGTAGCGCGCCGCGATCCGATAGAGATTGTCGCCCGCACGCACGGTGTATTCGATCTGATCCTGCGCCGCCGCCGCCACTGGCGGGGATGCGGCGTGGCCTTGCTGGCCCACTATCGCGGGCAGGACAAAGGCGAGAGCCGCAAACGGGCGAGCGATCCGGTTAGTCTTGCGCATGGTCGGTCTCCAGTCTGTAGCCGTAGCCGAACACCGTTCGCAGCGAAAAGCCGTTTTCCAGCCGTAACGAAAGCTTCGTGCGAATGCGCGAAACATGCATGTCGAGCGTGCGCGTGGAAAGTTCGGCCACGCTCTTCCACACCGCTTCCATGATATAGGCGCGCGAAAGTGGCCTGTTCTGGTTCGCGAAAAAGAGCATGGCGAGCGCAAATTCCTTCGCCGTCAGCGCGATGTCGTTTCCACCGAACTTCACGACGTTGCGGTGCGTATCGAACAGATAGGCGCCAAACTGCAACGGTCCCTGCCCCGCCGTTCCGCCGACGGCGGTGCGCCGCAACAGGGCATTCACGCGGGCCAGAATCACCACCGGGCTTTCCGGCTTGATGATGAAATCGTCCGCCCCGGTGTTGAGCGCCAGCGCGATATCGTCTTTGTCCGAGCGGTTGGTCAGCATGATGACCGGCGGGCACGCCGCGATCCGCGACTTGGCCAGTTCCACCAGATGAATGCCGCTCATCCCCGGCATGTTCCAGTCAACGATCAGCAGATCGAAAGTTTCGCGTTGCGCGGCGGCAAGCAGATCCAGACCACTGCGATAGCACGAGCACGAATGCCCTTCCCCCCGCAAGGTCTCCGCAACGAAAGCCTGCACTGTTTCGTCATCATCGACGATGGCGATATGCATCATGCAAGTCCTTTACCGTCATCGCGCATGCCTCGCCCCATCGGGCAACACGTCGTTCCCGGGAAGCAGGTGTTACAACCTTTTACACCGATCACGTTTACAGAACGCGTATAACGCGGATGTCTGGATAACCGACTAAGCGCATACGCAACGATCACGGTGTCATTACGTATCTGCTTCTGGACCAACCCTCAACGGGAGCCTTGTCTGGTCGCCTGAAGCCTGGAGTCACATGCGATTGCCGCCGTGACTCCAGGCGGATGGCAAAAGTACGCTGAAAAACAGAACCTTGCCAGAGGGGCGGGTGCACTGTGCCGGTATCTTCTCCAAAGTCGGGTGAGGATTTCCCGCAAGATGATCCAGATTGGACTATTTCACGCGCCACGCGAAGGCCGCTCCCATCCGCCCAGGTTAACCTGTGATGCGTTCGAGGAACGGCAAGGCCGCCGTGCCGTTGACGGGCTGAAGTCCGAGTGGTCCCCTCGGCAAAACGAGGAAAATGGCATGAGGGGCGCTTGGCCAGTCCTTGTTCGGCGCGCTGCAGCCGGCTTGGTGGAGATGGTCAGCATTGAAGATGGCGCCCAAGTCTTCCATCGCAGCGGATCGTTCTACTACGTGCCGGTTGGCCAGACCTGGGCGCACGAAACGCCGAACTTACGGACCGGCGTCACCGGCGACCGCCGGCTTGGCGTTTGATGGATAAAATTTCGAAACGTGCGACCATGGGCGGCGGGGAGCAGCGGAATCGCGTATGCCCCATACCTGAGGCCGATTTTCAACGCCCCGTCTTGATGCCACTTTATCGACAATGGCGTCAGCCGACGACGACCCGCGAACGATCAAGGAGAACCGCGTGACAGACCTGATTCCGTGCACGGCCATCATGGCGAACGACGCGTTGCCCCTTGGTGCTTCAGTCTGTCTCGATCTACTCTGCCGCGACGCCTTGTCCGGGCTGACACGCACCCCAAAGGCATTGCCAAGCAAGCACTTTTACGACGCGCGCGGATCCGACCTCTTCGAGGAAATCTGCCTGCTGGACGAATATTACGTCACGCGCACCGAAGAGGCCCAGTTGCGCAAGATCGCGCCCACCCTGTCCCGCGCCATCCCGCCGGGCTCGGCGCTGGTTGAATTCGGCAGTGGCGCCAGCGTCAAGACGCGCCGCATCCTGGATGCAAGCCCGCAATTGTCCGCCTACCTGCCGCTCGACATCAGCGAAGCCGCGCTTGCACAGGCCGCCGCCCGCATCCGCGCCATGTATCCCGCGCTGGAAGTAGCGCCCATCCGGGCGGACTTCACCGCCGATATCGCCCTGCCCGAACGGTTCGGGGCAAAACCGCTCGTCGGCTTCTTTCCCGGATCGACGATCGGAAACTTCACGCCAGACGAAGCGGAAACCTTCCTTGCCAATGTCCGCCACTTGCTGGGCGCTGGCGCCTGCCTGCTGCTGGGCGCGGATTCCACCAACGATCCGGCGGTGCTAGGTCCAGCCTATGATGACAGGAGCGGCGTTACTGCGGCTTTCAACCTGAACCTGCTGACCCGCCTCAACCGCGAATGCGGCGCCGATTTCGACCTGGAAATGTTCGAGCATCGGGCGGTGTGGAACGCGCAGGAAAGCCGCGTCGAGATGCACCTCGTCAGCCTTGCCCAGCAAGAGGTGCGAATCGCGGGCGCGCGCGTACAGTTTGCGCCGCACGAGACGATCCACACCGAAAACAGCTACAAATACCAGCCCGCCTTCCTCGGGGCCTTGGCCGCCCGCGCCGGCTGGACGGTCCGGCAGATATGGCAGGAAAGCGATCCCGCGCCGTTTTTGGCGGGTCACGCGGGCACGTTCTGCACCTATCTTCTGGAGGGGCGTTAGGCCACCATGCCCACGCCGCTTAAGTTCAGGATGTGGTGTTGACATGAATGTTTCGCAGGACCCGGGCGCTCTGGCGCGGCACTACCGCGCGGTGCGCGCCCTGACCGAACAACTGGCCGCGCCGCTGTCGGATGCCGATGCCACCATTCAGTCCATGCCCGATGCATCGCCCGCCAAATGGCATCTGGCGCATACCACCTGGTTCTTTGAAACCTTCGTCCTGCGCGATCATGTGGCGGGCTATCGCCCCTATCGTGCGGAGTGGCCGTTTCTGTTCAACAGCTATTACGAGGCCGAAGGCCAGCGCATGGCGCGCGCGGCGCGCGGCATGCTCTCGCGCCCTTCGTTGCCGGAGATACTCGCCTATCGCCGTGCGGTGGACGAGGCGTTGCTTGCTGCAATCGGCGATCTGCCGCCCGATGTGCTGGCGCTGGTCGAACTGGGTTGCCACCACGAGCAACAGCATCAGGAACTGCTGCTGACCGACATTCTCCACGCCTTCGCTCAGAACCCGCTGGAATGCGCGATCTGGCCGCACGCGGAAACGCCGGGCGCCCCACCTCTGCCCACACGCGCCCCCATCGGCTGGATCACGAAAGACGGCGGCATCGTGGAGATCGGCCATGATGGCCAGGGCTTCGCGTTTGATTGCGAAGGCCCCCGCCACCAGACCATGCTGGCGCCGCATACGCTGGCGGACAGGCGCGTCACCAACGGCGAATGGATCGAGTTCATCCGCGATGGCGGCTATCGCGATCCGCGCCTGTGGCTGGCCGATGGATGGGCATGGGTGCAGGCGCAGGCGGTCACCGCGCCGCTCTACTGGCGCGAGGACGATGGCGCCTTTTCCAGCTTTGGCCTGAGCGGGCGGCACGCCGTCGACCCGTCCGCCCCCGTCTGCCACATCAGCCTGTACGAAGCCGATGCCTTCGCCACCTGGGCCGGCGCGCGATTGCCCACCGAGGCGGAATGGGAAAGCGCCGCAGCGGCGCACGATCCATGCGGCGGCAACCAGCTGGATCAGGGCGGCGACATTCGCCCCCGCGCGGGTGGCGCCTCCTTCTTTGGCGACGTGTGGGAATGGACCGGCAGCGCCTATCGCCCCTATCCCGGTTTTCGGATCGCCGACGGCGCGATCGGCGAATACAACGGCAAGTTCATGAGCAGCCAGTTCGTGCTGCGCGGCAGCAGTTGTGCCACGCCGCGCGGCCACGCCCGCGCTACCTATCGCAACTTCTTCTACCCCCACCAGCGCTGGCAATTCATGGGGCTGCGCCTTGCCAAAGACGGGACCAAGGCCGGGGCCACGGATCGGGCATGACACCCAAACGCAAGCTGGCCATGCTGGCGGTGGGCGGCTCCACCGTGGTGGAATGGTATGATTTCACCCTGTGCCTCTATTTCGCGCCCACCTTGTCGCGGGTGTTCTTCGGGCCGGGCAAGGAAGCGCTGGGCGACACCTTGGCCGGCTTTGCCATCGCCTATCTGATGCGGCCGTTCGGCGCGGTCCTGCTGGGGGTGCTGGGCGATCGCAAGGGGCGCAAGCCCGCGCTGCTGCTCTCGATGGCAGCGATGACACTGGCCATGCTGTGCATCGCCCTGCTGCCGACTTACCGGCAGGCGGGCGCATGGGCGGGCTGGGGCCTGATCGCGATGCGCTGCCTGATGGGGTTCAGCGTGGGGGGCGAATATACCTCGGTCGTAACATACCTTTACGAAACCGCGCCCGCCCACCGTCGCGGTCTGATCACCTCACTGGCGGCCGCCGCCAGCGAGATCGGTGGCTTGCTGGCGGTGGGCCTGTGCGCCGTGCTGACAAGCACGCTGGACGCGGCCAGCCTCGATGGCTGGGGCTGGCGGGTGCCGTTCCTGTTCGGCGCGGTGCTGGCGGGCGCGATCTGGCTGGCGCGAGGGATGATCGCGGAAACGCCGGCCTTTCATCGGCCGGCGGCGGGCCAGCCTTCGCCGCTGGCCTATGCCCTGCGCCACGAACGCAAAGGGATCGCCACGGGCTTCGCGATTTCCGCGCTGGGCTCGATCTCCTATTACGTCGGCATCACCTATGTCCCATCCTACATGGCCTCGGTCGGCTGGCACAACGAAGAGGTGGCGCTGGAGTATTCCACCCTCGCCGCGCTGGTGGTGATCGCGGTGACCCCGCTGGTCGGCTGGCTGTCGGACGTGGCGGGGCGCCGCTGGGTGCTGCTGGGCCTGTGCGCGGGCTGTGCCTTGCTGCCCATGGCGCTGTTCCGGCTCATCGCCAGTGGATCGGCCCCGGCCGCGCTCGGGGCCATCGCCACGCTGGCAGCGCTCGCAGGCGGCGTCAGCGCGGTGGGCACCGTGGCCACCGCGGAGCAATTTTCGGCGCGCGCGCGGCTGAGCGGCCTCGCGCTCGGCGCGACCAGCGCCACCGCCCTGTTCGGCGGGCTGACGCCCTATCTGGCGCATCGCCTACAGCAGGCGACCGGCCTTACGGAAGTGCCCGGGATCATGATCGCGGTTGTCGCCCTGGGTTCAGGGCTTGCGCTGATGGTACTGTTGCCCAGGCGCAAGGTCACGGGCTGAAGGCATCAACCTCGCGCCGCTGCGGTTCGTCCATGGTGGCATAGGCGCGCAAGGCCTGCTCCAGTTCCGCCAACCCCTGCACCAGCGTGTCCTGCGCCATGCCGCAACCCAAGCGAATGTGTGCGGGCGCTCCCCAATAGTGCCCAGGCGCTACGATCACGCCGCGCGTCGCCAGCAGCCAGGCGGCAAACCCATCGGTGCGCGCCATGCCCTCAAGGCCGGGAAAGGCAAGGCATCCCCAGGGCGAAAGACCGCCTGATACCAGGCCTTCCCCCGCCATCCGGATCAGCCAGTCCACCATGATCGGACGGTTGGCATCAAGGATGGCCTGCGTGCGCGCCCGAAACCGGCACCAGTCCTGCAACACCGCCAGGCCAATCGCTTGGGAGACCGCCGAAAGACCGGTATCATGATGCACGCTGGCATGGCGCAGCCTTTTCGCCACGGCAGCGGAAGCCACGATCCAACCGCAGCGCAGCGCCCCCAGGCCGAAAATCTTGGACAGGCCCGAAAGGCTGATGACCGCCGGCGATCGCAGCGCGGCCAGGCTTCGATCATCGGCAAAAGCGCCGTAGATCTCGTCCAGCACCAGCCAGATTCCGGCCGCCTCACATAGCGCGACCAGCGCCGCCAGGTCATCATCGAGCAATGGCAGGCCGGTGGGATTATGCAGGTGCGACAGCACGATCATCCGCGTTTCCGGGCGCAGGCGCTTGCCCAGATCGGCGAGATCCGGGCGCATTTGCGCGCCGCTGCGCCGGAAGCCTTCGGCCTGCAGTCCGGCGGCCCGGGCGATGTCCTCGAACGGCTGGTAACCCGGCCGCTCGATCAGCACGTGCTCTACCCTGCGCGCCAACGCGGCGAACACCAGCGCCAGTCCCGACGACACGCCCGAGGTCGCCACCACGCGATCATCGCTGATGCCAAAGGCATCCGCCAGGTGCCGCCGCATCGCCATGCTGCCGCCACCAAATACCGGTGCGAGGGAGGCCTGCCCGGCATCACCGAACGTCTTGCGCGCAGCCTCCGCCAGCAGCGCATCGGGCGCGCTGACGGAACTGTCATACAGCGACAGCCTGCCCTTGGCCGCAACGTGATAGACCCAGTCCAGATAGCGCAAGGCTTGGTCATCCTTCCTGCGAAAGTCGGTCACGCGAGCTTGAACGCGGCTTCGCAAGGGCCGGTCATATGCGATGATGGCGAGCCGCGAAGGCTTGGTATGCAAGCGGCGACCGAACGGCAAGCCGCTTGCGAACATGGCGCACCACCCTGCCGGTCGCCTGGCTTCACGCCGACTGCGCACCTGTCGCGAGTGCCCCGTCGAAACAGTGGGCCGGTTCCGGCGGACCAACATGGATCAGCACTTCGGCGATTGACGGAATAGGGCGCAAAGCCGATACCGGTTGCCGGGAGCTTCGCGTGATGGCGCGCTCCGCCAATCCCCGTTGCATGGTGTCGCCTTGTGCATCCGCCGGATTTCTATTCCACGGCGATGTGGAATAAATGCATGTCCACGCTCTTATCGAATCGACCGAAAATTCTGGTCGTCGAAGATGAATGTTTGATCGCGGAGGAGTTGCGGGTCTGCCTGCTTGAAGCGGGGGCCGATGTGGTCGGCCCGGTCGGTGTGCTGGAGGACGCGCTGCACCTTGCCGGTTCGGAACAGGACATTGCCTGCGCCCTGGTTGATATCGGGCTGGAAGGCGGAATGACGTATGCCGTCGCCGAATACCTCGACGAGCACTCCATCCCCTACCTTTTCACAACCGGATACGCCCCAGCGGCAATCCCCGATCGTTTCGACGGGATAGGGAACTTCCAGAAGCCGATACGTATGGCGGCATTGCTGCAAGGGATTGGCAACCTGATCGAGGCTTAGATGGCGAACGCCCATTTCGGCTCGCCAGCATCAAGGACGGTGATCCATCCTTCCATCGCTATGCTGATCGCTGCCAGGAAGCGACGCGCCTGCCCTTCCCGGCTGCAGCGCGCAGCCGCCGCTCCTGATGCTGTCCGACACGTTCGGCTTCTTCCGCCATTGGTGGTCTCCAACGGCAACGGATATCGTCGCCGGGGATAGCCCGCTTGCGCAAGCCATCCTCAGGGAGGAACGATCCGCGATCCATCCGGCCAGCCATTGCTAACGCATGTGTGCGTGTTCCTTTTCCGTGGCATGGGCGGAACCGGATCGTGCGTTCTTCGCTTTTCCCGTATGGAGAACACGGAACCGGTGGTGGCCGGGAGCATTGACGAAGCGGGCTTGGTCTACAGTGCCGACAGCGAGGCCGGCATCACGCGCCGTCGGCGGGGCAAGGGCTGGAGCTATCGCGACCCGCAAGGCCGTACCATCGCGGACGGTGCAACGCTCCGGCGGGTCCGGGCGCTCGCCGTACCGCCGGCGTGGACCGAAGTATGGATATGTCCCCGGAGCAACGGTCACATCCAGGCCACCGGACGGGATGCGCGCGGTCGCAAGCAATACATCTATCACCAGGATTTCCGGGCATTGCGCGATGCGGCGAAGTACGCGCACATGCTGGACTTCGCGCGGCGGCTTCCCCGAATCCGCGGCGCTGTCGATGCGCATATGCGCCTCGCCGGCCTCCCGCGCGAGAAGGTTCTCGCCACCGTGGTTTACCTGCTTGAAAAGACCATGATCCGGGTCGGCAATGCCGAATACGCCCGCGCCAACCGCAGTTTCGGGCTGACCACGCTGGGGCGGCGTCATGTCCGGATCGACGGCGGGGAACTGCGGTTCCGCTTCCGGGGCAAGAGCGGCAGGCAGTGGAACCTGCGCCTGCAAGACCGGAACGTCGCGCGCATC
The DNA here is from genome assembly GCF_005145025.1 of Novosphingobium sp. EMRT-2. NCBI lineage: Bacteria > Pseudomonadati > Pseudomonadota > Alphaproteobacteria > Sphingomonadales > Sphingomonadaceae > Novosphingobium > Novosphingobium sp. EMRT-2. The sequence goes on along the minus strand of NZ_CP039695.1, from coordinate 3,241,477 downwards.
GTCCGGCAGTGTCAGGACCTGCCGGGGCAGCATCTGTTCGAATACGAGGATGGAGAACGGCAAATCCGCGCGGTAACGTCGGAGGACGTCAATCTCTACCTGCGGGAAATCGCCGGCATCGATGCCACCGCGAAGGATTTCCGCACATGGGCGGGAACTATGATGGCCGCCCGCATCCTGGCGCAGGCCGAACCGTGCGAAAGCACGGCGGCGGCCACTCGCGCCGTCCGCGATGCCGTGACGGCGGTGGCATCGGCGCTTGGGAACACGCCGGCTGTTTGCCGGAAATGCTATATTCACCCGGCGGTAATCGATGCCTGGATGGACCAGAGCCTCACGCCGTTGCGCGGCGCACGGCAGCACGACGTTCCGACAGGACGGGAGCCGCAGCGGAAGCCCGGGCTCAGCACGCTGGAGCGGTCCGTCCTGCGCCTGCTTCGCCGTTGAAGGTCCAGACTTGGGGCAGGCGCTGTGGGCCTTGCCCCCATCGCGCAGCGTCTCCCTCTCCGGCATCCGGTCCACGCTGGGCATCGGCTCGGCAGCAATCGATCCAGTCCACGAACCGCGTTGCGACCGGATTTCCGTCACCGCCCCGGCGGACGAGCGCGTGGCAGGACCGGACGTGGAACTCGTGACCCGGTGGTGGACCGCTGCCAAGGGCGAGCGGCGCCAGTACACGCGTTCCGCAGTGGCCAATGCCGTTATCGGGATCGTAAAGTAAGGCGATACCCGATCACGGCGATGCGGCGTGATCGGCGCGTCCGTGCGTGCAACGCGGAAAAGGCGCGAGGCGCCAAACTCCGCCTTACCGCTTGATAATCAGCGAAGCGGGACGCTTGCGTGGCGTCCACTGCCCACGGCCCGGGAAATTCTTGAGGATTTCGCCGTCCCACAACCGGGCCACGCGGCGGTGCAAACGCCAGCGGCCGTCTTCGCCCTTCATCGCGTGATCCTCGTAATAGCCGGCAAAGCGCAGGTCGAACGGCGTATCGCCGGCGCACTCGGTCACGAACGCGAACGATCGCATTTTCACCGTGCCGTCTTCCTGCGGCATGTACTGCACTTGCGACACATGGTGCTGGCGGCCGGGAAAGCCTTCGGCGTTGCGGTAGTGCTCGGCGATTCCGCGAATGCCGTCATGGCCTTCCCAGATGTCGGGCTCCTCGAAAACCTCTTCGACCATGCGGGCGTCGGGCGTGAAGCAGGCAACCAGGCCTTCCACGTCCCCGGTATCGAGCGCCCAGGCATAGGCAGCCAGCAGATCCTCCAGCGCAAAGCGATCCTCAACCGAAAGAGCCATCGTATTCCTCTCCATTCTGTTGACACAACCGTAACGATCGTTATTTTTAAATGCAAGAGGTAGCCTGAAATCGCAAAGGAGTTCCAAGGTGCGAAGCCGCACGGGATGCACGGCATCGTCGGCGAAAGCAGCCGTATGTGGCGTGAAAAAGTTGCTACGCGCTACGCCTCTAATCGAGAAATTCCAGCAAACCGATACAGAAAGACGCAGCGCGTGAGCGAAACCGATATAATCGTGATTGGCGGCGGATCGGCCGGCGCGGCAATGACCGGCCGCCTTGCATCGGCCGGGTTGAATGTAACGCTCGTGGAAGCGGGTGTGTCCGATCAACATTTTCGCTCCCGTATCCCGGCCCTGACCAGCTCGATTGTCCAGAACCCGGCTTTCGACTGGTGCTACCAGGTCGAACCCGACGAATCCCTGGGCGGCCGCGCGGACATCTGGCCGGCGGGCAAGCTGCTGGGCGGCGGCAGCGCATTGAACGGGATGATGTTCATCCGCGGCCACCGGTGGGACTACGATAACTGGCGCGCGCTGGGCGCCGCCGGCTGGGACTACGAGTCCGTCCTGCCCTACTTCCGGCGGATGGAGGACAACGAGCGCGGCGCGGATGCCTGGCGCGGGACCGGTGGCCCCATTTCCGTCTCCGAAGGGCGCGCGCGCTATCCCATTACCGATGCGTGGATCGCCGCCGCAGAGCAGACCGGCATCGAACGGCGCGACCTGAACGGCGAAAAGGCCGAAGGTGTCGACTACGTGCAAGTCTCGCAACGGGACGGCACGCGCTGTTCGTCGGCGCGCGGCTATCTCCACGACTTCAAGGGATCGACCCCGCCGCGCACATTGCTGGGCGCGCAGGTGCTTCGCATCCTGATCGAGCACGGGCGAGCCGTTGGCATCGCCTATCTTCAGGACGGGACGGAGAAGACCCTGCTCGCCCGGCACGGCGTCGTCGTGAGTGCAGGCGCGATGAACACGCCACGGTTGCTGATGCTGTCCGGCGTCGGCCCGGCGGACCATCTTGCCGACGTCGGCGTGCCCGTGGTCTGCCATCGCGAAGGCGTGGGGCGCAACCTGCAGGATCATGTGGGCACGCATATCGTCAATGCGGTGAACGCACATACCCTGAACGATGATGCGCAGGGGCTTCGCGGCGCATTGTCGGTATTCCGATACGCGCTATCGCGGCAGGGCGCGCTGAGCACGTCCATCGGCCACGCCCAGGCGTTCGTGAAGAGCCGCCCGGACCTGCCTGCCCCCAATCTTCAGCTTTCCTTCGCCGCCTTCGCGTTCGACTTCGACGACCAGGGCAGGCTGATGCTGCGAAAAAACGCCTCGGTCTCGACCCTGGTCGGGCTGATGCGCCCCAGCTATCGCGGCCGGATCACGCTGAAGTCCACCGATCCCATGGCCCCGCCGGTGATCCATCATCAGCAGCTTTCGACCGACGACGACGTCGACCAGATCGTCGAAGGTATCGCGATGGCACGGAACATCCTGGCGCAAACCCCGATCGCGCCGTTCATCACCGAGGAGCTGCGGCCTGGCCCGGCTCTGACCGGCCGGGACGAGTTGCGCAGCTATGTCAGGGCCGCGGCCATCCCGATGTTCCATCCGGTGGGGACCGCCAAGATCGGCGCCGCCACGGACCCGATGGCCGTGGTGGACCCCGACCTGCAAGTGATCGGCGTTAACGGGCTTTGGGTCGCGGACGCGTCGATATTTCCGTCCCTGCCCGCCGGAAACACCAACGCCACTGCCATCATGGTGGGCGACAAGGGCGCCGACCACGTCCTCAAGACCCTGCGGCGCAACACCTGAAACGGCATACCCCTGCATGAGAGGATCAAGCCCATGGCGAATTTCCCCGAAACCATTCACTTCACTGGCCTGAACGCCCCCGTCCGCCTGGAATGGTCGGCGCACGATCTGGACGTGGTCGGCGATATCCCGCGGGAAATCGACGGGGCGTTTTTCCGCGCCGTGCCCGATCCGGCCTATCCGCCGAAGTTCGAGGACGAGATCGTTCTTTCGGGCGACGGGATGGTCTCGAAATTCGGCATCCGCGACGGCAAGGTCAATTTCGCGATCCGCTACGTCGAAACCGCGCGCTACAAGGCCGAAAAGGCAGCGGGGCGGGCCGTGTTCGGCAAATATCGCAACCCGTTTACCGATGATGCGGAGGCCCAGGGAATCGACGGCACGGTATCGAATACCACCCCCGTCTGGCATGCCGGCCGGCTATTCATGACCAAGGAGGACGGCCTTGCCTACGAAATCGATCCCGAAACGCTCGCAACGATCGGGCGCTGGGATTACCATGGCGCGCTAAAATCCAAGACCTTCACGGCGCATCCCCGCGTCGATGCCGAAACGGGCGAGATGTTCTTCTTCGGCTACGAGGCCGGCGGCCTGTGCACGGCGGACGTGGCCTATTGCATCGCGGACAAGGACGGCAACCTGGTGTCTGAGCAGTGGTTCCAGCAACCCTACTGCTCGACGATCCATGACTTCACGATCACCGAGAAATACGCCGTCTTCCCGATCTTTCCGACCACGACGGACCTCGAACGCGTGAAGGCCGGCGGCCCGCACTGGGCGCACCAGCAGGATCTGGAAAGCTGGGTCGGCATCATGCCGCGCTATGGCAAGGTCGAGGAAATGCGCTGGTTCAAGGGACCGAAGGGCGTTTCCGCGTTCCATTTCGTGAATGCCTATGACGATGGCGACAAGGTCCACCTCGACATCTGTCTGTCCGACACCAACGCCTTCGCCTTCATGCGCGAGGCGGGAGGCGTCCACCGCGCACAGAACGAGCTGGGTGGCGGCTTAACCCGCTGGACCTTCGATCTCGCCAGCGAGGGGGAAGGCTTCGAATCGCGCCTTATCGGCCCGCCGGGCGATATGCCCCGGCTGCGCGATGCCGACCAGGGCCGCGCCTATCGCTCGGCCTGGTACCTCACCATCAATCCGCAAGGTGGACCACCGCTCCCCGGCGGCCCGGTCGGCGCCGCCTTCAACGCGATGCTTCGCGTGGAGCCCGGCAACGGCCGGCTGGACATGATGCCGCTGGAGTTCGGCATGGCCATCAGCGAGCCGGTGCACGTCCCCTCGTCACAGGCCGATCACGAAGGCTGGCTGCTTGCGGTGGTCGATCGCCAGGTCGAACCCAATCGCTTCACATCCGAGCTTTGGATTGTGGACGGGGGCAACATCGCAGCCGGACCGGTCGCTCGGGTAACGGTTCCTGTTCCCTTGCGCGCGCAGGTCCACGGCGCCTGGGTTTCGAGTGAGCGGCTCGCTGAGGCACAGGCCCACGCGCAGGCAGCCTGAAGCGAAGAGGGAAGCGCGGTTGCGTTTCCCCTTTGCCCGGACGAAACAAGAAGCGCCCGGCGGAACGTTCCCGCCGGGCGCTTCTTGTTTCCGGGCGCGCGCGCGATTCCGCTAAGCGAAGGCGTCCGCTTCGGTCATCGCTTTCGCGATGCGCAGGGCGCGGGAGATCAGCAGTGCCCCGACGATGCACAGGCAGGCCGGCGCCACGGCCAGCACGAAAAACAGCGACGTGCTTGCACCAGCTCCGATAACAAGGCCTCCCAGCATCGGCCCGCCGATCGCGCCAAGCCGCGCGACGGCAACCGCGATGCCGATAGCGGAGGAGCGCAAGTGCGGCGGAAAGAAGCCGACCGCCACCGCCATGACGACAAGGTGCGCGGCCGAGATGCCACCTCCCGCGACAAGCAGCAGGACGCCCCAGCTCCACAGCCCGGGCGCGACCACGCCCAGCAGCAGCAGCGCCACGACCGCGCTCGAGTAGGTCCCGACGATCGCCGGAACCGCCCAGCCGCGATCGAGCAGCAGGGAAAGCCCCAACCCGATCGTCAGGCCGCCGAACTGGATCAGGGAAAGGAAGCGCGATGCGGTATCCATGCTGAATCCCGCAAGCGGCAGGATCGTGGGCACCCAGCTCGTCACGTAATACAGCACCAGCGCATTCACCGCATAAAGACCGGCGAACAGGACCGTCGAAAAGAGCAGCGGTGGGCTCAGCAGCTGAACGAACGCGATGGAGTTCTTCTTCTCACGCGGTTGCTGCGCACGGTTTCTGAACGTGGGCGATTCCGGCAGTTGCCAGGCCAGCACGCCCAGCAGGACGAGTGTCGCCGCGCCGCCGGCCATGAACAGCGCCTGCCATCCCCCGGCGGCGATGAGCGGCGGGGCAAGCAATCCCGCCACGATGCCGCCGGCCGAAATGCCCATCGAAACGACGGTCAGCGTCCGCGCGCTTTTGCCCGGCGGCGCCAGTTCGGCCACGAGCGCCGTGACGTTGGGAAGGCATGCCCCCAGCGACAATCCCGTCGCCAGACGCCAGAGCGCGAATCCCGTAACCGTCCCCCCGGCCGCCGTACCCAGCGATGTGAACGCCATCAGGGCGGACGCGGTAAGAATGACAGGCCTGCGCCCCACGCGATCGCCGATTGGCGCGATCAGCACGGCGCCCAGCCCCAGCCCGAGCAACACCGCCGACAGCGCTACGCCGAACGACTGCGGCGGCACGCCCAGTTGGGCCGACAAATGCGGCACAACCAGCGGCAGGGCATAGAGGTCATAGCCATCGATGCACATGACGAGCGCGCACAGCAGCAGCGGCAGGAATGCCCGCGCCCCGGCGGAAGGTGTTTCCGATTTCACGATCATCCGTTCCCCGTAACGTTGCCGGGGATATCCCTTTCGATATCCACGTAGCGCCCCGCCAGCGCATCGTGTTCGCCGGCGGCCAATGCCACGGCGAACAGGCACAGCCGCGCCATGCCTTCCGCGCTTTCCTCTTCGGTCGTCGCTTCCAGCAGCGAGACCAGCGGCTTCGCGAAGGCGCGCGCCTGCTCGGAGCGCAGCGTTTCTTCCGCCATCGCCGTCATGATCGTGCCCGGCTGGATCGCGAACGCCCGGACGCCAGCATCCTTCTGCTCGACATCGATATGCTCGGTCAGGCGGATCAGGCTCGCCTTCGCCACGGCATAGGCCGAAGCGAACGGCGCTACGAACGTGCCGGCCTGCGAAGCGATGTTCAGTATCCGCCCGCCCCCGTTCGCGATCATGTCAGGCAAGGCGGCCGAGATGCACAACAGCGCGCCGAGCACGTGAACGGTCTGCGTATCCCACCAGGCCTGCGTATCGACCAACCCGGCGGGGCCAAGCGGCCCCTGCACGCCGGCATTGTTGACCAGTAGGGTTGGTGCGCCGAAAGCGGCCTTCGCTTCGGCATAGGCCGCGGCCACGCTCTCGCGATCGGTGACGTCGCAGCGCACCGCCAAGGCCCGTCCCCCGGCAGCGCCGATGGACGCGACCGTCTCCTCGACCTGCGCCATGGTGCGCGCCGCCACGGCCACCGCCGCGCCCGCCTCCGCCAGCGCGGTGGCGATGCCGGCACCCAGCCCGCGTCCGCCCCCGGTCACGAAGGCGACAGTGTTCGCCAGCCGTGCGCTCACGGTCGATCCCAGGGCGATGGCATGTGATAGGGAACCGTGATGAAGTTCGCCTCGATCTGGCGCAGCGCGCCGTCCTCGATCTTGAACAGTTCGGCGAGATAGAACGTGTGCGGCCGCCGGATCAGCGACGAGACATGCTCCCCATTGGTCAGCGTGTATTCCGCCAGCCGGCCGCAATGGTCGATAAAGCCATAGGCCATCACCAGCCCGCGCTCCTCATCGATCAGCGGATAGCGCCGCCCGCGCAGGCGATCATCATAGCGGTACCAGCCGAGCTTGAATTGCTCCTCGCAGGGCAGCCCGGCTATCGGCAGGATGAAATCGGGATTGTTGGTGGTCTGCACACCGTTTTCCACGCGGTTGCAATCGGGATGAAAGCGCGTGAAAATCTGCCCGTCGTTCTGTTCCAGCGTGTTGAAATAGCCATCGGCGATGGTCAGCAACCGCTCGCGGCTCATCCGTTCCGCTTCCGGGACAAAGGCTTCCATGACGGGCTTGCGCTCGAACCGGGGGTTCGGAAACTTCAGCGCTTCGTCGCTGTCGCGCACGACCAGCACTTCCACCTCGCGGATCGCGCCGGACGGGTCCACCCCCAGCCGGAAGGTGACGGCCGACTCCTCGACCGTTTCTATCACGGTCGTGAACAAGCCGACCTGCCCGGTACGGACGTCGGCGAACCGCAAGTCGTAGTCCCCCCGCCCCGTGGCCGTGCCCCACAGCCCGTCGCCGATCATCAGGGCGACGTTGTTTTCGGTGGAGCGCACGTCGTCGGCCCAGCGCAGCCGGCCCGGATCGCGCGCGACGATCGCCTCCATGAACTGGTCCATGACAGCATAGAGCGCCGCCCGCTCGTGGTCGAAAGGCACCGCGCTCACCATGCCTTGCCACTCACCGGATTGGCATAGTGGAAGGGCGGGACGAAAACCTCCGGGAACGCTTCGTAATCGTGCGTCGCCGGGCGATCCGGTTGAAGGCCATCGATGTTGCGCACCATGGGCACGCCGCCGTGGTTGGGGCCGCGATCGAATTCGCAGTAGAACGTGATGAAGGCGTGCAACGACTGAATGCGCCAGACGCCGTCGACCAGGCGATAGCTGTTCTCATAGACCGCTTCGCCCCAGCGCGCCTCTCCGCCCAGCCAGGCGATGAGAATGAACGCGCGCCACCGGCCGTGCGCCCGCTGGCCGTCGGAGTCGATGTGGATGACGGGCTGCAGCTGCATGTGGTTGAACAGGACGCCGCGTTCGTAACGCGGCAGGGCGTGAAGATACTGCCGCACCCGGTCCTGCCCGATGTAAACGCCGCGCCCCGCGATTTCGAGCGTACCGTCGGGCGCGAACATGTCGGCGGCCTCGTCCCACAGCCCCTTGTCGACATAATAGCCGTAGGCCGCCTGCAGATTGCAGATCGCCAGATGGGATTCCGCGATGGACGCCTTACGCTTCAGCGCGCCGACCTCCTCCCTCAAGGCATCGACCGACTCGCGCAGCGCTGCGATTTCATCAGACATCCGAACTCTCCTGCTGGTCGCTTGAGCGACAATCTCGTTGCAGCACATCGTAACGTTCGTTATGATTATTGCAAGAACCTCGATGACTTTATCGAGACGCAGGAGAGAATGCGAAATGACCCCCGACGGCATCCGGATAACGCACCCCGACAAGCTTTTCATCGACGGACAATGGGTTCGTCCGGCCCGGGGCGGCACGATCGAAATCACCTCGCCCAACAGCGAGGAGGTTGTCGCGCGCGTGGCGGAAGCCTCCAGCGAAGACATGGACGCCGCCGTCGCCGCCGCCCGGCGCGCGTTCGACAACGGCGCGTGGACTGGCCTGACTCCTGCCGAACGCGGCGCGTTTGTCCGCCGCTGGGCCACGATTCTGGGCGAGCGCGTGGGCGAACTCTCGTCCGCGTGGACGGCACAGGTCGGTGGCTTGGCCAGCTTCGCCCCGATCATGCACGGCGGGGGCGTGGCAACGCTCGATTTCATCGCCTCGCTCGGCGAAAGCTTCCCCTTCGTCGAACGGCGGCCGAGTTCGCAAGTCGACACCGCGATCGTCGTGCGCGAGCCCGTGGGCGTCACCGCGTGCATCGCGCCGTGGAACGCACCGTTCAGCACGATGTCGAGCAAGGTGGCCTACGCCCTTGTCGCGGGTTGCACGGTCGTTATGAAACCGTCGCCGGAAACGCCGCTCGAAGCGTATATCATGGCAGAAGCGGCGGAAGCCGCCGGTCTGCCGGCAGGCGTCCTCAATCTGGTCTGCGGCGATCGCGATGCATCCGACCACCTCGTCAACAATCCGGACGTGGACAAGGTCAGCTTCACCGGCTCCACCGCCGCCGGCAAGCGCATCGGCCAGGTTTGCGCCAGCCGCGTCGCGCGCTGCACGCTCGAACTCGGCGGCAAGTCCGCGGCCATCGTGCGCGACGACTTTCCGATCGAGGTTGCCGCCGCGATCCTTGGCAACACGATCACCGTGATGTCGGGCCAGGTCTGCGCCATGCTGAGCCGTGCGATCGTACCCCGCAAGCGCCATGACGAACTGGCCGATGCCATCGCCCGCGTGATGCAGGGCATCAAGATCGGGCACAGCGACGCGCCCGATACGCAGCTTGGCCCGCTCGCCATGAAGCGCCAGCTCGACCGGGTGGAGGAATACATCGCACTGGGCCGCGAGAGCGCCGATCTCGTGACGGGGGGCGGCCGCCCCTCCAGCTTCAACAAGGGCTACTTCATCGAACCGACGCTGTTCGCGAATGTCGACAACCGCAGCCGCATCGCGCAGGAAGAGATTTTCGGCCCGGTCCTCGCCTTGATCCCGGCGGAAGACGAGGAAGATGCGATCCGCATCGCCAACGAAAGCAGCTACGGCCTGAACGGCTCGGTCCTTACCCATGATGCCGATGCGGCCTATCGCATCGCGCGGCAGATGCGGACCGGGGGCATCGGCCAGAACGGCATGCGCCTGGAATTCGGGATGCCGTTCGGCGGCTTCAAGCAATCGGGGATCGGACGCGAAGGCGGCGTGGAAGGTCTCCAGCCCTATCTGGAAACCAAGTCCATCCTGCTGGATGCCGCGCCCACGGGCCTCTGATCAAACGCAGTGAGGGCGGACGACCGGAAGTCGCCCGCCCTCACCTGCATTCCTGGAAGGATGGCCCGCCCCCGCATCACGGAGAGGACGGGCCGGACCTTCAATCTTCCAGCGGCACCGCGTTGATGATGTGTGCCTGGGTGTATTCGAGCAGCCCGGCTTCGCCGAGTTCCCCGCCGATGCCCGATTGCTTCGATCCACGGAACGGAATGTTGGCATCGATCGCAAGGTGCTGGTTCACCCACACGGTGCCTGTATCGATGCGCTTGGCCACTTCGGTCGCGCGGGCGACGTCCCTGCCCCATACGGTGCCGCCAAGGCCATAGTCGCTGTCGTTGGCGCGGGCGATCACGTCTTCGATATCATCGTATTGCAGCACCGGCAGCACCGGACCGAACTGTTCCTCGCGCACCAGCGGGGCATCGTCGCGCAGATCGCGGACGATCGTGGGAGGGATGAAATAGCCCGGCCGATCCAGCGGCGCGCCGCCGGCAAGCACGGTGCCCTCGGCGCGGGCGCTGTCCAGCAGCGATACGACCTTCTCGAACTGCATCTTGTTCTGGACCGGACCGATCGTGGCGCCCTGCTTCGATCCGTCATCGACCACGGCCTCGTTGGCCAGCTTCGCCAGTTCGTCGCAGAACTCGTCGTACATGGACGACGGCACATAGGCGCGCTTGATCGCGACGCAGATCTGCCCGGCGTTCGTCATCGCGCCCTGATAGACCTTGCGCGCCACGGCCTGCGGATTGACGTCATCAAGCACGATCGCGGCGTCGTTGCCGCCGAGCTCCAGCGTCACGCGCTTCACGCTGTCCGCAGCGGACGCCATCACCTTCTTCCCGGTCGCGGTGGAGCCGGTGAAAGCGATCTTGGCAATATCGGGATGGCCCGTCAGCAGTGGCCCCAGTTCGTTCTGGTCGCACAACACGTTGAACACGCCCGCCGGCAGGATGTCCCTGGCCAGTTCACCGAACAGAAGCGTGGTCAGCGGCGTTGTGGGCGCAGGCTTCGCCACCACGCAATTGCCCGTCACCAGCGCCGGCCCCAGCTTGTTCATGAGCAGGATCACCGGGAAATTCCACGGCGTGATCGCGCCCACCACGCCCAGCGGCGTGCGGTGTTCGACAACACTGTTGCCGCCTTCTTCCCGCAGGACTTTCGGTTCGACCCGCATGGCCGCGAAGGCGCGCAGCGTGAACACGCTGCCCATGATCTCGTACATCGCCTGATCAAGCGGCTTGCCCTGCTCGCTCGTCAGCAGGCTGGCGAACTCGGCCGCCCTCGCCTCGAGCGCGTCGGCCAGCGCCACGACCAGCGCGGCGCGCGCTTCAACCGGCGTGGCGGCCCAGGCCGGGAAAGCGCGCCTGGCAGCCGCGACCGCTTCCTCAAGCTGGGCCGCATCGGCCTTCGGGCATTGCGCGAAAGCCTCGCCGGTCGCGGGGTTGACGACGTCGAAGGTCGTTACCCCGTCCCTGGATTGGCCGTCGATCAGCAGTTTGAATTCGTGCTTCATATTCGCTCTCCAGTTGGTGCCGCAACGGAACCAAAGCGTGGGCAGGTCGATGCCCATGCAGGCTTCATGGTCCCGACGGCGTTAGGGCTGTGCCGGTTCCCTCGCTCCGGCCTTCTCGGATTCGATCCTTGATAGCGCGTCAGGCACGCTGTTGGGATCAAATTTCAGCATGGCGGAGGATTTTAGCGCCGGGTCCCAATGTTCTGCGATTTTTCCGTTCGCAATCCGGAAGAGATCGAACCAGCTTGTCACGTACCCTTCACCCTGATCGTCGCGCATCGGGCGCTGGGTGACGACCAAAACGTAATCGCGCTCGGCGATCAGGGTGATCAGTGGCAGGGTGATCGTCGGCCTGACCGGGCGCTCCGGCCGTGACCCCCGGATAAACCGCGCCAGCGCATCGCGCCCGGATGCAACGTTCGGGTTATGCTGCAGGTATTCCACGGTGAAATAGCGGTCGACCAGATCCGCGCGCCCGCCAAGCAGGACTTCGCGATACATGTCGTAAACAAGCTTCTTGTTGGACGCGAGCACAGGATCGGGGCTGGCCAGCAATGCGGCTTGCGCATCCTCTGCCTGGATGGACTGCGCCTGGCTTGACGGCGCTGCGGCACAGGCGAGCAGCGCCAGGATCGGGTAGAACTTCATGGGCAGCACCTCATGCGCGCGACGCAGCGCGGCGGGGCCAAAGCCCCGCCGCCACTTTTCAGCAATGCCCCCTCAGTATCGCGCGGTGAGCTGAACCGCGACCGTGCGAGGACGTTCAGCCAGGGCCGAAACCGATCCGTTGGCACCGCTGACCGTCTGCCGGAAGCCGGCCGTGGCCTTGTTGGTCAGGTTCTGGCCGATAACCGCCAGGCCCCAGCGATCGTCTTTCGGTCCGACGCTGACGCGCAGGTCGACTTTCGCATAACCCTTCTGCCGGATCAGATCGTCAGCCGTCGACGACTGGAAGTACCACGAGCTGAAGTAGAGCAGCGGCGATACCCGCACGTTCATGTCGCCCGCAGGGATCGTCGCGTCGAGGCGGAAATTGCCGGTCCATTCCGGGGCAAAGCCGCGCCGCTTGCCCGAAAGGTCCTGCCGCCGGCCAATACAGCCCGAAGAGGCGCCCAGCAGCGTCTGGATCGACGAACACGGCGCACCGTTATAGTTGCGGTAGATCGCATCCAGATAGGCAAGATCGGTGCTCGCGGTCAGCCAGCTCGTCATGCGCCAGCTGGCCGAAAGCTCGACACCCTGCGAGCGGGCGGACGCGGCATTGGCGACGCTGACGCGCACGGTGCCGCTGGGCAGCGTTTCCGAAACCGATTCCTGCAAGCCGGAATAATCGCCCCGGAACGCGCTCAGCGAGAAGGTAACGCGGCGATCGAACAGATTGCCCTTGATACCGACTTCGTAGGCGTTGACCGTTTCCGGGCCGAAATCGCCACCGGCCGAACCGCCGCTATAGCCACCGGCCTTGAAGCCCTTGGTATAGCTTGCATAAGCGGTGACATCCGGCGTCGCTTCGAACTGCAAGCTCACCGACGGCATGAGCTTGTCATCCTTGCGGTGCGGGTTGGCGAAGTTCTGGTTGTTCGAACCCAGGATCGTGTTCAGCGTATCGCTGACCTGCTGGCTCGCCGGCACGAAGTTTTCCGGGGTCGGATAGTTCGGGTCTGCCGTGCCGTTGCGCAGGAAGCGGAAGCCGTCCTTCTCCACCACGGAATAGCGCAGGCCGAGGTTCAGCTTGACCCGATCGATCGGCCGGATCGTGGCGGCGCCGAACACCGACTTGGTGGTCGCGTCTTCATGCACCGTCAGGCGCCCGGCAACCGGCGTCTGCGCGGTATATGGCGGAGCCGAAGCGCCGAAGGGCGCGAAGAAGAAGCCGGTCACGCCGTTGTTGCGCATCTTGCTGCTCGAATAGTAGCCGCCGAGCTGCCACTCGAAGAAGCCACCCGTCGGCGATGCAAGGCGGATTTCCTGCGACCACTGGCGGAACGTTTCGCGCTGGAACACCGGAAGCAGGCTGCCGCCACCGATGCCGGGCACGGGCGACGGAATAAGCTGCTGCAGATATTCCGTATTGTGGTTGAAGAAGCCGGTGATCGACGTGAGCGTGTAGTCACCCATGCTCAACGCGTTGGTCCAGCCCACTTCGTTGAACGCGTAGTCAAGCTTGCCGGGACGGCTGGAGTTCCGCCAGTTGAGCTTGTCGTCGACGGCCGTTCCGTTCGCCGCGATGTAGTTCGCGCAGCTTCCGCCCACGGGGAACGGCGCGGGCGGCGGGCAGCTTTCCAGCTCGAACGGCAGGAAATCGTCCGAAGTCGTCTTGCCGGTGTCGTAGCGCAAGTCCGACCGGAAGTTGGACGAAGGCGTGAAGGCCAGCGAAATGCGGCCGACACGGTTGCGTTCGTGCGGAGCGTCTTTGCGCGTGAAGGCGTTCTTCACATAACCGTCCATGCCGGACAGGCGGCCGGCAGCACGCACGCTGAACATGTCGCCCACCGGCACCGTCACGCCGCCTTCGACATTGTATTCGCCATAGCTTCCGTACAGCGCCGATCCGTTGGCGGCGAATTCGTCTCCGGGCTTGCGGGTCGTGATGTTGAGCGCGCCGGCGATCGCGTTGTTGCCGAAGAAGGTCGTCTGCGGCCCCTTGAGCACTTCCACCCGCTCGACATCGAACAGCGCGGCGCGAATGGCGCGCGGACGCGAACGGTAAACGCCGTCGACGAAGGTTGCGACCGATTGTTCGAAGCCGGTATTGTTGGACGAACCGATACCGCGAATGTTGAGCTGGTCGAACGGCCCGGGCGTGATCCGGACGTTGGCCAGACGATCGGCGACCGCGGACAGGTTGGTCAGGTTATCCCGCGCCAGCTGCTCGCCACCCACCACGGAGACGGAAATCGGCACGTCCCGCAGGCGCTCCGTGCGCCGCTGGGCGGTGACGACGATGTCGCCGGACGTTGCTTCTGCTTCGTCAGCCTGCGGCGAAGAAGCTTCGTCCGCTGCGGCAAATGCCTGACTTGAAACAGAAATAGCAGCGGCGATGACCATGACACTGGCACACGCACGCAAAAGTTCAATTTTCATGTTACCTCCCCATGTATCTCATGATGATTGTTGCCCCGGATGGCTGGCGGCGGTGCGGCCGCAAGCCCCGGTCAATCCGAAACGCGCTGGCCGTCAGGCGACCCCGGTGCCTGCGAAATCACGCGACACGCGGCCATCGGCCGCCCTGCATTTTGCGCGAAACGAACGGCACCGTTCAGAAAAGCGCCCGATAGGAACCTGTGTCGCTCTCATCACACCCTCTCCTTGCCCTCCACTTTGAAAGTGGTTTGAAGCCAGTTCGAGATTGATATAACGATCGTTACGATTGGTCAATCGAGCACATGCCAGATTTCTGATCGCATGAACGGCACGCGTTAATCACGCCGCGCACCGGAACTCTAGGGAGAGAACACACCATGCCGCCGAGAACCGCCGGAATTACTGAATCCCAAAGCCCGGAGTACGCCGCCCGCACCGCGCGGAATCGCGCACTCCTTCTGGATTTCGTACGGCTTTACTACGATGAAATGAAGGTGCGCGAAGCCTTCGAACGTTACGTTCATCCTGACTATATGCAGCACAACCCGGCCGTCACCGATGGCCGGGAAGCCGCGATCGCGCACCTGGAAGGGCTGCTCGCACGGCCGACGGTCAGCATGGACGTCCGCCGCATCCTGGTGGATGGCGATTATGGTTTCGTCCATCTGATTGGCCGTCAGGGGCCGGAAGATCCCGGGCACGCGCTGATGAACATTTTCCGATTCGCCGACGGGCTCATCGTCGAGCACTGGGACGTGGCGCAGCCCGTTCCCGCAACCACGGCCAGCGGTCGCGGCATGGGTTAAGCGGCGGACGTTCAAGCCGAACGCACGCCCTATCGCACCCACCCAGCGTCACCGGAAACCCGCCTTCCCTCAATGGCGATGGGGCAAGCCATCGCCATTGATCGGGTTTACGCCTCGGGCTGATGGCCCGGACGGGTATGCTCCAGAAACAGGGACCGGCCCTGCTCGTCCTTCGCCTCCAGCGTGGCGATCAGCGTGTGAAGAATATGGTCGAGCGTCGCGCGCTCATGGGGTTTCAACCGGGACAGCAAGAACTCCGCGACAAGGTTCGTCGCGGGGCGCATCGCTCGGAACAGCCGCTCCCCTTCCGCCGTCAGGGTCAGCCGCTTGCGCCGCCGATTCGCCGGATCGGTCACCGTGACGACGCGACCGTTCTTTTCGAGCGTGGCGACAGCCCGCGAGATGCTCATGGGATTGACGCCCGTCAGTTCGACAAGCTCGTGGCTCGCGGCGGATCGGTAGAAGCCGATCTGCATCAGCACCCGGAACTCGTTCAGGCTGATCCGATGCTCGTGGGCAAGGAACGTCGAAAACGGGGCCATCAGGCGGTTCGCGAGCTTGAGTATGCTGTGCAGCATTTCCGCTTCGGGGCTCAAGTCGGATTGTAACGCCTGTGACGGCTCAGACGGATCGGATGTATTTGACATAGCGCCTCACTGTGGCGCTGCGCCTGCCTTCGTCAAGACCCATGATGGAAGGGAATGCCGCGACGGCGCAATGCAAGGAATACCGCAGCCAGAGGGCGGAGCGCTATCGGTCGCGCGCATTCCCGGCCCTGACCGACGGACACTATCGGTCCGGGGCCGCCACATGCACGCTTGCAAGTATATATAACGATCGTTACGATTGCTTTTGCACGAGCAATTGGAGAGAGGAGCGCGCTGCCCATGGTTTTCCCGTCACCTTGCCCGGGTAAATACCGGCTCGGAAATGCAAAACCGACATTCCGCGCAGGCATCGCGACTGCCGGCCCCGCCGTTCCGACCGGAGGAAAGGTTCATGACTGACGCCTTCTCCCCGCCCTTCTCCCCGCCCTTCTCCGCGCTGGACAACCCCCGGCTGGAATTCGTGATGGAAGTGCGCCTTTCCTTTCCGCGCGTGCAGATGATCAACAACACGCCCTGGGGTGGCAACCGGGGGGCCGTTTACGTGGAAAGCGGAACGTTCGAGGGACCGCGGCTGCGCGGCAAGGCCGTGCCGGGTTCGGGAGGCGACTACGCCTATTTCCGGCCGGACGATGTCGCCGTGTTCGATGCGCGGTACATGCTCGAAGAAGAGGACGGAACGCTCATTCTCCTCAACAACAAGGGCTTTCTGTGGGGCCGCAAGCCCGACACGATGGAACGCATCAGGGACTGGGCCTTCCGCGGCGGCCAACCCGTGGAACACGAGGAATACTACCTGCGCGGGCAGCCGAGTTTCGAGACTCCGGTCGGCAAGCACGACTGGCTGACCAAGCACGTGTTCGTGGGCGTGGGCGAACGCCTCGTCTCGGGCAACGTCCTGCGTTACTACGCGCTGACGTGAGGCTGGCATGACCGACCAACGCACGCTGGAAGAGCGCAACGCCGAAATCGTGATCGCGATGTGGAAGGGCGTGATCTATGAAGGCCAGGACGAGGCCGTCTTCAAATATATCCACCCGGACTACATCCAGCACAATGTGAACATGCCGTCCGGCCGCGAGCACATTCTGCATCTGGTCAAGATCATCCGGAATCTGCCGGAAGGGTTCACGCCGCCGGCGCGCAAGGAACTGCTGCGGACGGTGGCGCAGGGCGACTACGTGGTCGCCATCTGGGAGCAGGAGCAGCCCGACCCGACGCGCCCCGGCGAAACCTATCTGGGCCACGCCTTCGACATGTTCCGTCTGGAGGACGGTCTTATCGTCGAACATTGGGACGATACCCGCAAATGGCCGCGCCCCTGGAACGAGGAGCAGCCATCTTGAGCGGCAGGACGGAACTGATCGCGGCGGCAGAGCCGGTCGCGGGGCTGACCACGCCGGTCATCGCGGCGGACCACGAAGCGATGCTGCGCAGCACCGATCCCGATATCGAGCGCAACAAGCGGCTGTGCTATGACATGTACCGCATCGTGCTGCAGGCTGGCCGCGCGGACCGCGTCAGCGATTTTATCGGGCCGGACTATATCCAGCATAATCCCAACGTCGTCAGCGGCCGCGACGCGCTCGCGGCCTTCATCCGTTCGTCCCGGCCGGAGCGCGAGATCGAGCCGGCGATCCGTCTGCCGCTGATCGCGATCGTGGCCGAACGCGACATGGTCCAGTTCACGTTCGTCCGTCCGGAACGGGATGCCGACGACGCTCCTTACCACACCAGCTGGTTCGATCTTTTCCGCATCGAGGACGGCAAGATTGTGGAGCACTGGGATCCTGCATTGAAAAGCGCCGAGATGCTCAAGCTCGATCCCAATCAGCGCCGGCTCGCGACGTAGCGACAAAGCTAGCGATGCTGCGCAAATCCTGGCGCAGCATTATCCCGAGGCAAAGCATAAAGAGACAACCGCCAGAACCTTTCCCTCTTCTTCCCGACCACGTCGCCATGAAGGATGGGCGCCCGGCCCATGCGTCGGAAAGCGGAGCAAAGACCGGATCAAACCATGCCACTTTCGTCCTACAGCATTCCCCCGGAACGACTGGCCGCCGCGCGCCGCAGCTTCGCCGCCATCGTCGGCGCGCAAAACCTGTTCTTCGATGCCGAAGATCAGGATTCCTATTCCGACGCGTTCGCGGTCGATGACAGCCGGCACCGCCCCGCAGGCGCGATCGCCCCGGACACTGTGGAGCAGATCCAGGCGATCGTCCGCGTCGCGGCCGAGCACAGGATTCCGCTCTGGCCGATCAGCCGGGGCAAGAACCTCGGCTACGGCGGCTCCGCACCGGTGCTGGAAGGTTCGGTGATCCTCGACCTGTCCCGCATGAAGAAGATCGAATACGACGAGGAGAACGGCACCGTGCTGCTGGAGCCGGGTGTCGGCTTCTACGATCTGTATGATTTCCTGAAGGCGCGCGGGCTCAAGCACTGGCTTTCGACGCCCGGAAACAGCTGGGGCTCAGTCATCGGCAACGCGCTGGATCGCGGGGTCGGCTACACGCCCTATGGCGAACACACGACCAAGCTGTGCGGGATGGAAGTGGTGCTTGCCGACGGCACGCTGGTGCGCACCGGCATGGGCGCGCTCACCGGCTCGCCCACCTGGCAGCTCTATCGCTTCGGTTTCGGTCCGGCGTGGGATCAGATGTTCGTGCAGTCCAACCTGGGCATCGTCACCAAGGCCGGCCTGTGGCTCATGCCGGAACCCGAATCGCTCATGGGCATGGACCTCGAATTCGACCGGCCGGAAGATCTGGGGCCGCTGATCGATGCCATCGCGCCGCTCCGGCGGGAGGGTGTGCTGCAGCAATCACCCACGATCGGCAACTGGTTGCGGGCCGCCGCCATCCTGACCACGCGGGCGGAATGGACGGACCAGAAAGGCGCGCTCTCCGACACGGTGATCGCCGCGATCCGCAAGAAATTCCAGATGGGCTGGTGGGGCGTCAGCCTGCGCCTCTACGGACGCGAGACGATCAACCGCGAAGCCTATGCCATCCTCGAAAGCGAGATGAACAAGCTCAAGCCGCTCAGCATGAAGCGCACGAGTTGGAAACGTGGCGAACCGCTGGAAATGACCGGCTGGACCGGGACGCCGCTGACCTTCCCCATGCAGAACGCGAACTGGCACGGAGGCCTGGGCGGGCATATCGGCTTCTCGCCGGTACTGCCGCAATCGGGCAGCGCGGCGATGGAGCAATTCCGCAGGACCTACCAGCGCTACCAGGAATTCGGCATGGATTATCAGGCCAGCTTCGCGTTCGGCGAACGCCACCTGATCAACGTCAACGCCATCCTGCTGGACAAGGACGATCCGGACATGATGCGCCGCGTCGATCCTTTCATCCGCACGCTGGTGGCGGACGCGAAGGCGCATGGTTACGGGGAATACCGCACGCACCTCGACTACATGGACCTTGTCGCATCGACCTATGATTTCAACGGCGGCGCGCTCGGCAAGCTGAACGCCAAGGTCAAGGCCGCTCTGGACCCCTTCGGCATTATCGCACCGGGTAAAAGTGGAATCGGCACCGTTTCCAGCAAGACGAAGGACCGCGCATGAACAGCCTTGCGATCGGACTTTGCGGCAGCATTATGATTGTGCTGGCCGCGCTTTCCGCCGCCTCCGCACAGCCGGCAGATCAGGGCAAGCCAGCTCCGGCGGCAGGCCCGCCCTCGCCGCCATCCCCGCCTTCTCCACTGACGCTTTCCGCCCGGCCAAACGCGAAAGGCGGTGAGCGACTCTATGTGCAATACTGCGGGATGTGCCATGGCAAGGGCGGGATGGGCACCGGCCTACTTGCGCGCCGCACCGATCACCCGTTGCTGGAAGAGCGGAACGACCTGACGGTCGACTACGTGATCCAGGCGGCGCGGACGGGCATCGGCAACATGCCCCCCATCCCCCGAGGCGAAGTCAGCGACGCGGATATCAAGCAGATCGCGGCCTACCTTACCGCTCCAAAGGCACGGGGTGCGCGATGACCGACCTTAGCCGGCGCACCTTCATCGCGGCTGCGGCCTCGGTCCCGCTTCTGGCCGCCACCCGCGTCCACGCGGCGCCGGCCGCCAGGATCGCGCTTTACGACCCGACGCTTGCCGCCGGCAGCCAGTTTGCCAGGCGCGCGCGCGAACTGGGCCTGGAAGCGATCGCGCTCGAGCAGGACCGGGTCAGACTGCTCCGGAGGATTCTGGCCGGCAAACCGGGCTCGCTATGGGGCGTCTCGCGCCATGCGGATCACTTGCTCGCGAACGGGATCATGCGCGAACACGGCTATCGTGCGCAGTTGGCCCTGCGCCATCCAGGCTATCAGCCGGTCGCAAGCGCGTGCGGTCAGCCAGGGAAGATGGCCGCGGCGATGAGCCGCGTCGCGGCGGATCAATGGCCAACCGCTTTTGCGGAAATAGCGACAGGACACCCTCCACTGTGCGGCGCGGGCCAGCGCGAGGAGATGGACCGCGCGACGATCTGTTGGTCTTTCACGCTGGTCCTCGGATAACGCCCCGTCCGTATTGGCGGTTTTCCCGTCGCTGGCAGGTGGAGCGAGCATAGAACCGGGTTAGACCACGCCGCCTAACGCACGCTCGCCCATGAAAGTTTACCGCAAATAAGCCCTGATAATTGCCACCAGTTCCTCGGCGGCCTGCACCTTGGGATCGCTGACGGGCAGATCGGGTTCGATCATGTGTTCGCGGATGTGATCCTCGATCACCTCGGCGATGAAGCCTTCCAGCGCGCCGCGGCAGGCGGTAGCCTGTTGGAGCACGCGGGCGCATTCCACATCGCCATCGACCGCGCGCTCGAGCGCATCGATCTGTCCGCGCAACCGTTTAAGTCGATTGAGGAGCTTCTGCTTTTCCTCGGCAACATGACTCATGACCCGCCCCCCACTCTTGATACCATACCCCCCTAGGGTATATAGGCAACCACGTCGAGTCGCTCCGTATCCAATACGGCGCGTCTGGCATTTCGAAGGAATCATCCGATGCCACGAAGTTGCAACCATGCCGCCGACGAGGGCGACAGTAGGCTGATTGCCTGCTTGCCGCTTGCGTTGCGGACTGCTGCTGCCGCGGCCGGAACCCCTTGAGCGTGCGCTGACACGCCTTCGGTCCCGGCGGGAAGCGGTTTCCCGATCAAGGACCGAACAATGACCATCTCGATTGCTTTCCGGCACCGCCGCGCGCGGCGCATTGGCTGCCACTGCCTGCCCGCGACTGGCCTGTCACATTTCCTCGCTAGGTCTCCTGCCAGGGAGACATGCATGCGGTCCTTCACCTTTCGCGCGGCCTTGCGCGGCGCGGCTGTTGCTCTCGGCCTGCCGGGAATGGCCGCCCTGGCGCAGGAAGCCACGTCACCGGATCAGGCCTATGCCGTCCACGGCCAGTACACCGGCGTGGTGCAGGCCGTGGGTAGCTTTGCCTCGCCCTATACCGGGGTTAACAGCCTGGAGCCGCGTCAGACCAGGATGACTAATGACGTGACGCTGTATCTGGGTGTTCGGCCATGGAAGGGCGCGGAGATCTGGGTGAATCCCGAGATCGATCAGGGCTTTGGCCTGTCAAACACGCTGGGCGCGGGCGGCTTCCCCAGTGCCGAGGCCTACAAGGTCGGCAAGACGAACCCCTATTCCAAACTGCAACGCGCCTTCGTGCGGCAGACCATCGCGCTGGGCGGCGACGCGCGGAAGCTCGACGCCGGGATCAACCAGTTGCGCGCCGTCACGACGGCCAATCGCCTCGTCATCACCGCGGGCAAGATGGGCGTGGGCGACATTTTCGACACCAACACGTTCGCCCATGATCCGCGGGGCGATTTCCTCAACTGGTCGCTGGTCGACACCGGCAGCTTTGACTATGCCGCCAATGCCTGGGGCTACACGTATGGCATTGCGGCAGAGTGGTACCAGGGGCCGTGGACCCTGCGCGTGGGGCTCTATAACCTGTCCAAAGTGCCCAATGGCATCGAACTCGAGAGCAACTTCAGCCAGAACGCGGTGATAGTCGAGGGTGAGCGCCGCTTCCGCATCGCCGGGCATAATGGCGCCTTGCGAGTGACCGGCTTTCGCAATCGCGGAAAGTTTGCGCGTTTCGACGATGCGCTGGCGCAGGCGCGCGGCACGGGTCAGCCCCCGGAACTGGCTCCGGTCCGGCGCAAGCAGGATCGCTTTGGCATCGCGCTCAATGCCGAGCAGGATGTGACCGACGCTCTGGGCGTGTTTCTGCGCGCCGGAACCAGCGATGGCGCGATCGAGACGTATGACTTCACTGATATCGACCGCAGTTTTGCCCTTGGCGGGGCGCTGAAAGGCAAGGCGTGGGGGCGGCCGCAGGACACACTGGCCATCGCGGGCGTGGTCAACGGCATTTCCGATGCGCACAAGCGCTGGCTGGCGGCTGGTGGCCTTGGCGTGCTGGTGGGTGATGGCGCTTTGCCCCATCCGGGCGATGAACAGATCATCGAGGCCTACTATGCCTTCCGCCCGGTCGACTGGGGCGCGCTGACCTTCGACTATCAGCACATCGCCAACCCCGGATACAACCGGGATCGCGGTCCGGCCAATATCTTTGCCCTGCGGATTCACGCCGGCTTTTGACAACCCATGTGGAGGGCTGAGTCATGAGCCCGGACAAGAACCCGATCCCCATCCTGCCATCCTTCTCGCGGATGCTGCGCCTGACGCGCCCCAATCGCGAGGACGCGATTGCCTTTGTGATCCTGTCGGGCATTGCCCTGCTGGTGTTTCGCGGCGCCGAAGGCGCGGTGGAGCCGCTGTCGAGCCTGCACCTTGAACCGGTTACGCTCAACCCGGCGCATCTGCCCTATTACGCGTTGCGGACCATCCTGCGGATGTTTGCGGCGCTGTTCGCGTCCACGCTCTTCACCCTTGTCGTGGCGACGCTGGCGGCGCGCAGCAAGCATGCCGGGCGGATCATCGTGCCGGCACTCGACATATTGCAGTCGGTGCCAATCCTCGGCTTCCTGACCTTCACCGTCACCTTCTTCATGAACCTGTTTCCCGGCAATGTGCTGGGGGTGGAACTGGCCAGCATCTTTGCCATCTTCACCTCGCAGGCATGGAACATGGCGTTCAGCTTCTACCAGTCGCTGCGCAGCTTGCCTGACGATCTGGAAGAGGTCTGCGAAGGTTTCACCCTTTCGCCGCTGCGGCGGTTTCTGCGGCTCGATCTGCCATTCGCCACGCCGGCGCTGGTGTGGAACGCGATGATGTCGATGTCCGGTGGCTGGTTCTTCGTGGTGGCTTCCGAAGCGATCACCGTCGGCAACACCACCGTCACGCTGCCGGGGATCGGCTCCTATCTGGCGCTCGCGATCCAGCGGCAGGATTTCCATAGCGTCGGCTGGGCGGTGGGCATGATGGCTCTGGTGATCATCGCCTATGACCAGCTCTTTTTCCGCCCCATCGTCGCCTGGGCCGATCGCTTCCGGTTCGAACAGACCGCAAGCGCCGACGTGCCCCGAAGCTGGGCCTACGACCTGCTGCGCAGCACACGGGTGCTGCCGAAAATCTTTGCGCCTTTCGCGGCTATCGGGCGCCTGTTGCTGGCGATGGAACCGCGCCGTCGCCCCCGGGCTGATGCTGTGGCCGGACCGGCCGGTCCGTGGGCCGAACGGCTGTGGCGGGCGCTGGTATGGATGGGGGTGGCAGGCGCGCTGGGCTGGATCGCGCATTATGTGCTGACCTCGCTCAGCCTTGCCGACATCGGCACGGCCTTCGCCGATGCGATCGTCACCATGCTCCGGGTGATCGTGTTGATCGTGCTGGCCAGCCTGGTGTGGGTGCCGCTGGGCGTGATGATCGGCCTGCGCCCGCCCCTTGCCGAGCGCGTGCAGCCCATCGCCCAGTTTCTCGCAGCCTTTCCGGCCAACGTCCTGTTTCCCTTTGCGGTGATCGCCATCGTGCGCTTCGACCTGACACCCGATGTCTGGCTATCCCCGCTGATGATCCTGGGGACGCAATGGTACATCCTGTTCAATGTCATCGCGGGAGCCAGTTCGATCCCCAACGATCTGCGCGAGGCGGCGGGCATGTTCGGGGTGAAGGGCTGGCAATGGTGGCGGCAGGTCGCGCTCCCCGGCATCTTCCCCTACTATATAACCGGCGCGCTGACCGCTTCGGGCGGATCGTGGAACGCCTCGATTGTCGCCGAAGTGGTGACGTGGGGCAACCATCGCCTGGCGGCCCATGGCCTCGGCGCCTACATCGCGGACGCCACCACCGCAGGCGATTACCCGCGCGTAGCGCTGGGCATCGGCGTGATGAGCCTTTTCGTGCTGAGCTTCAACCGCATGGTCTGGCGACCGCTCTATGCATTTGGCGAACGCCGTCTGCGCCTGTCCTAGCGGCAGCGCGCTGGCACCTTAGTCTGACATCTTTACCCGGAGTAACTCCCATGGTGACCATCGCTCCTGTTCATCCGCTGATCGAGGTCAAGGGGTTGAACCACTATTACGGCCCGCCGCCCGGTGGGCATCTGGTTCTGCAAGACGTCGATCTCACGCTCTACCAGGACGAAGTGGTCGGCCTGCTCGGGCGTTCGGGGTCGGGCAAATCCACCTTGCTGCGCTCTATCGCCGGGTTGATCCATCCGCGCGAGGGCCGGGTGGAGCGGATCGCCACCGCCGATTGCCCCGATCCGTCGGTGGCGATGGTGTTCCAGACCTTTGCGCTGTTTCCGTGGCTGACGGTTCAGCAGAATGTGGAACTGGGGCTGGAAGCGCAAAAGGTTCCCGCCGACGAGCGCCGAAGCCGCGCGCTGGCGGCGATCGACCTCATCGGCCTTGATGGCTTCGAAAATGCCTATCCCAAGGAACTGTCGGGCGGGATGCGCCAGCGCGTGGGGCTGGCGCGTGCCCTGGTGGTCAATCCCTCGTTGTTGCTGATGGACGAGCCCTTTTCGGCGCTCGATGTCCTGACCGCCGAAACCTTGCGCACCGATCTGCTCGACTTGTGGTCCGAAGGGCGGATGCCGATCAAATCGATCCTGATCGTCACGCACAATATCGAGGAAGCAGTGCAGATGTGCGACCGCATTCTGGTCTTTTCATCCAATCCCGGCCGCGTGGTCGCCGAGATAAAGGTGGACATCCCCCGCCCACGCGACCGGCTCGATCCGCCCTTCCGTGCGCTAGTGGACGATATCTACGCGCGCATGACGGCAAGGCCAGCGCAATCCCACCCCACCCGCGACGGCGTGTTCCCGGGCACCGGCATCGCCATGGTGCTGCCGTGTGTTTCCACCAACACCCTCGCCGGCTTGATCGAGGAAGTGGATGGCACGCCCTTCAACGGCCGTGCAAGCATGGCCGAACTGGCGGATTCACTCAATTTCGAGATCGACGACCTGTTCCCGATGGCCGAAACGCTCCAGCTCTTGCGCTTCGCCGAGTTGCGGGGAGCCGAATTGCTGCTCACGCCGGTGGCCCGTCGCTACGCGGGCGCCGATGTTGACCATCGCAAGGCGCTGTTTGGCGAAGCGCTGCTCGCCCATGTCCCGCTGGCCCAGCACATCCGCCGCATCCTTGACGAGCGCGCCAGCCACAAAGCTCCCGCGCGCCGTTTCCGCGACGAGTTGGAAGACCACATGAGCGAGGATTTTGCCCGGGAGACGCTCAAGACCGTGACCAACTGGGGGCGTTACGCAGAAATCTTCACCTATCACGAGGACGACGATCAGTTCAGCCTTGATGACCCGCAATGATGCGCACGCCCCCACCACCACCGGGTTGGTGACGCTCGCCCCTATGCGGAGCCATATTGGCTATTGTCCCTGCATTCGCTTCGCTTGCCCCGACGTCGCTGTGGGAATGGTGCGGACCGTGTTGCACTCGGTGCCGCCGGCGCCGAACTGATTGGGTTTGACCTCGATGGAGACGCGCCGCGTTGTGCCATCGGCTTGGGGCACCAATTCGACGACGATGACGGGGACGTTCGCAGCGGCAGTTCCGTTCGATGGACTACCCTTGATCGCCCCCGTTCTCGGGTCGATCGTGATCCAGCAGGGCAAATCCCCGCCGTTTTCGGTCATGGCTGTTATCATCTGGCCCTTCGGTGCGGGCGCGATCTGCGGGCGCAAAACCTCGCGATTGGGGTCCATTTGTGCAGGGACCGAATCTTCGTGAGTCGGTTTGACGTTCGCGTCATGCCCGCTCGGTGACGCAGGCTCCGCGAACTGATTTACGGGACGGGAGGGTGTCGTGTCGCTCGACCTCCCCGTCGATCGTTCAGTATCGTTCGTTCCTGTCCGATCGCCTTGCCGCACTTCGGTCACGGTGGTGCCACCGCCTTGCTTGTCGCGCTGCGGTTCGGGCGCCGTGGTGGTGCCTCCGCCCTGCCTCTCGCGCTGTGGCGCGGGCGTGGTGGGGATAGTGCCGCCGCCAGGCTTGTCGCGCTGCGGCTCGGGCGTGATGGGCGTGCCGCCGCCCGGCTTGTCGCGCTGCGGTTCGGGCGTGATGGGCGTGCCGCCGCCCGGCTTGTCGCGCTGCGGCTCGGGCGTGATGGGCGTGCCACCGCCCGGCCTGTCGCGCTGCGGCACGGGCGTGATGGGCGTGCCACCGCCCGGCTTGTCGCGCTGCGGTTCGGGCGTGATGGTGCTGCCGCCTTGCTGCTCGCGCGGCGGCTGCGTGACGGTGGTCATACCGCCGGTCTGGTTGCTGCCTGGCTGCACGGGCGGAGTGTAGGTGATCTTGGGCGTTGCCACGATCGCGACGGGCGCGGCCGATTGGATGGGGCTGGCCGGAACCGGAACGACCGCCTGACTCACCGCGGGCAGGCCGCCGGCGCGCGAAACGGCGCGCGCCTCGGGGGCCGCAAGCGGGGTTGCGGCTTGAATGGCCGCACCGACCGGCGCGATGGCGGCGGGTGTCGCCGCGTTGCTTAGTCCGGCTGCCGGAGACACCGCCTGCTCCCGCACGCCCGGATTGGCCGTTATCGGCGCAACCGTGATAGCGCTGGAGGGCACGCCCGAAATCCCGGTGGCCCGACCCACGGCCGTTTGCGCGCCTGGAACACCCGCCCCTTGTCGAAGCGCGGTGCCGCCGGTAGACACGGCGCTAGCGCCGCCCGTCTGCGGAGCTTCGGGCGAGAGACTGTCGGCCTGGTTTCGTGTGGTCACCACGCCCGCAGCGATACCGGGACCGATTGCCACTTGCGGGGCAGCGGGGCCAGTGATCGCCTGCTGCGCGATCGGCGAAACGCCGCTGCCGACAAACGCCGGACCCGATTGGGTGGTGATGCGGGTGTCGATCGTCTTTTTGTCGGTCTGGTTATAGACATTGAATCCGCCCGAACCGCTGCCCTCGGTTTCAAGCTTGGGCTTTGCGGGAGGAGTGCCCCCATCGGTCTGCCCCAGGCCCGGGTTCGGCGACGGAATCACCGGATTCTGCGCGGCGTTCGCATCGGCCCGCGCTCGGCCCCCTGATGGCGTCGGCAGGACTGTATTCTGTGCGGCGTTGGCGTTCGCACGGGGACGGTTTCCGGAGATGCCGCCCGTGTTCGCGTTGGACGGCGCATTGGCGGATGCCGCCGGATCCTTGCCGCCGGTCCCCGGCTTGGCGTCCTTGGGTGACTGTTCCAGGCCGATGGCCACGTTGAACCCGCCGCCCTGGCTCTGGTTGATATCGACCACCGCCTGGTTGGTTACCGTGCCCTTGGTCGCAACCACGTTGGCGCCGGTAGCGGCGTCGATCCGGGTGCCCTGCAGCGTGACGCTGTCGCCCACGACATTAACGGTGCCCTGGCTGGAGGATAGCTTGACCACCTCGTTCTTCACCGTGTTGGTGCGGTCCACCTGGTAACCGCCCTTCACTTCCAGGCTGTTGCCATTGACGTCACCCGGCGTGCCGCCGTTGCTTGCCTTCTTTTCCTTGCCTACGGTGAAGTCCACGCCGGCATTGGCGGTTTCCGCCGTGCTGGTCGAGGTGGAACGCGCAGCCTCCAACAAGACGTTGCCCCCAGTGGCGCCGACGTCGACGCCCTTCGCGCCGCTGATTTCGGTGCCGACGAGCCGCAGATCGCCATTCGTAGTGCTCACGCTGACCTTGCCCGAACCGGATTCGATCTTGCCGACCACAGCTTCGCTGCTGGCGCTCGAACTCTTGCCGTATTCGGCCTCGACGCCCCCGGCCACGGTCTTGCCGATGATGTCGACGCTCAGTTTCTGGTCGACGCCGATCTCCTTGCCGGACTTGTTCTCGGTGTTCTGCGCGGCCTGGTAATCGAACGATCCAGCCTGGATCGCAACGCCCTGATCGCCCTTGATCTGCGTGCCTTCGAGCGAGGTCTTGCCGCTGGTGACGGAAACCACGCGGCCACCCGCGCTGTAGCTGGACGTAACGGCCTTGCTCGAGCTCTCGCTTTCTGCGGACTGGTTATGGCTAAAGCCCTGCTTCACCCCCGCGCCAAGCTGCGCGTCGGTGGTCAGCCCCTGCGACACGCCGGCATTGGCGGTCACCCCGATCTCGAAGACATCGCTGCGGCTGGAGGTAGAGGAGAACTTCGTGTCCGCAGCGGCGCGATCGGTCAGCGTCGTCGCGCTTTGCAGGATGTCTCCGCCTGCCGCGATCTGCGTGCCCTGATCGTTAATCGCATTCTTCGCCACGCGGACGACGTCCGTGCCGGCTGACAGCGTGGTGGTGACCGCGTGCGTGCTGCCCTCGACCGAATTGGTGGCCTCGTTCGCCACGCGGAACCCCGCGCTCGCATCGACCTGGACCTTGACCCCGGCAGTGGCCCCGAACTTGGCCGGGCTGCCCGCGCCGCCGGCTTGTGCGGCGATCTTGTCTGGCGAAAGCTGCACCGAACCTTCGACCCCCGCCTCGGCCTCGGCCTTGCCTCCGGCCTTGAGGTAAAGTCCGGCAGTCGTCTGGCTGCTGCTCGACGTGGTGATGTCGTGATCGGTCGCCGCCAGGTTGTTGATGTTGGTGGCGGATTCGACCAGCTTGCCCGCCGCCGAAAGGTTCGCGCCGCGCGTGGTGATATCGTTGTCCGCCACGATCACCAGGTTGCCGCCCGAACTGATCTGGCTGCCCACGTTGGTCAGCTTGTCGGTGGTGTCCTTCGAGCTGGTGACGCGCGCGCCAATCGTCACCGTGCTCGATCCTTCAGCCGAAGCCTTGGCGCTGGCATTACCGCCCGCCGCCAACGCGGCGTTGCCGCCCTTGGCCGCGACCGCGCCGATCGCGCCGGCCTTGGCCTCCGCGCTCGCCTTGCCTTGCGAATCGACGAAGATGCCGACCGATGTGGTCTTGCTCGTCGTCGTGCTCGTCTCGGTGTTCTCGCCGGACAGGATATTCACGTCCTTGCCCTTGAGCACGAGATCACCGACGGTGGTCGCCACGTTCGAGCCCTGGATGGTCAGGGTGTTGCCCGCCACGATTGCGCCCTTGTCGCCGAACGTCACGTTGGAGGCGACGCTGTCGGACTTCTTCGCCTGGCTGTCGGTCACCGTCTTGCTGTAGAAGTTGAGCGAGGAGGAATTCTTGCCCTCCGCCGATGCCTGGGCCTGGGCAGAAACCTCGCCGCCAGTGCCTGTCTTCTTCGCGAAGGCGCTCGCGCCCGCTGACGTCGAGCCGCTGCTGCTGCTGGTGACGCACAGGATGCAACTGGTTTCCTTGTGGCTGGTCACCTCGCTCGTGTCGGCGCCGGCCAGGATGTTGACATCGTTGGTGGCCTGGATCAGCCCGCCCTTGTCCGCGCTGACGTTCGAACCCTGGATCGTCACGTTCTTGTTGTTGACCAGAGCGAGCTGGCCGCCGGCGGCGATCCCCGACGAAACGTTGCGCGTCTCCTTGTCGGTCGTGCGGACGGACTCGGAGCCGTAAAGCCCGCCGCCCACGCCGAAGCCCGATTTCTTCGAATCGACCACGGTCGTGGTCTTGTCGTTGCCCGCCAGGATGTTGAGGTTGTTGCCCGAGGTATCGACAACGACATCGCCGCCGGCCTTGATCTGGCTGCCCCCGGTGATGTTCGTGTCGCCGCCCGACTTGACGTAGAGCGAACCGCCGGTGGTGACGTTCGATCCCACGTTCGTCGCGGTGTCGACGGTTGTGGTGGTGGTCCGCTTCTGGAAGACGCCACTGTATTTCTCGGTCGTCTTCGAACTGCTCGTGTCGGTGGCCGCGGCAATGGTTACCACCCCGCCCGCCACGATCGCGGCATCGCCCGCAGCGTTGATGTTGCTGCCGGTGATCGTCGTCGATCCCCCGCTCTTGAGAACCAGATTGCCGCCTGCGCTCAGGTTGGAGCCGATGTTGGTGGTGCTTGTGGATGCGCTTGTGGTGGTGGTGCGGCCCTGCTTGGATTTCGATGCGCTTGCTTCGGTGGTGGTAATAGTGCCGATGTCGATGGCATTGCCCGCGTTGAGCACCAGGTCCTTCCCGGCGCTGACCGTGCCGCCTTTGACGTTGATGTCCTTCGCCGCGTTCAGTGTCAGGCTCTCGCTCGCCACGATCGCGGCGCGTGGACCGACCTGGGTGGCCACAGTCGTTCCGTTCTGCACGGTCTGCGTCTGGGTGGCGACCTCGATGCTGCCGCCGCGCGTCGTCAACGCCAGGTTCTTGCCGTAAAGGTTGTTGGTCCCGTCGATCTTGATACCCTGGTACTGATCGACCGAAAGCGCCGTGCCCGCGGTGATAGTGCCGCCCTTGAGATCGACCGCCGTGTTGTCGGACCGCAGCGCGACCCTGTCCGCCGAGATCGTTCCTCCGGTGTTGGTCACGTCGCCAGCCGCCACGATCGCCACCGATTGCGTGCCCTGGATCGTGCTCGCCAGGTTAGAAACGGTCCCGGTGGCGGACTTGAGATAGACCTGGCCGCCGGTGATCTGCGCGCCGTTGGTGTTGATGATGTTGCCCGTGACGCGGATGACGTTGGTCTTCGTGCCGGTGATGTTGCCGCCGTCGTTGGTGAGCGAGGTCAGCTGGAGGTTGACGTTGTCTGCGATGATGCCGCTGCCGGTCACCAGCGCAGCCTTGGTTGCGGGCGAGAGATAGACGACCGGCGCCAGCACGCTTTCGCCACCCACGGTTGTGCGCACCAGCCAGATGATGTCACCGGGCAGCGCGGCGGCCTGCGCCTCGGTCAGCGGCTGGCCGATGGTAAGGCCGTTGGCCTGCGCGTACTTCGCGGCGTTGTCATAAAGCGCGGAAAGCTGGTCATCGAGGCTGGCATAGCTGGACAGCAGCGTGCGCCCGGTGGCGCCGAGCAGTTGCTGGCTGATCAGGTACGCTTCGTAATCGGCATCGCCCAGCCGCTTGCCCAGCGCATCTGGCCCGATCCCGAGCTTCTGCGCAAGCAGGTCCGAACTGAGGCTGGCGAGCGGCGTGGTGAACAGCGGGTTCGATTCGACCAGGAACTGCCCCGACGATCCCGGCACCGTCACGAAGCGCCCATTGGGATTAGTCGGCAGCGTGACCGTGGTGCCGCCGAACGAAACCGCGGGTTTCCCGCCCACCGTGGTGACGCTGACCGGATTGGCAATCGCGGTCGGGCCGGTGCCGGTTACCGCGGTCGCGCCCGTCATCGCCCCGCTCACCCCGGCGATCATCGTGGCGGTGCCGGCCGCCAGCGCGGCGCCGTTGCCCGCGCCTGTTCCGGTCGCGGCGGTGGCGCCGGTCGCGCCGGTGGTGCCCACGCCGCCCGCGGTCGGGGCGGCGGTGCCGGTGGCCGTGCCCGACGATGCTCCGGGGGCGGTGGCCGTTGCGGTCATCGTGTTGGCATTGACGGTTCGGACCGAACGGACGTTGGTCAGCCCGAAATTGTTGCCGTTGAGCGTTACTGCAAAAATGCCCGGATTGGTGGCTGCCGCACGGATGGAGAAGAGCGTGTTGATCTCACCGAAATTCTGGCCGCAGGCGGGATCGTCGGCAACGCTGAAACACGTCTTCGTCGCCGTGGTGGTAACATCGGACAGCACGGTGGTGCTGCTCGGGTTGGCGAAGGTGATCGTGTGCCTGACGACATCGAGGAAGTAGAACCGGGTCTCCTTCGTCTCCAGGCCCAGCGAATCCGGGGGGAAAGTGGACGAGGCGTTAGCACCGTTGAGGTTGATGGTGACGGCGGACAGCGTCCCGCCGACGTTTTCCACCCGGTTGAACCCGTTGATCGACAGCGAGCCGCCCGAAACGACCTGCGGCGAATAAGACGGCCCCGACAGCCCGTTGGCGAACGACTCGACATCGAAGCGGTGCATCTGACGCCGGAAGATTTGCTCGTCGGTGCAGACCGAGGGTGTTGCGTTGGTGCAGCTTCTCGCCCCCACGCTGACCAAGACCGAAGGATCGGAGGTGGTCTGGGAAGACGAGGTCCGGGTCCAGTCGCCCGGGGTCGAGTTTGTAAAGTTCGTGGTGTTGATCGTGATGTCGCCGGAAGCGTTGATCTGGCTGTAGTTGGCGATCGTACCGACAAAACCATACGTGGGGATGCTGGTCGTCAGCGTGATCGTGCCACCCGAATCGATCGATCCGGCAAAGCCTGCCGAGGCAGAGGCGACGTCGCTGGAACCCTTGTTGATGATCGCGCCGCCAGCCGTGATGTTGACCGCGGTGGCGCCGTAGATTTCACCCGAGTTGATGACCTGTCCAGCCTGGCTGACAAAGGCCGGACGCGCGATGATCGAGGTCACGCCACCCGACGCGATTGCCCCCGTGCTGGACACAACCAGAGGCTGGTCGCTGCGCACCTCCAGATTGAGGCCGCCGTCGCCGTAAATCAGCCCGTTGACGGTCAGCGGGCCGAAGGTGGTGAGGCCTGACACCCCGCTGCCGCCCACCAGTCTCGAACCCGCGCCCTGCATGGAAAGGCTGTCAACGCCGATCAGGAACGAATCCGATGCCGAGATCTGCGCACCGTCCGCCAGCTGCAGCAGCGTTCCGGTCAGGCCGGAATCGTTGGGCCGCATCGTGAACTGCCGTGATGTGCTGCGCCCAGTGGGCTGGAACACGAACTGGCGGACCTGGTTGGCGAGGATCGTGTCGGCGGACAGCAGGCCCGCGTTGACCACCTGCGCGCCGTTGCCCGGTGTGGCGAGGGTCAGCGCGTCATTGGCGACGATCTTGCCGCCCTGCGCATTGCTGATGCCGTTGGCGCCGTTGAGAGCTAGCCCCGTCGCTGCCTCGATATCCCCGGTGCCGCCGTTGGTGATCGTGTCCGCGCTGATGGTAACGGCAGGGAATATCCCGCTCGTTGCTGGAACGAAGTAGATCGCGCCCTGGTTGAGCAACGCGCCCGAAAGCCCGATCGACGACCCCACATCGCCCTGGATCGTTCCCGCATTGCTGATCGACGCGATGCCGAGGTCGAGCCGCCCCGCCAGCAGCGTCGAGCCCGCATCGATGCCGAGCGCCAATCCGCCCGCTTTTGCATCGAGCGTCCCGACCACCTGGAACAATCCGTCTGTCCCGGTCGATCCGCCCGGCCCGGCAGTGAAGCGGTTGTCGAAGGCGATCGCGCGGTTGTCGCCGTTGATCGCGCGCAGCGCCAGGTTGCCGGCGACATAAACCGTGCCGGCGTTGGTCAGGTCGGTGCCGAGCGTTATCGTGCCGTTGTCGGGCGCGAAGACCGCGCCGAGCCGGTTGTCGAGCGAAGCCGCCGTCAAACCCAGCGTGCCGCCGGTGAAGACCTTTCCGGTATTGGTCAGCGTGCCAGCGATCGTCAGGTCTGTCGCGCCGCTACCGGTGACGAAGCGGCCCGCGTTGAAGAACGAGCCGAGTGTCAGGCTGGCGGCATCGGCGGCGATTGCCGCCCCCGCATCGGTCGTCAGCACGGTGGCAGGCCCATCGATCGTAAGGCGGGCCGACGGTGCTCCTGCGGCGGCCTGTGCGGCGATCACGCCGCTACCGGTCGCAGACACGGCCAGGGCCGTGCCGGTGCCGTGAATCGCGAGGTCGCCCGCAGCGATCACCGTGCCACTGTTGACGAAGCCGCTACCCGAAAGATTGAAGGTGGCGTCCTTGCCGGACTGGATCGTCGAGCTGTTGGCCAAATTCGCCGCGTTGACCAGCAGCGTGCCCGCACCGTCGGTCGATCCGATCAGCGTGCCGGCATTGTTCAGATCCCCTGCGAGCGTGAATGTTGCGCCCTTGTCGGCCTGGAACACGCTGCCGGCCAGGTTGGTGAACCCAGCGGCGGTGATCGCGGCGGTCCCGCCTTGCGCGTAGATCGTGCCCGCGTTCTGCCCCGCGCCGCTGTAAGCCAGCGCCAGGTCGCCGCGGCTCTGGATCGTGCCCGGGTTGTCGAGCGAGGCGAAGCTCCAGTCGAGCCCGTTGCCGAGCACGAGGCCCTGATTGATGAGCACGGTGCCGCTGCCATCCAGCGTGATCCGCCCCGTGGTAGTGGGGCTGGCGGGCGCCGTCTGGATCGTGCCGGTGAGGCGATTGGTAAGCGCGAGGCCCGCGCCGGAAAGCGTGATGTCGTCTTGCGCCGAGATCAGGCCGGCGTTGTCGAGCGCGGGTGCGCTGCCGGTAAAGGTCAGCGCCAGCTTGCCCAGCGAAACCAGCCGCGCGCTCTGCTGCACCTTGAGCGACCCAAGGGTGAGCGCGGCATTGCCGCTGGAGTTGGCCAGGAAAATCCGACCGGCATCGTCCAACAGACCCGCGACAGTGATTGCGCCGCCGGTTTCCGACTGGATCTGCCCTGCCGAGGCATTGTCCAGGTTGCCCGCGGCCAGTGTCAGCGTGGCATTGGCGCCGATCGTTCCGCTATTCGCCAGCGCGCCCGAAACGGTCAGCCCGAGATTGCCGTTCGCCACGACCGAGCCAGTGTTGGCCAGGCTGGCGAGCGTGACGGCCACCGTCTGCCCGGTCACTTGGCCTGACTGGTCGGAGAAAGCGGTGTTGGCGCCGCTGATGGACAACGCGCTGCCAGATGCAATGCGTCCGGCAGCGGAATTGGTCAACGTAGTGGCATTGCTGCCCGCGATCAGCGAAAGGTTGCCCACCGCCTG
Organism: Novosphingobium sp. EMRT-2; assembly: GCF_005145025.1. Taxonomy (NCBI): domain Bacteria; kingdom Pseudomonadati; phylum Pseudomonadota; class Alphaproteobacteria; order Sphingomonadales; family Sphingomonadaceae; genus Novosphingobium; species Novosphingobium sp. EMRT-2. The sequence goes on along the minus strand of NZ_CP039695.1, from coordinate 3,206,610 downwards.
CAAAGCGCCGCTGTTGGCCAGCGCCGTGCTGAAATTGACAGTGAGCGCCCCGTTCGAGGCGACGCTGCCGCTGTTGGTAAGCGAAGCGGCCGTGACCGTGCCGCTGCCCGCGGTGTCGGCAGAGAGCACGAGGTTGCCGCTGTTGACGAGCGTGCCCGCCACGTTGATCGTGTTCGATCCCGCTGTCGCGCCGATCGCGCCCGCGTTGTCGAGTGACGCAAGCCCAAGCGCCAGGCGATCGGCGGTGAGCACGCCACCGGCGATGTTTACCAGCGAGAGCGCACCATCGCTCGTCAACGTGACCGGCGCCGCGCCCGTGGCCGCCTGTGCCGCGATCACGCCTGTTGCCGCGTTGGTGAAAGTCACCGCGTTGGCGCCACCGTGAAGCGCCACGCCCCCGACGCCGAGCAGCGTGCCAGCGTTGCGAGAACCAGCCCCTGCAGGGGTGAGCGAAAGCAGGCCATCGGCCTGCACAATCGCGCCGGCGGCATTGTCGAGCGCGCCGCCGAGCGTGATGGCGCCGCCGTTGCCCCTCGTGGTCAGGATCGTGCCCGCGTTCGCCAGCGTGCCGCTCGCCGAAAGAGTCACGCCGGTGCCACCCTGGATGCCGCCCGAGGCGCTGTTCGCAACGCTCGCCGCCGTGCCGGTCAGCGTGGTTCCCGCGATCAGCACACCCGAATTGCTGGCCGCGCCGGTGGCGGTGAACGCCAGCGCGCCATTGGCGTTGAGCGCGCCGGCATTGTCGAGCGACGCAAGGGTGAGCGCGATGCCGTTGCCGGTCAGCACCGAATTGGCCGCGGTGGTCAAGCTGACCGCATTGCCGCCGATGGTCACGGACTTGCCTGCAGCGGACCCCGCCTGGATGAACGCTCCTCCGGCATTGGTCACCGCCAGCGCGGAGCCGGTCCCAGTGATCGCCAGGCTGCCCTGCGCGAGCAGGTTGCCCTCGTTCATCAGCGTGGCGCCGCCGATCCGCAGCGCGAGATCGGCCTGCGAGACGATCTGCCCGCCGGCCTGGTTGTCGAGCGTGCCTGCGCTGACCGTGCCGCTGCCGCTGGCGTTGGCGAGATAGATCGCGCCTGCGTTGACCAGCGCGCCGGTGGCGGACACGCTGCCGCCCATGCCCGATTGCAGCGTACCCGTGGCAGTGTTGCTCAGCGAACCCGCGGTCACAAGCAGCGCGCCGTTGGTGCCGATGGTGGCGCGGTTGGTGAGCGTACCCGTGGCCGCCAGCGTCAACGCACTGCCGCCAACGACCGTGCCCGCGTTGTCGAGGCTAGCCAGCACCGCGTTGACCGTTGCGCCCGAGATGGCCGCGCCCGCGGCATTGGTTGCCACGGCGCCACCGTCGATCGTCAGTCCGCGCACGGCGCTGGCCGTGCCGCTGTTGGCGAAGCTGGTCGCCAGGTGCAGCGCCAGATCGCGAGAGGCCTGGAGCGTGCCGGCGTTGGTCAGACTACCCACGGTGATCGCAGCATCAGCGGCGGGATCGGTCGCGGCTATGAACAGTCCGGTGTTGGCCAGAGTGTCGGCGGTCACGATGGTTCGGGCCGCCTGGACGGTCCCGTCATTGCGCAGTCCCGCCGCCTTCATCGAAAGCGTACCGGCGGTGAGCAAGCGCCCGCCAGCAGCGTTGGCGAACGCCTCACCGCCGCCGCCGCTGCGATCGGCCAACGTCAGATCGCCTTGCGCAACGATTGTGCCGCTGTTGGCGGATGTGCCGCCGAGCTGGAGCGCGATTCCTCCGGCATTGGCAGCAATCGTGCCCGCATTGTTGAGGCCAGCCCCGGCGCGAACCGTCACCGCGCCGTTGTCGCTGACCACCGTGCCATTGCCCGCGCTGCTGACCAAACCGGCGGCATCGAGCGTCAGCGCACCCGGGCTGGTTACCGCGTAGCTGCCAAGATCGAGATTGCTCGAGCGCGCAGTCAGCGCAAGGGCGCCGCCGTTGCTATAGACGAACCCGCTGCCGGTGGTAGCCAGGCTGCCGACGAGTCCGGTCAGCGAACCGGCCGCACCAAAGCTGGTACCGCCCAGCGTCGCGGCACCGGCGATGTCGAAGGACATTGCGCCGCCGGCATAGCGCTGGTTGGCGTTGGCCAGCGCGGTGGCAGACGTCGTATCGGCCAACGCCGCAGACGTCAGCGACAGGTTGCCAGACGCAACGATCGCGCCACCGGTCAGGGTTGTCTTGCCCGCAGCGGCCAGCGCCAGGTCGCGCCCTGACGTGAGGCTGGCATCGCTCGCCGTCAGGTCACCGGCGCCAGCAGAACCGGCAGCGATGGCAAGGTCGCGCGCGGCGGAGATACTGGCACGCAATTCGAGATCGCCCGCGGCAGTGATCGTTAAATCGTCTGCCACTGCGGCCGCATCGCCCAGCAGCCGCACGCCGACCCCGGCCTCGGTCGCGATCAGGCGGATTCGGTTGGCGTAGATTCCGCCGACCGCGGTCGAATCGATGGCGTAGTCGGGCGCCGCGCCAACACCGGCCAGCGCGTAGGCGGTTCGTGCCTGGTAGTCCCAGCGGTGGGCACCGCCGACGACATCGAGCACCTTCCCGTAAGCCGGCCCGCCCAGCGCGATCTTGCGGCCCAGCAGCGCGGCATAATCTGTGGTCTGGGCATCGAGCCCTGCTCCGGTTAACGCAATCGTCCCCCCGGTCACGTCGAAGCCGAGCAATTGTCCTGTGCCGTCGATCCGCGAACGTCCGGTAGTGAGCGTGAACGCGGCCGTGTTGATAACGCCGCACCCGCCACAGGAAATCCCGTTGGGATTGGCAACGATCACGTCCGCCTTCTGCCCAGCCACCTCCAGGTAGCCGGCGAGCACGGTGGGGTTGGTCGAGGTCACCTCGTTGAGGATCGCCCGGGCCGGCGCGGTGAGGTTGCGGTTGATGTCGACCAGCCCGGCCAGCTGGGTTGTCACCCGGCCTTCGGCATTGGCGTCGGCGGCGGTGGCGTTGTTGAGGACGACGCCCCGGGTGGAAACGTTGAACGCGTCGTAGGTGTTGACCGAGATCCCCGCCGCATTGGGATTGGCGATCTGCACCACCGGCACGCCGTTATCGGCATTGCGGACCTGGGTGGCGGCGCTGTTGGGCGCCACTTGCGCCAGCAGCTGGCCGCCGGGGGCCGAGACCAGCATGGCTGCCAGCGCCAGCGTGGAGACCGAGCTTGCCGAAAGCAGGCGGCGGGAGGGACTGCGGGTTGCCGTCGACGCGCGCATGGTTCGCATCCTAGAACGAGAGTGAGGCCCTGACGAAAGCCAGCGTGCCTTCGTCGGGAAGCGGGCCGCGAGCGATCGCGCGCGACGCGGTGAAATCGAGATTGACCGGCCCGGCGCTGACGCCGACCCCGCCGGAGACGCCGGCGATGGTGCCACTCGGTCCGCCCGGCGACGCCGAGCCAACAAAGCCACCATCGAGCCCCAGGTGCGGACGGATCTGCCCATGCAGCGGGCCGATCTGCACGGGCAGCAGCGCCGTCAGGTCATTTTGCAGGAAGGCGCCGCGATCGGCCACGAGACTGCCGACGAGAAAGCCGCGGACCGTGAACGGTGATCCGATCACCATCTGCTCGCTGCTGTAGAGCGGATCGAACGCGTATTGCGCTTCCACCTCGCTCGAGAAGATCAGGGTGGTGCGGCCCGCGGAAAGCGCGGACGAGTAGTAGGCATGCGCGGTCAGCTTGGTGAACTGCGCACGCGGGCCTCCCGGCCCGGTCTGCGCAACGGCGTCATCCAGCGCGCCAAGCGCCTTCAGCCCTTTGACCGCGCCCAGGCCGAGCTTCAGCGAGCCGCGTCCCATCAGGATAGACCAGTTGGCATCGAATTCGAGCACGGTGAGCACGCGCGAGCTGACCGGCAGATAGATGCCGTTTATGTAGTTGCGGTTGCGCTTGTTGGTGATTTGCGCGGACAGTTCCACCTTGTTGTGGCTGTCACGGTATATCTGGAGGTCGGCGCGGCCGAAGGCGGTGGCGTTGTGCCCGGTCAGCACGAACACCGTGCCCCCGCCGGTCACCGTCTGCGAGGTATAGTCCGAATCGTTGTAGCCCCCGCTCAGCGTCAGGGCGTTGCGCGGCACCGAGAACAGCACGCTGTTCGAGCGGGAATCGCGGTTCGGTCCACCCGGGAACACGGTCTGCCGGCGTGAATAGCTGATCAGGTCGTTGATCCCGAGCACATTGTCCAGGATGACCGTCCCGGTAGCCTGGTTGCGGCCGGTGGAAGGCTGTCCGGTGTTGTCGTAGGATCCGCTGACGTGGAGTCGCGATCCCACGCGGTTGGATATGCGCACCACGCTGTAGCCGGGCTGGGATCCCGGCAGGATGTCGAGCGTCGCATGGTTCGAGGCGAGGCGGTTGATCTGGTCGAGCCCCTGTTCGAACACGCGCAGGTTGAAGGCCTTGTTGGCCACGTTTCCGAAGGCGCCGGACATATTGATCGTGCCCTTGGCCTTGTCGTCCAGCACGACCTTCTCGACCTTGCCCTCCACCACGTCGAGCACAAGCACGCCCTGCTGCAGGCTTTGCGGCTTGATGTAGACCCGCGTCGTCGGCCGGCTCTTCTCGATGTAGAAGCGGGTGATGTCGGACAGCAGGTTCTCGACGTCGCCAAGCCCGAGACAGCGGCCGATATAGGGCGCGGTGAGTTCGCGGCGGCGGCCTTCGTCCAGCAGCGGACTATGTTCGAATTCGATCGCCGTGATCTCGCGGCAGGAGCCTTGGCTGGCGACCGCCTTTTCGTGGGTCGGCACCTCGATCACGGTCTGCGGCTGCGGGCTGGTCAGGATGCGGGTAACATCCTGCTGGATCTGTTCCTGCTGCTGGCGCTGAAGGACCTCGCCCTGCCTTGTCGCATCCACAGGCGGCGACGGCGGCGCCGCTTGGGCCGCCGCTGGTTCCGCACCAAGGCCCGCGTGCAACGCCAGAGCCAGCCCGAGCGAACCCAACGGCCCGCAATTCCCGATCTTCATCCCCCGCATCCGTTTCGGATACACACCTTGGGAAGTGCAGGAAATCACGACATTTTGACTGCCTGGGCGCGGAGACTAGTCAAAATGTATGGTGCGATTCCCGGCGCGGGACAGTGCTCGCAGGGGAAGCGCTCAGGGCCATCGACACTCACCGCAGACCACGCGGAGAACCGGTCAATGCGTTTTGATTGTCCGGCCTCGCGGCAGCCAAATTCGAAGGCTTGTCGCGAAACGGATTTTCGATGATGAGGTCGCATCGATGGCGAGGGGGCTATCGGGGTTACCGTTCAAGCGGGGGCGAGTGTTGTCCAGTCCCAACTTCCTGTTGATTGATGACCACGGCTTGTTCAGTTCGGGCGTGGAACTGATCATCCGGCAAAGCTTTCCCGGCGCGCGGTTCGCTTCGTTCGCGGCTCTCGGGACGGCGCTGGAATGGAATGGGGCGATTCCCGACGTCGTACTGCTTGATATCAATCTGCAAGGCATAAGCGGCATCGAAGCCGTCCCTATGCTGCGACTGCGGTGGCCCGGCTGCCGCATCGTGTTCGTCACCTCTGAGCAGGACCAGACGGTGCTGGCGCGCGCCATGGCCAGCGGCGTCGAGGCACTGGTCGCCAAATCCGAATCGCCCGAACGCCTTGTCTCGGTCCTGCGGCGGCAGCTGCCTGGGATCCAGCACGAGCCCACCGGCTCGCCGGACTTCAGCCCGCGCCAGGTCGAAGTGCTGAAACTGCTGAGCGAAGGCCAGTCGAACAAGGCGATCGGCCGGACCCTGGGCCTTTCCGAATTCACCGTGCGCGGGCATGTCCAACTGATCCTGAAATCGCTTGGCGTAACCAACCGCACTGCCGCGGTGTTCCGCGCGCGTGAGGTGGGCTTGTTGTGACGCCAGGCACCGCTGCAGCTTCGGACCGGGACCTGACGGCTTCCCCGCAACGTGCGGTGCTCGTCGAACAGGTGCGCCTGATCTACGGCGTGCTCGGCCGCTCGTCATGGTCCACCTTGGCGCTATCGCTGTTCGTCGCCTGGGTGCTGCGCCAGCTGGGAACGCCGATCGCGATCTGGCTGGTCGCGCAGACGCTGCTCAAGCTAAGCGAGCAGATCGAGATTCGCTGGTTCATTCGTGACGAGGCGATCACCGCGCATCCCGAGCGAATGGTGCGGCGGCTGATGGTGACCCAGTCTCTCCACGCCGCGGGATGGGGTGCGCTGCTGTGGATTGCCGCGGCCGAGGCGCAGCCCGACCAGTTCATATTCGTGGTCATGGCGATCGGTGGAGTGCTGAGCGGCGGCATCACCTCGTACAGCCCGCTGCCGCGCGTGCACCTGGCCTACATCTGCACGTTCATCGTGGTCGAACTGGTGTCGTTCGTGGCTCTGTGGCTGACGGCGGGCAGCAATCCTTACTTTACCTACATGCCGCTGCTGATGATCATCTATTGCCTTGGCACTTATTCCAATACCACGGTGGCGGGGCAAACCTACCAGCGCACCATCGAACTGAGTTTCCGCAACGCGGAACTTGCCCGCAGCCTCGAGCGCGAGGTGGAGCGTGCCCGGCGTGCGCAGGCCGAGGCGGACGAAGCCAATGCGGCCAAATCGACCTTCCTGGCTTCCGCCAGCCATGACCTGCGCCAGCCGATTCACGCGCTCGGCCTGTTCCTCGCCTTGCTCGATCGCAGCAGGCTTGACGACGTGCAACGCGACACGATGAATCAGGCTCTTGCCGCCCTGCGCGCGTCATCCGAGATGCTCGACGCCTTGCTCGATTTCTCGCGCGCCGAAGCGGGCGTGATTGTCCCGCAATGGCAGTCCTTTGCCATCGGCCCGATCCTGCGCCAAATCGAGGAGGAGACGGGCAGCACGGCGGACGATCGGCAGTTGTTTTACCGGACGCGCGACAGCGATCTGTGGGTCCGGTCCGACCCGACCCTGGTCAAACTGATCCTGCAAAATTTCGTGACCAACGCGATCCGCTACACGGTCACCGGAGGCCTGCTCGTCGGTTGCCGCCGGCGCGGCACGGTGGTGCGCGTTGAGGTGTGGGACACCGGCATCGGCATTCCCAAGGATCACCACGAGGCCATTTTTGCTGACTTTCTGCAATTGTCGAACCCGGAGCGTGATCGTCGCAAAGGTCTCGGATTGGGCCTTGCCATCGCGCGCCGGCTCGCAGACCTGATCGGTGCACGGATTACGCTCAGCTCGAAGCCTGGTCAGGGAAGCGTGTTCGGACTCGAGCTTCCGGCGAGTGTGGCGACGCCCCCTCTCGAAACGCAGCCCCAGCCGGCAGTAGTGCCTGCGTTCAAGCGCTCGGGTGACCGCGTGTTGATTCTGGAGGATGACGAGGCAGTGCGCCAAGGCTTGTGCGCCCTGCTTGCCGATGCCGGCTTCGATGCGGTGGGCTGTGAAACCATTGCGGAAGCCTGTGCGGCAGCGCGGCGAGAAGCGCCCGATCTTGCTATCTGCGATTTCCGGCTGCGTAATGGCGAAAACGGGATAGAGGCCGCGCGCCGGCTCCGCGCTCTAGCGGGCCAGGAACTCCCGGTTCTATTGATTACCGGCGACACCCACCCCACGCGTCTCGCCGAGGCGGCACGCGCTGATTTGACCGTGCTGCACAAGCCGGTGCCCGCCGATTTGCTGCTCAAAGCGATCGGCAATTCAATGACGGTTCCTCTTGCAGAGCATGCGGCAGCCGAAGACGGATAGCTCCGGATGCGCTCTAATTCCTGATGAATTCGGCGCGAGGAACACCCATCGCCCCGCTGAACGAACGCGGCGGGGGCCGGAAAGCGGCCTCGCCGCCGCGCGCTTGACAACGAGGAGTCCGACGCCTTGACAATTGCGCAGGCCAGGAAGACGGGCTTGCCGAGGCAAGTTGGGAGAAAGGCGTGACAACCGCAGCGATTGATTTTGTCGAAGTCGGTCCGCGCGACGGCCTGCAGAACGAAAAGACGCTCGTCACCACGGCGAACAAGCTCGAACTGATCCGCCGCAGCCTGCATGCCGGAGCGCGCCGGATAGAAGTGACCAGTTTCGTCAATCCCAAGCGGGTACCACAGATGGCCGACGCCGAAGAGGTCTGCGCCGGTCTGCCCCAGGTGGATGGCGCCAGCTACATCGGCCTTGTCCTCAACGCGCGCGGGGCAGAGCGCGCGATCGCAACCGGACGGCTGCACGAACTCGGCGCGGTTTGCGTCGCGTCGGATCGTTTCGCCGTCGCCAACCAGGGGCAGACCAGCGCGGAAACGCTGGACTCTGCCCGCGCGATCGTCGCCATGGCGCAGGCGGCGGGTCTTAAGGGGCAGGTTACGATCGCCGCCTCCTTCGGTTGTCCGTTCGAAGGCGAGGTCGCCGAGGACCACGTTGTCGCCATGGCCGCCACACTGGCCGAAGCCCTCCCCGCAGAGGTGGCACTGGCCGATACGATTGGCGTGGCGGATCCGGCCCATGTCGCCCGGCTCGTCCGCCGGGTCGCGGCGGCGATCGCGCCCTTGCCGGTCCGCGTGCATTTTCACAACACGCGCGGGACCGGGCTTGCCAACGTATGGGCGGCGATCGAGGCAGGCGCCAGCGTGGTCGATGCCGCGCTGGGCGGCCTGGGTGGCTGCCCATTCGCGCCGGGCGCGGCGGGCAACGTGGCCAGCGAGGATGTCATTTACATGCTCGAGCGCGCCGGCATCCGCACCGGGATGGATTTGGCGAAGATGGTCGAGGCCAACGCGTGGCTTACCACGGTGATGGGGCGCAAGCTGCCTGGCATGGTCGCGCAGGCGCCGGCCTTTCCCGGGATATGTGCCGAAGGCTGAAGGAGCCAGCGTGCTTCCCCGCCCTTCAGTGGTCGCGGCGCGTTGCGCGAGCAGCTGTTCGGCCCGATATGTTCGCCATTTGGACGCCCGACCGCGCCAGCAATGCATCCTGCACCAGGAACAGCGCATCCCCGCAACAATCATGGCGGGGAATCGCTTTCACCTGTCCGAACGGGACGGACGGGACCGCCTTCAAAAAGGAGGTTGATATATACATAGTATTCTAAGTATATCGGGCGCAGGTCGGGTTGCAGTACCAGTCGGATCGGACGGAAGGGTTGAGTAAGCATGGTGATCGGCGGTGGCGCATTGGAGGGAATCCGGGTGGTCGAAATGGGCCAGCTCATCGCCGGGCCGTTCTGCGGGCAGTTGCTGGGCGATATGGGCGCAGAAATCGTCAAGCTGGAACCGCCCGAAACCGGTGACCAGATGCGCCATTGGGGCCAGGGGGACAAGCCGAGCTGGTGGCGCGTGATCGCCCGCAACAAGTATTCCGTGGGCGTCGACCTGCGATCGGCTGAGGGACAGGCTCTGGCCCGCGACCTGATTGCGCGCGCCGACATCCTGATCGAGAACTTCCGGCCGGGAACGCTTGAAAAATGGAACCTCGCCCCTGCGGATCTGCGCGCGGCGAATCCGGGCCTGATCGTCGTGCGTGTCTCGGGCTATGGTCAGACCGGCCCCTATTCGACGCGCGCCGGCTTCGGCGGGATCGGTGAGGCGATGGGCGGCTGGCGCGGGATCGTCGGCTATCCGGATCGCGCACCCGCGCGCATGGGCGTGTCGATCGGCGATACGCTGGCCGCCACCTATGGCTGCCTGGGCGCGCTGGCCGCGCTGCACCACCGCAACAAGACCGGCCAGGGGCAAATCGTCGATTCCGCGCTGTACGAGGCCGTGCTGCAAGTGATGGAATCGACGGTGTCCGACTACTCGGTCAGCGGCACCAAACGGCAGCGCACCGGATCGGCGCTGCCTGGGATCGCACCTTCTAATGTCTATTCCTGCAGCGACGGGGAATATCTGATCGGCGCCAATCAGGATGGTGTGTTCGCCCGGCTGGCCGACGCCATGGGTCGCCCGGAACTGGCCAGCGACGAGCGCTATGCCACGCACCGGGCGCGCGGCGCGCGGCAGGAAGAACTCGATGCCCTGATCGGCGAATGGACGAAAACGCTGACCATTGCCGAACTGGAAACCAGAATGATCGAGGCCGGCGTCCCGGCCGGTCGCGTTTACGACGCCGAGGACATGATGGCGGACCCGCATTTCGCCGCGCGCGATGCGCTGGTGACAGTGGACGATGCCGAGTTCGGCGAAGTCACCATGCAGGGCGTATTCCCCAAGCTGTCCGACACGCCCGGCAGCATTCGCCGTCCCGCCCCGCTCACCGTCGGCCAGGATACCGCCGACGTCCTGCGGCGCTGGCTTGGCCGCGAGGCCTGACGCGGCGTTGGCTCCCTCTACCCGATTTCGTGAATGACGTGCCGCACGCCAAAGGCGGTGCGTTCTCCAATGCCGACCGCGAGCACGCCGTTCAACCAGTCCAGGCGCTTGCTCGCCGTTTCGAACACCATGGCGATGCGCAGGTAGTAGCCCGCCGGATCGACATCGGGCGCGGCAGGATCGGCGAAGGCGGCGCGCACCGGATCGGGAATGACGCTGCGCCCGGTGTAGGTCAGGTAGATCAACTCACCTTGTTCCGTGCGCCACACCGCGCGCGCATCGAACGTGCCGACGGAAGCGTCTTCGCCCAGCCGCCCGCCGCGCGACCAGTTGCCACCGCCCGGCAGGATCGTCCCCGCGATTCGCGGGCCGAAGAAGCGGCCCCCGGTGACATAGCCCATGCGTTGATCGCCGAACGGCGATGCACCGATGGCAATCAACCCGCCAGCGACCTCGAACTCCGCCGTGCAGAGCGGTTTGCTGCCCAGAATCCCGCGAACATCTGTCTGTGTTTCCTGCCCCACGCCGCGAATCCTCTCTTTCAAATATGGTGGACACTGATAAAAACATTAGTATGCTAAGGGTCAATCAGATTCACGGTCCAGACCATACGGACCGGAACACACTCAATGGGAGAGGGTGAACATGAAGGCTCAAAAACAGTTCCTGTTTTCAGGGGTCGCCATGATGGCGATGCTCGCTGCCGCCACGCCCGCGATGGCGGACGCGGAGGGAACCACCTCGGGTGACGTGACCGACAGCAAGGAAATCATCGTCACGGCGCAGAAACGCGCCCAGAACCTGCAGGACGTGCCGATTTCCATGGAAGTGGTCAGCGGCCAGCGCCTCGCCGACTTCAACTCCAACGACATCAAGTCGGTGATGAACTACACGCCGAACGTGTTCGTCCAGTCCACGGCCGGCAACGACGTGATCTACATTCGCGGCTTCGGTTCGCCGCCGGCCAACTTCGCGTTCGACCAGTCCGTCTCGCTCTATGTCGACGGCGTCTATGCCGGCCGTTCGCGGCAGGCGCAGGCCCCGTTCTTCGACCTGGCCCGCGTCGAAGTGCTGCGTGGCCCGCAGGGCGCGCTGTTCGGCAAGAACACCGCCGCCGGCGCGGTGAGCGTGGTTTCCGCCGGACCGACCGACCACTTCGAAACGAGCCTGACCGCCAGCTACAACTTCGATTTCAAGGGGCCGGACGTTTCCGGCTATGTTTCCGGGCCGATCACCAGCACGCTGAGCGCGCGCCTTGCCTACAAGTTCATCAACCAGGACGGCTACATCCGCAACCTGGCGACGAACCACGACGATCCGCAGATCAAGCAGCAGGTCGCGCGCCTGACGCTGAAGTGGGAACCGAGCAGCAATTTCGACTACACGGTGAAGGCCGAGTACGCCAACCGCGACGTGATCGGGGGGATCACCGTTTCCAGCCCGCTGACAAGCGCACAGGCGCCACGCCTCACGCGCTACCTCGATCGCTCGGCGCTGGGCGATGAAGGCACCAAAACCAAGTCGGTCATGATCTCGGGCACCGGCAACCTCAAGCTCGGCGATTACACCCTGACCTCGGTCACCGGCTACAGCTGGTTCAAGGCCAACATCGTCAACGGCTTCGACCAGACGATCCCGAACAGCGGCGGCGCGTTCACCAACAATTCGGTGTACAACAGCTTCCCCGAACGCTTCGATCAGGTCTCGCAGGAAGTCCGCCTGCTTTCGCCCACCGGGCGCTTCCTCGATTTCATCGTCGGCGCCTATTACGATCACTCGACGTACCGGCTGGACCAGTTGCAGGGCTTCAACATCGCCAACCTGTTCGGCAGCCCCTACTTCGGCCGGATCGATAGCCGCTTCAACCAGAAGGCGGATTCGTTCTCGATCTTCGGCCAGGGCACGGTGAACGTGACCAAGGCGCTGCGCGTGATCGGCAGCCTGCGCTATACCCATGTCAGCAAGGACGCCGATTTCGCGGCCAGGCTCGTCTATGGTCCGTTCGCCATCCGCCCGATCTCCAGCGCGGCCGGAAAGCGCAGCGAAGGCAACGTCGATCCGTCGATCACCGTCCAGTACGATGTCGCGCCGCACGTCATGGTCTATGGCACCTGGGGCCGGGGCTCGAAGTCCGGCGGGTTCGTCTCGAACACGCTGGGCACCACCAACGCCACCTTCCAGTTCAAGCCGGAACGTTCGGAAAACTTCGAAGCCGGCGTGAAATCGACGATGCTGGACGGCAAGGTCGTGGCGAACGTCTCGCTCTATCACACGCAGTTCAAGAACCTGCAGGTCTCGGTGTATCAGCCGGCCACTTCGAGCTACCTGACCGGCAACGCCGCCAGCGCCACATCGAAGGGCGTGGAAGGATCGTTCACGTTCTACCCGGTCGACAACTTCGATATCAACGCGTCGGCCGCCTATCAGGACATCAAGTACGATGACTATCCGGGCGCGGCCTGCCTGGCATCGCAGCCGACGACCTGCACCCCCGCCACCAACAACCTCAAGGGCTATCCGGTGGCCTATTCCTCGAAGTTCACCGGCAGCGTCACCGCCCATGCCCGCTTCGACCTGTCCGATGCGCTCCGGCTCGACGTGACCGGCGTGGTTGCGGGCCGTTCCAAATACTTCGACTCCGACAACCAGAGCCCGATCTTCGGCGTGCAAAAGGGTTACGCCAAGCTCGACCTGCGCGTGCAACTGGCCGATCAGGAAAGCCGCTGGCACATCGCCTTCGTCGGCAAGAACCTCACCAACCAGCTGACCACGGGCAGCGCGTTCAACCTGCCGGCGCCGATCACCGCCGTACCGCGCGCAATCCTGTACCTCGAACCGCCGCGGAACATCGCGGTCGAAGCCGGCATCAAGTTCTGACGATCCGGCACAGCCGGCACGGGGCCGTCGCGTTTCTCCTGGGACCGCGGCGGCCCTTGTCGAATGACGAAAGGGCATTCCGATGATCGAGGTCTATTTCACCCCCACGCCCAACGGCCACAAGGTATCGATCATGCTGGCGGAAACGGGCCTGCCGCATGAACTGCTCCGCATGAACGTGCTGGAGGGCGATCACCTGACGCCCGAGTTCCGCCGCATCAACCCGAACGGCCGGTTGCCCGCTATCGTCGATCATGATCCCATTGGCGGAGGCGCGCCGCTGCCCGTGTTCGAATCCGGCGCCATCCTGCTCTACCTCGCCGAAAAGAGCGGCCAACTGCTGCCCGCCGACCCGCGCCGACGCAGCCAGGCGCAGCAATGGCTGATGTGGCAGATGGCCAGCTTCGGCCCGATGCAGGGGCAGGCGCACCATTTCATCCGCTATGCGCCCGAAGGGCAGACCTATCCGGTCGAACGCTATCGCAACGAAACGATCCGGCTGCTCCATGTGCTTAACGGGCGGTTGGCCGAAGCCGAATACCTCGCTGGCGAATATTCCGTGGCCGACATCGCCACCTGGCCCTGGGCGCGTGCGATCCAGGCGATCGGGCTTTCGCTGGGCGATTATCCGGCGGCGCAGGACTGGTTCGACCGGATCGCCGCCCGGCCCGGCGTTATCGCCGGAACCAGCGTGCAGAACCCCGCCAACCTTTCCAGCGCGCGACCGGTCCTGAACGAGGAGCAGTGGTCCAACCTGTTCGGCCGCAACATGCTGAACGCGCCCACGCGCTGAAGCGACAGGCCGGTCCGGCAAGCCGGTCAGGCCGGCCGGGCGTGCGCCCATTCGCGTTCGATCCTGCCATCGATCCGGCGCACGGCCACCCAATCCCCGCCGGGCAGGCTATCGTCGGCGATCAGATCGACCACCGCGTCGGCAATATCTTCCGGCCGGCAGCTCTCGTTGCTGGCTAGCACCGCCTTCATCCAGTCCGATTTCCCGTGCGCCCCGGTGGTGTCGTGAATTGGCGTCTCGGTCAGCCCCGGCAGCACGCCCGCCACACGCACGTTCCACGTATCCTTGAGCATGGCGCAAGCCGTCGTGAACATCAGCACGCCCGCCTTGGTCGTCGCATACATCACATCGTGGAAGCCCGTGCCCAGCGCGACGGTGGACACCGTGTTGACGATGACCCCGCCACCGCGCCCGCGCATGGTCTGCGCAACGATCTGGGTGGCCGTGACCAGCGAGGTCAGGTTTACGTCGATGATCCAGCGCAGCCGATCCACGCCCACGTCCGGAAACTGCGGCTCGCCCGAAACCACGCCGGCGTTGTTGTGGAGGATATCGACATCGCCATGGTTCCGGAACCAGGCCTCCATGGCGGCAATGTCGGCCAGATCAAGCCGGTGGCTTTCGGCCTGCGAACCCAGCGCGCGCACCTGCCGCGCGGTTTCCTCCAGCCCGGCCGTGTTGACATCGACCAGCGCGATGCGCGCCACGTCGTGCGTCGCCAGCAGCACCGCCGTCGCCCGGCCGATGCCGCTGGCAGCACCCGTCACAATGGCGGACTTACCCCTGATCTCCATGCCTTTTCTCCCAAGTGGCTCCACTTACCGTAAAGCGTATTGACAGATAAACTTACATATCTAAGCATTTTGGCAAGAGAAGAATCTCGGCACGTTGGGGAGAGCCATTGACGAAAGCCGCCGTCCTCGATGCGCGCGCCGCGCCGCTGGGGCAGCCTTCCGCCCTGCGCCGGAACACGGCGCTCGCCATGCTGTTCCTGATCGGCACGGTGAACTTCGTCGACCGGCAGCTGCTGTCGGTGCTGGTCGAACCGATCCGGGCAGATCTCCATTTCACCGACACGCAATTCGGCCTGCTGACCGGGCTTGCCTTTGCCCTGTTCTATGCCGCGATGGGCGTTCCCGTGGCGATGATCGCGGACCGCTGGCAGCGCGTGAAACTGATCGGCATCGCCTGCGTGGTATGGAGCGCGTTCACCGCGGCCTGCGGCCTGGTCGGGAACTTCTGGCAGCTGGCGCTGATGCGGTTCGGCGTGGGATCGGGCGAGGCTGGCGGAACCGCGCCGTCGCTGTCCGTCATCGCCGATCTCTACCCGCCCGACAGACGGCCCCTCGCCATCGGTCTGTTCACCTGCAACGGGCCGTTCGGCGTGTTCGTGGGCGCGGCGTTCGGCGCCTGGGCGGCGGCGCATATCGGCTGGCGCAACGCCTTCCTGCTTATCGGCCTGGTTGGCATCGTGGTGGCGCCGCTGCTGATCTGGACCGTCCCCGAACCCGCACGCGGCAGGATGGATGGAGCGGAGGGCGACATGCCCGATACCGCCCTGCCCGTCCGCCAGACGCTGGCGCTGTTCGTCCACCGGCGATCGCTGCGGATGGTGATGATCGGCAGCGGTCTCGCGGCCTTCGTCAGCTATGGCATGCTCAACTGGATTCCCGCGTTCCTGATGCGCACGCAGGGCATGCCCCTTGCCGCCATGGCCACATGGTTCGCCCCGGCCGCCGGCGTGACCTTCGCCATCGGCATTCTCGGCGGCGGATGGCTTGTCAGCCAGGCCGCACGCCGTTCGCCCCGTGCCTATGGCTGGGTCCCCGCACTGGCGAGTCTTGTCACCGTGCCCAGCTTCGCCGCCGCATTGCTGGCGGGAAGCTGGCAGGTTTCGCTGGCGCTGCTGCTGCTGCCCATGGCCGCCTGCACCGCCTATGTCGCGCCCGCGCTGGCGCTGGTGCAAAACCTTGCCCCGCCCCGCGCCCGCGCGACGGCGGCCGCCGTGCTGATGCTGATGTTCAACATCGTCGGACTCGGCCTTGGCCCGCTGTTCGTCGGCATCGTCAGCGACGAGCTGAAAACGCTCCATGGCGCGGACAGCTTGCGCTGGGCGCTCATGGCGCTGCTGCCCTTCGCGCTTGCCGCCGGCTTCGCCCAACTGGCGATGACCCGCCACCTCGAACGGGATTTCCGCGCATGACCAGCATTACTGGCAAGACGGCCTTTATCACCGGTGGCGCAAGCGGTCTGGGCCTCGCGACCGCCCGCGCGCTGGCGGCAAAGGGCGCCTCGGTGGTGCTGGCCGACATCGACGCCGATCGCGTGACCGCCGCAGCCGAAGCGCTATCGCTGGAGGGCGCCCGCGCCCTGGGCCTGCAACTCGACGTGACCGACGAGGCAAGCTGGGCCGAAGCCGGCCACAAGGCGCGTGCCTTCGGCCCGGTGCGTATCCTGTTCAGCAATGCCGGCGTGGGCGGCGGATCGGGTCCGTTCGAGCAATACGATACCGATGTCTGGCGCTGGAACTATGCCGTCAACGCGCACGCGCATCTTTATGCGTGCCGGACGTTCCTGGGCGAGATGAAGGCCTCGGGCGAGGCATCTCATCTCGTCATCACCGCGTCGATGGTGGCGATCGTGCCACCGCCGATCTCGGTCGCCTACATCAGTTCCAAATATGCCACGCTGGGCATCGCCATGGCGCTGCGCAACGAACTGGCCGCGAGTTGCGTCGACATCTCGGTGCTGATGCCCGGCATGGCGGCCACGCGCATCGTCGAGACCACGCGCGATCTGCGCCCGGCAGCGGACGAGGTGGGCAAGGCCGCAGCGACCAGCCAGGCGATGCAAGGCGTGCTGGCCGGCGGCATGGCGCCCGACCGCATCGGGGAGCGGGTAGCCCGCGCCGTGGAGGCCGGCGAGTTCTGGATCTTCACGCATCCCGAATGGAAGACGATGGCCGAACTCGTCACGCGCGACATGCTGTCCGCCTTCGGCGAATCCGCCGATCCCGCTTACAAGGGCGACGACATAGACGGCCTGATCGCCGCGAACGGCGGCCGCATGTTCGGCGCCGGAAACCCAGGAGAGAACGATGGTTGAACAGGACGACATCCGCGCCATGGCGCAGCGCTTCTTCGACGCGATCGAGGCGGGCGACATTGAAACCATGCGCGACAGCTTCACGCCGGACGCCGAAATCTGGCACAATACCGACGAACTGATCGTCACGCGCGACCAGACCGCGCAGACGCTGACCGGCATGGTCGCGCGGATCAAGGATCGCGAATATGCCGAACGGCGGCTGACGACCTTTCCCGGCGGCTTCGTCCAGCAGCATGTCCTGAAGGGCCGCCGCACGCATGACGATGGCGAAGTCCGCCTGCCCTGCGCCATCGTGTGCAAGGTCGAAAACGGCAAGATCACCCGGCTGGACGAATATTTCGATTCCGCCCACGTCGCCGCCTTCCGCAAATTCGCGAACGCCTGAGGAGAGAAGTCCGATGCCCGTGCTGCGCCAGGTTCCCCGGTCCGAAGTGACCGACGAAACCGTCATCGCCTATTACAACCGCCTGTTCGGCGATCGCGATCCCGTTGCGGAACCCGGCACCGCCACCGGCACGCCGGGCGACTGGTGGACGGTCTATGCCCTGGCGCCGGACATCTTCAAGCACGCGGTGGATGGCTTTGCCGTCTATCGCCACCCTTCGCGCCGGATCGATCCGGTGCTGCGCGAACTGGGGCAGACGCGCGCGGGATGGGTGAAGGGCAGCCAGTTCGTGTTCTCACAACATTGCAAATCGCTGCGCGGCCTGGGCGTGAGCGAGGAGAAGATCGCCTCCATCGCCTTCTGGACGGTCGCGGACTGCTACGACGAGCAGGAGCGCGCCGTGCTCGCCTATGCCGATTGCCTCAGCCAGGCGGGCGGGCGCGTGCCGCTGGAAGTGTTCGCCAAACTCAAGACCTTCTGGGACGACGAGCAGATCTTCGAGTTCACCTACATTACGTGCCTCTACGACATGCACGCGGTGATCACGCGTGCGCTGCGCATGGAATTTGACGCGCGCGAAGACCCGATCGTGGAAGTGGCCGCGCCCGAAGGCTTCAGCGCGGCGGACTTCCTCAGCGCGCCGCGTCCGAACGGGGGATGAGCGCATTCGGCGAACCTGAAACCGTCGCCACCGGCCTTCGCTTTCCGGAAGGCCCGGTGGCCATGCCCGATGGTTCGGTGCTGCTGGTCGAGATAGCGCGCGGCACGCTGACGAGGATCGCGCAGGACGGCAGCGTCGCCGTGGTCGCGGATTTGGGTGGTGGCCCCAACGGCCTTGCCATCGGACCGGACGGCGCCGCCTATGTCTGCAACAACGGCGGTTTCGGCTGGACGGAGGCCGGGCCGCTGCTGTTCCCCGGCCACGCCGCCCATGCGCAGAGCTGCGGTTCGATCCAGAAAGTTGACCTTGCCACCGGGCAAGTCACCACGCTTTACGACTGTTTCGATGGCGAACCCCTGAAAGCACCCAACGACATCGTTTTCGATGGGCATGGCGGTTTCTGGTTTACCGACCACGGGCATGTGCGCGCTACAGGCCGCGAACACGGCGCGATCTATCATGCGCTTGCCGATGGATCGCGGATCACCCGCCAGCGCGCCGAGATGATGGGGCCGAACGGGATCGGCCTGTCTCCGGATGGCCGCACGCTTTACGTCAGCGAAACGATGACGGCGCGCGTATGGGCGATGGACGTCATCACCCCCGGTGTGCTCGCGCCGCCGCCGCCATGGGCGCCGGGCCGCTTCGTCGGAACGCCTGCCGCTTTCCGCCTGCTCGACAGCATGGCGATCGAGCAGGATGGCCGCATCTGCGTGGGCACGATGATCGAAGGCGGCATCACCATATTTGGAACGCACGGCGGTTCCGAGTTCCTCCCTTTGCCGGATGTGGGCATAACCAACATCGCCTTTGGAGGCGCCGACTTGCGCGACGCCTTCATCACGGCCTCGACCAGTGGAACGCTCATCCGCGTCCGCTGGCCGCGACCGGGACTGAGGCTGGTATATTCGTCAACATAGTTGACATTTAGAATGCTAATTGCTTATATTCGGACGAGAGGAAGCCCATGAAGTTCTACAATTCCATTGGCCCCAACCCCCGCGTCGTGACGATGTTCATGGCGGAAAAGGGCGTCGCGATTCCCACGGTCACGGTGGACCTGCGTGGGGGCGAGAATAGGCGCGCACCCTATAACGCGGACGTCAATCCGGCAGGGCAGACGCCCGCACTGGAACTCGACAACGGCGCGACCATCGCCGAAATCACCGCGATCTGCGAATATCTGGAAGAACGCTTCCCCGATCCCGTGCTGATCGGCGCCACGGCGGAAGAGCGCGCGAATACCCGCATGTGGACGCGCCGGGTCGACCTCAAGATTTGCGAACCGCTGACCAACGGCTTCCGCTATGCCGAGGGCCTGGCGTTCTTCGAACCCCGCATGCGCGTGCTGCCCGAAGCCGCCGCCGGCCTGAAGGCCCTTGCGCAGGACGGCCTCAAGTGGCTCGACGCGCTGATAGCCGACCGCGATTTCATCGCCGGCGACACGCTCACGCTGGCCGATATCCTGCTGTTCGCATTCCTCGATTTCGGCGTGTCGGTGGGGCAGCCGCTCGATCCCGCCAACGCCAATATCCAGCGCTGGTACGACCGGGTGAAGGCCCGCCCCAGCGCCAGTGCCGGCTAGAAAACCAAAGGAGAAGGATGATGGTCTCGACCAATTCGGAATTCGATTTCATGGGCGTCAACCACCTTGCCCTGGTGTGCAAGGACATGGCGCGAACGGTGGAATTCTACCGCGACGTGCTGGGGATGCCGCTTACCAAGACCATCGACCTGCCGATGGGCCGGGGCCAGCACTTCTTCTTCGATATCGGCAATGGCGATAGCCTGGCCTTCTTCTGGTTCCCCGATGCGCCCGAAGCCGCGCCCGGCGTTTCCGCGCCGGCCGCTCTACCCACGCGCGGCAGCTTCGTTTCCGCGCACGGATCGATGAACCACATCGCGTTCAACGTGCGCGCAGAAAAGTTCGACGAATACTACCAGCGTCTGATCGCGAAGGGCGTGGAAGTGACGCCGATCCTCAACCACGACAATTCGCCGATGCAGGCTTCGGCCGAAATGCACGACGATGTCTTCGTCCGCTCGGTCTATTTCTTCGACCCCGACGGCGTCTGCCTCGAATTCGCGGCTTGGACCAAGCAACTGGACGAAAGCGACGTGGCGCACGATCCGGTGCAAGCCGATGGCACTAAGCGCGAAGGCATGATCGTGGGGCGGACGCCGGCGCCGGTGAACTGAGCACAGGAAGCCCACCCCCACCCCCAACCCCTCCCGCTCACGGGAGGGGAGCGAGACTTGCGTCGCCGAAGGTGGCGTTAGTCGCAGCGGGGTGGGCTTGCCACGCGCTCAAGTTTTCAAGTCGATCGCCCTTCCCTATCCGACTGCGCGGGCGCGGCCTTCCCAGAACGGTTGGCGCAACTCGCGCCGCAGCACCTTGCCCGAAGGGTTGCGCGGCAGCGCCGCGATGAAATCGATGCTCTTGGGCGCCTTGTAGGCGGCGATGCGATCGCGCACCCAGGCGACGATCGCGGCGGGGTCTGGCTCGGCACCCGGCGCCGGAACCACCAGCGCTTTCACCGCCTCGCCCCACTTGTCGTCGGGCACGCCGATCACCGCCACATCGGCCACGCCGGGGCAACCCATGATCGCGCTTTCCACTTCGGCGGGATAGACGTTCTCCCCGCCCGAAACGATCATGTCCTTGATCCGGTCGTGCACGAAATAGAAGCCATCGGCATCGCGGAAGCCGGCATCGCCCGTATGCAGCCAGCCGCCCGCCAGCGTTTCCGCCGAAGCGCTTTCGCGCTTCCAGTAACGCTGCATCACGATACCGCCCCGGATCGCGATCTCGCCGATCTCACCGTCCGCCAGCGCCCGGCCTTCCGCGTCGAGAATGGCCATCTCGATGCCGGGCCATGGCCGCCCGCACGAGGTAAGCTTCCCCGGCAAATCGTGCGCGGACGGGGAGAGGCAGGAACCGGCGCCGGTCGATTCGGTCGAGCCATAGAACTGCACGAAGCCGCATCCGAACGTGGCGCGCGCACGGCGCAACACGTCCTCGGCGATCGGAGACGCGCCATAGGCAATGGTGCGCAACGCCGCATAGTCCGCTGCCGCCACCTCCGGCCGCTGCAGCATCATCAGGATCATCGCCGGGGCCAGGAAAGCATGGGCCACCCGTTCCTGCTGCATCAGGCCGATGATCCCGCCGGCGTCGAAATCGCGCACTAGCACCAGCCGCGCGCCCTGCGCCAGCCCGGAAAACCCGATGTTGGTGCCGGCGACGTGGAACAGCGGCATGACGATCATCACCGTCTCGTCCTCGCCATAAGCGAAGCCATCGACCTCCGTCGCCATCTCCAGGAAGCTGCGATAGTTCCGGTTGCCCAGCACAACGCCCTTGGGCCGTCCGGTGGTGCCGCTGGTGTATAGCTGGAGCACATCGTCGTCGAGCTGCGGTGCATCGCCAGGCGGGCTTTCCACGGCTCTGCCCAGCCACTCATCGAGCGTGACCAAACCGGCGCCTTCGCCGTAAAGCGCCACCAGAGCGGGCGCACAATCCAGATCGCCGATAGCTGCCCGCGCGGTGTCGTGGAAATCCTCGCCCACGAACAGGATGCGGGGCGCGGCGTCCTCCAGGATGAAGGCAATCTCCGCCGCCGCCAAACGGCAGTTGACCGGCACGAGGCAGGCCCGCGCCTTGGCCGCGCCGAAGAACAGGGGATACCATGAATCGTGGTTCCGGGTCAGGACCGCCACCCGGTCTCCCGGTCGAACGCCCGACGCGATCAGGGCATTGGCGACGCGGTTGGATCGGGCATCGAGGGCGGCGTAGCTCGTCTCGCGCTCGCCGAACTTCACCGCGATGGCGTTACCACGCTTGCGCGCCTGCGCCGCAGGAATATCCGCCAGCGTCCGGATCGCTTCCAGATCGATCATTCCGCTCTCCCCATGTGTCGCATCCGGTCTGCGTCAACCCGCCCTGCCGTCAAGAAAGCCGGTCAGCAGCGGCACCACCACTTCCGGCGCCTCGATCGTGGCGAGGTGCCCCGCGCCAGATACAACCGCCAGCCTTGCTCCCGGGATCGCCGCCAGCATCTCGTCCTGTTGCGCCCGGCTGACGATGCCATCGCCATCGCCCCAAACGAGCAGCGTCGGCACCGCGATCTCGTGCAGGCGCGGGCGGCTGTCGATCCGCGCCATGATCGCGCGCTGCTGGCGCAGGAACGTTTCCGCGCCGGTTTCGGCCGCCATCCGCCGGGCGATGCCCAGCAGCCGCGCATCGTCGCGACGGCCTTCAGGGAAGAGGATCGGGATGCGTTCCTCGACCACGTCGGCAAAGCGGCCGCTTTCCACGAGGTCGATGTAGCCCTGCCGCCGTGCGGTCTGCGCGGGGCCATCGGCCGAAGCCAGCGTAGCGAGCAGCGCCAACCGCTCCACCCGCTCCGGCGCGCGGCGCATGACCTCGAAGGCGACGAAGCCGCCCATCGCGTGCGCGACCAGCGCGAAACGCAGCGGCGCGGTATCAAGCAGGCGCTGCGCGAAGCCTTCGATCGTATCGTCGCTACGGTTGTCGGCGACGATCACCGCTCGATCGGGCCACGCTTCCAGCAGAGGTTGCCAGACCGCCTCGGTCAGCAACTGGCCGGTAATGAGGACGACGGGAACCGGCATCACGCCACCTTGTGCAGCAGGGCCTCGCCGGTGGCGAGCCGACGGCAGTTTTCCCGGGCGACTTCCAGGCAGCGCACGAGCGTTTCCGGCGTCAGCCAGGCAATGTGCGGCGCCAGCACCACGTTCGGCAGCGCCAGCAGCGGGCTGTCGGGCGCGACCGGCTCCTGCGCGAACACGTCGAGCCCCGCGCCGCGCAGATGGCCCGAACGCAGCGCCTCCACCAGCCGCGCCTCGTCCACCAGTTCGCCGCGCGCGGTGTTCACCAGCACCGCCCCCGCCTTCATCGCCAGCGGATCGATCGCACCGCGCGTCTCCTCGGTGAGCGGCATATGTAGCGACACGATGTCGCACTCGGCGATCACCCGCTCCAGCGGCCAGAAGGCATAGGGCACATCGCGCGGGGTGCGCGCGGCATAAACCACCTCCGCCCCCAGCGCCGCCAGCACCGGTGCCAACCGCTGCGCCGAATGGCCGAAACCGGCCAGGCCCACCCTGCGCCCGGCGATCTCGCCCACGCTGTCGAGTTCCGCCGGATCGGCCGTCCACCCTTCCCCCGCACGAGTACGCGCGTCAAAGAAGCAGGTCCGGCGCAGCACCGCCAGCATCAGCGACAGCGCCATTTCGGCCACGGCCTGGCTGTTGGTGCCGGGCATGTTGCACACCGCCACGCCGCACTCCCGCGCCGCATCGAGCGCGATGGTGTTCACGCCCACGCCAAGCTTTTGGATCAGCCGCAGCTTCGGCGCGGAGGCGATGAACCCGGGCGTCACCGGCGTCAGCACGTGCAGCAGCACGGTGACATCGTCCGCCACGCCATCGAGCGCCTCGACCTCGTCGACGTGCACAACCACGCCGGGGCCGAACACCGCATCCACCGCCGCGCGGAAGCCGGGGCTGGGCCGGGCGTGCAGGACGATCATGCGAGCGCCGCCGCGATCGGTGCGGCGAAGGCGGACGCGCCAGCGAAGACCGCGTCGCCGCCCATCGCCTCCTCGATCCGCAGCATCTCGTTCCACTTGGCCATGCGTTCGGACCGGGTGAAGCTGCCGACCTTGAGCTGCCCGGCGTTCCACCCCGTCGCAAGGTGCGCGATCGTCACGTCCTCGGTCTCGCCCGACCGCGCGGAGACGAGCGCCCCCCAGCCCCGCGCCTGTGCCGCGTCCAGCGCCGCTTTCGCCTCCGTCACGGTGCCCACCTGGTTCACCTTGATCAGCGCCGCGTTGCACACGCCCGACTCGCCCGCGCGCGCGACGCGATCGGCGTTGGTCACCAGCACGTCGTCGCCGATCACTTGCACCCTGCTTCCGATCGCGGCCGTCACGGCGGCCATCGTCGCCCAATCGTCCTGTCCGGCCGGGTCCTCCACCGAAAGGATCGGATAGCGCCCGACCCATTCGACGATACGCGCGCCCATTTCCTCACCCGAAAGCCGCCGGTCGTCGAGCGCCAGAGTATAGCCGGAAGCATCGCCCAGTTCATTCGCGGCAATGTCGAGCGAGATGAACACGTCCTCGCCCGCGCGATGGCCGCTGGCCTCGATCGCCTTCGTCAGGATGTCCAGCGCGTCCTCGTTCGAGGCGAAGTTCGGCCACCAGCCGCCCTCGTCCGCCACGCCCGTCAGCGGACCTTTCGCCTCCATCAGCCGCCCTGCCGCGCGATAGACCTCATCCGTGATTTCCAGCGCCCGGCGGAACGATCCGGCCCGGGGGCACATGATCATGAAGTCCTGCACGTCGGTCCGCCGCCCGGCATGAGCGCCGCCGCCGAAGATCTGGATTTCGGGCAGAGGCACGCGCACCTTGCCGCCATCCGCCAGATAGCGCCAAAGCGGCGCACGCGCATCGGCCGCGGCGGCGTGGAGCACCGCCATCGAGACGGCGACGATCGCATTGGCGCCGAGCCGCGCTTTGCCGGAGGTGCCGTCGAGTTCGCACAGAGCGCGGTCCAACGCCGCCTGGTCGCGCGCGTCCATGCCCGCGATCGCACCCGCGATTTCCTTCCCGATCCCGGCGACCGCGCGATCCACGCCAAAGCCGCCGAACGCGCTGCCGCCATCACGCAGGTCGATCGCCTCGTGCGCCCCGCGCGAAGCCCCGGCGGGCGCAATCGCCCGGCCGACCGCGCCCGAGGCGAGCACGACTTCCGCCTCTACGGTGGGGCGACCGCGCGAATCCCAAAGCTGGCGGCCGCTAACGGAGACGATACGCGAAGTCATGAAGCAATCCTTTTCCAGTCGGTCACCAGCGCGCCCACGGGCCGGGGCACGGCAACCAGCGCCCTCGCCTGATCGCGCACGGCGGCAATATGTTTGGAGTCCGTGAGATAGGCGGCGGGCGACTTGCCCTCGACTCGCGCCAGCAAAAGCGCCGCCGTCAGCCGCCCGGCGCGTTCCGCAAGACCGGTGGGGTCTTCCCACACCACGCCGGCGCAATAGGCATCGACCAGTGCGTCCGCCGCCTGCCGCATCCGCTCGTCGTCCCGCCAGACGGTCTTGAGCAACAGGTGCGTGACGCAGAACGCCAGGTCGAACGCGGGATCACCGAACACGGCACATTCGGCGTCGAGGAACACCGGTCCATCCGGCCCGACCAGGATGTTCTTGGGACTGACGTCGCCATGGACCAGCGCCACCTGGCAAGCCGCAAGATCGGCGGCCATGGCTTCCAGCGCCCCGGCCAGTGCCGGCTCCTTCGCCGCGACATGCAGCAGGAAGGGATCAATCCGGAGCGCCCGGAACATGGCGTCGGTGGCGAACATGGCGCGATCGGCCTCGCTGCCAGCGGTCGCGGCATGGACGGCGGCGATGCTTCGCCCCACCGCCGCCGCAAACCCGGCATCCACGCGGCCGGCAACAAGCTCGTCCTTCCACACCGGGCAATCCGGCAGGAACCGCATGGCGAAGGCGTGATCGGCAGGCATTTCCGCCAGAACCTCCGGAACGATCCGGGGATCGACCAAGGCCGCCCGCTTCAACCAGCGCACCTCGCTTGTTCCGCGTTCGACCGGGGCAAGCCATTCGGCCGCCACGCGCAATTGCGGCAGCGGCCGTTTGACCACGATCGGCCCGTCCCGCGTATCGACCTTCCACACATCACACGAGACGCCACCGGTGAGCGGCTGGAACACCGGCGTCTCCGCGCCTCCGATCAACCCGGCGGCCCGCAACCCGTCGACGATGTTCGCAACCGCCGGTTCCATCACAGCTTTTCGCGAATCCATGCGCCGACGAGATCGGCCGCGTTCTGCCGCTCGGCGATGGAATCCTCGAAATAGTGGGCGCCGGTGATGAGTTCGATCGTCTTGTCCCGACTTCCCAGGAAATCGAAGATCTTGCGGGCGTCGCTGGGGAACACCCCGGTATCGGCCAGTCCCTGCACCACCAGCGCGGGGGTATCGTGCTTGGCAAGGTGCGGTGCGCCCTGGCAGGGCGAGGTTTCCAAGCTCCACATGTTGAGCCATGTCTTGAGCGTGTTCGCGCGGCCGATGCTGGGCGTGCGGTTGGCCACGGCCGGATCGCCCCGGTAACACCAGTTGGGCTTGCGCTCGGAAGGATCGAGCGCGGGATCGACACAGCGGATATCGCCCCAGCAGCGGAACAGCGGAAAGATGCGATCAGGAATGCCGGCGGCGTTGAGCCGCGCCAGTTCCGCCTTGGCCCAGTCCGTGATCCGCTGGTTGCGCGCGCGCTGGCCCGCCCGGTACTTCGCGACGAACTCCTCGGAATAGGGTGGTCCATTATCGGGATTGAACGGATCGAGTTCCGGATCGGTGGCGACAGGATCGTTCTCGTCGATCACCGAGGCATCCATCCAGTCGGTCAGCACTTCGGGGCGCCCCTGATGCGCGTTGAACGAGATGTAGAGATCGCCCTTCACCAATTGCGCCAGCGCATCCTGTCCCACGGCGGGCAGCCGGTCGGTCAGCGTCGGGGCGATGGCTTCGGCCTGATAGGCCCCCATCAGCGAGCCACCACCC
This sequence comes from Novosphingobium sp. EMRT-2, assembly GCF_005145025.1. Lineage (NCBI taxonomy): Bacteria > Pseudomonadati > Pseudomonadota > Alphaproteobacteria > Sphingomonadales > Sphingomonadaceae > Novosphingobium > Novosphingobium sp. EMRT-2. The sequence goes on along the minus strand of NZ_CP039695.1, from coordinate 3,179,943 downwards.
GAATTGCCGAGGATGACGATCGCCTCGACCCCGGCTTCCTCCTTCAGCCAGCGCATCCCCACGCCGATGTCGAGCACCGCGTGTTCCAGCAGGAACTGATCCTCGAACCCGCGATACCGCGTGTTCCAGCCGAGAAAGCCGAACCCCATCCGTGCGAAATAGGGCGCGATGTAGTGCTCGGAGAAATCCACGTTGTAGTGCGTGGCGATGATCGCCACCTTCGGCCGCTTGCCCGCCTCGGTCCAGTAGATGCCCTGGCAGGGATGCCCGCCCGCCTGGATGCGCGGCGCGGTCGGCGATGTAAGGCCGATGAAGTGAGCGTCCAGTCCCTCGATCCCGTTGGGGTCCATCGTGTTCTCTCCCGGTTGTCTTGTTGTGCAGCGCGTTCAGCGTGTGACCTCGAACGGCAGGGTATAGCCAGTCAGGCCGGCGCGGATCGCCTTCTTGTCGATCTTGCCAGTGGGGCCGAGCGGTATCTCGTCCACGAACAGCACATCGTCCGGCATCCACCAGCGCGCGATGCGCCCGTCGAGCCAGGCGCGCAGATCATCGCCGTCGGCCCGGGCACCGGGCAGAAGCTGGCACAGCAGGATGGGCCGTTCGTCCCACTTGGGATGGGCGATGCCCACCACCGCCGCGTTGGCGACCGACGGATGCCCCATGGCGATGTTCTCGATCTCGATCGAGCTGATCCATTCGCCGCCGGATTTCACCACATCCTTGGCGCGGTCGGTGATGTGCATGTAGCCTTCGCCGTCGATCGTGGCGACGTCGCCGGTGTCGAAGAAGCCCTCCGCGTCCAGCACGTCCCCACCATCGCCCCCGAAGTACCCGGACGCGATCGTCGGCCCCTTCACCATCAGCCGGCCCGGCGTGCGCCCGTCGTGCGGCAGGCGGGCGCCGGCATCGTCCACCAGCTTCATCTCCAGCCCGCACAACAGCCGGCCCTGCTTGAGCTTGTAGGCCATCTGTTCGTCCGCCGGCTTCGCCGCGACCGAGGCATTGGGCACCGAAACCGTGCCGAGCGGTGACGTTTCGGTCATGCCCCAGCCCTGGATCACATCGACACCGTAATCGTCGCGGAAGGTGCGGATGATCGATTCCGGGCAAGCCGAACCGCCGATCGTCACGCGTTGCAGCGTGGAGAAGCGCTTGCCGTTCTCCTGCACGTATTGCAGCAGCATCTGCCACACGGTGGGCACGGCGGCGGAATAGGTCACGCCCTCCTGCTCGATCAGGTTATAGATGGATTCGCCGTCCATCCGCTGCCCGGGCAGGACCAGCTTCGCCCCCACGGCCGGGGCGGAATAGACCACGCCCCAGGCATTGGCGTGGTACATCGGCACCACCAGCAACACGGTATCGCGCGCGGACAGCGCCAGCGCGTCGCGCTGCAGCGTCATCAGGGCGTGAAGGTAGTTCGACCGGTGCGAATAGAGCACGCCCTTCGGGTTCCCGGTGGTTCCCGAGGTGTAGCACAGGCCGCAGGCCGCGTTTTCGTCGAACCCGCCCCACGCGAATTCAGCCGGCTTGTCCGCGATCCAGTCATCGAAGGCGATGGCCGGATAGTCGGTGTGCGGCAGGGTGGCGCGATCGCAGAAGAATATCACCCGCTCGATCGACGGCACCTGCGGCAGCAGTTGCGCCACCAGATCGGCGGTGGACGGATCGGCGATCAGCAGCCGGTCTCCCGCATGGTTGACGATATAGGTGATCTGTTCGAGGAACAGCCGGGGATTGAGCGTATGCAGGACCACCCCCATCCCCGCAGCGCCATACCACGCCGCAAGATGGCGGCTGCTATTCCAGCCCATCGTCGCGATGCGATCACCCGGCGCGATCCCGGCCGCCGCCAGCGCGTTCGACACGCGGCGGGCATCGGCATGGATGGCGGCATAGGTGGATCGGCTGACGTGCCCAGCGGCATCGCGCGACACCACCTCGCGCGCGCCGTGCCAAGCCGCTGCGTGATCGATGATACGATCGACCGTCAACGGTACGTTCTGCATCAACCCGTCCATGCCGGCTCCGCCTCTCCCTCGATCGTTCCCGCCATGCTAGCGGGGCTGTTTCGCAAGAAAGTTAGTATCCTAAGTACATTGCAAATGCAACAGCACCTTGCCTTGCCTGCGCAGGATCGTTCTTCTAGCGTGCGGCCGCTGCCAAAGCGGCGAATTTTCGGGATTTCCAGCACTCTCCATGCTCACGAACCAGCTTATCATCGCCCTGTTTCAGCGCTTCTGCTGGCTCGACGAAGGTCTTCAGGCGCGCCTTCACGAACGCGGCTGGCCAGACGTCAATCGCCCGCAATCGATGGTCATGACCAATATCGTCAGCGGGATCGTGCGCCCTTCCGACATAGCCCGCAACCTGGGCATTTCGCGCCAGGCGATTCACCGCACGCTGAGCCAGATGATCGATCTAGGCATCGTCACGCTGGAGCCCGATCCCGACGATCGCCGCCACATGGTCGTGTCGCTCACCGAAACCGGCAAGCGTATGCGGCAGGATGCGCAACAGGCCATGGGCGCGCTGTCCGAACAGATCGCTGGCGCGCTGGGCCAGGACCGGTTCGAGAACATGCTGGCCGCGCTCGAGGCCGATTGGGGAAGCAACGTCGCAAACGGGGGCTGATCGTAGCGCGAGTCAGGCCTTGACGTCGGTCAGGACCGAAAGCTTGGAGGTTTCCTCGGCCAGATTGTCGATCACCCGGCGCATCAGCGCGCGCAGCGTTTCCACTTCCTCGTCGGTCATCCCGCGCGTCGCCACGTCATGCACTTCCGCGTTCATCGGCGCGAGGATCAGTTCCAGTTCCTTGGCGTGCGGCGTCAGGTGGATGAAGGTCTTGCGGCGATCGTCTGCGGTCTTCTTGCGGGTGATGAACCCGGCTTTCTCCAACCCCTTCAAGGCCACCACCGTAGTCGGCTCACGCATGCCCACGCGCTCGCTCAACTCGCGCTGGGTGATGCCGTCCTCACGCCACAGCTGGCGCAGGAACCGCCACTGACCTGCCGAAACATCGTGCATCAACGTCTTGCGCTCGAGCAGGCGCGAAAACGAACGGAACACGATGCGCGCCAGATAGCCGATGCTGTTTTCCGGCACGGTGTAATGTTCCGCGGGATACCGATAGGTCTGGTTCTTCCTGGCCAATGCCGTCTTCCTCTTCGCCAAACCCGAAAGCCCAAGCCTGCAGGGTTGCACGCACTCCGGCGAACGCCTGTCCTTAAGGGGGCAGGAATCCCGCCGCAATGCTTCACTGCCGCATTATCCATGGACAATGCGCGCCTCGCCTTATAATTAGCATACTAATTATCTGGAAGGCTCCATGGAAAAGTTCGACCGGCTGACCGCCGTTGCCATCCCGCTGCCTCTCGCCAACCTCGATACCGACATGATCATCCCGGCGCGCTACATGAAGGCGCTCGACCGGGCCGGGCTAGGCACCCATCTGTTCCGCGAGCTGCGCTACAGCCCCGACGGTGCCGAGCGGCCGGACTTCATCCTTAACCGCGGCGAAGGGCGCAAGGCGCGCATCATCGTCGGCGGCAGCAACTTCGGCTGCGGCTCCTCACGCGAACATGCCGTCTGGGCGCTTACCGATTTCGGCATCCGCTGCGTGATCGCTCCCAGCTTCGGCGATATCTTCGCCGGCAACGCGCGCAAGAACGGGCTGCTGCTGATCCGCCTGCCGGAAAGCACCTGCGAACGCCTGCGCGAAGAGATCGCGCTGTCGCAACTTGCGCCGGTCACCGTCGATCTTGGCGAACAGCGGATCACGCTGGCTTCGGGCGAGACAATCCCCTTCGACGTCGATCCGGACGACCGCCGCACCTTGCTGGAAGGGCTGGACGACATTGCCCGCACGCTGCGGCACGAACGCGCGATCACCAAGTTCGAAGCGGGCGCCTGACCCCGCCCCCCCACTGCTACGACAGGCTTGCGGGATCGGTGATGCAGCCGGCAATGGCACTGGCGGCGGCGGTGGCCGGGCTCATCAGGTGGGTGCGGCCGCCCCTGCCCTGCCGGTTCTCGAAATTGCGGTTCGAGGTGGCGCCGCACCGCTCGCCGGCCTGCAACCGGTCCGCGTTCATGCCCACGCACATCGAGCAGCCAGGTTCGCGCCAGTCGAAGCCGGCTTCGCGCAGGATCGCGTCCAGCCCTTCGCCCTCGGCCTGCCGCTTGACCAGCCCGGAGCCGGGAACGACCATCGCTCGCACATGCGGAGCAACCTTGCGGCCGCGCACGATCGCGGCGACCATACGCAAGTCCTCGATCCGGCTGTTGGTGCAGCTGCCGATGAACACGCGGTCCAGGCGCAGACTCCGGATCGGCTGGCCCGGCGCGAGGTCCATATAGGCCAGCGCGCGGGCAGCCGCCGCCGCGTCCGCCGGCGAGCCCATTCCCGCCGGATCGGGCACGTGCCCATCGACCGCCACGGTCTGCGCGGGATTGGTGCCCCAGCTGACCATGGGCCTGATCTCTGCCGCATCGAATCGTATCTCGCGATCGAACCGCGCTTCCGCGTCACTCGCCAGGGCGCGCCAGCGCGCCAGCGCCGCGTCCCAAGTGGCACCTGTCGGGGCAGACGGCCGCCCGTGCAGATAGGCGAACGTCGTCTCGTCGGGCGCGACAAGACCGGCGCGGGCGCCCATCTCTATGCTGAGATTGCACAGCGTCATGCGCCCTTCCATCGACAGCGCGCGCACGGCCGGCCCGGCATATTCGATGACATGGCCGGTCGCCGCGTCCACGCCCAGCCTGGAAAGCAGGAACAGCACCATGTCCTTTGCCTGGACATCCGGGGCCAGCAGGCCATCGATGGTGATCCGCATGTTGTGCGAACGGCGCTGGCGCACGGTCTGGGTCGCCAGCACGTGCTCGACCTCGGACGTCCCGATGCCGAACGCCAGCGCGCCGAACGCGCCGTGGGTAGAGGTATGGCTGTCTCCGCAGACGATTGTCATGCCGGGCTGCGAGCGGCCCTGTTCGGGGGCAACCACATGGACGATGCCATTGCGCGGATCGCCCATCGGGAACTGCTCGATGCCATGCCGTGCCGCGTTTTCCGCCAGCGCCGCAAGCTGCGCGCGCGCCTGCTTGTCGGTGACGGCGGCAATTCCGGCGGTTTGCCCTTCGGTCGGCACGTTGTGATCGGACAGGGCGAGCGCGCGCTCCGGCCGGCGCACCGCGCGCCCTTCCCGGCGCAATCCGGCAAAGGCCTGCGGCGACGTGACTTCGTGAAGAAGATGCAGATCGACGTAGAGCAGCGTATCGCCATCATCCGTTACGATCGCATGCGCATCCCAGATCTTGTCATACAGCGTGCGCGCGGCGGTCATCGGGTGCTACCCGTCGATCGCACACCCCTGTTTCCAATACGCAAACGCAAGCTCCCCCGAAACGTCCGCATCGAAACGGTCAAAATACTTTGATTACTAACTTTATAGGGGCGCCGGCGAACCGGGACAAGTCCGTTTCGGCCGGGACGCCGGACGCTGGCTCCAGCCTTCAAATCCGGAAGGCCTCGAAGCATTCCTCGGCAAACAATTCCTCCGGCTGCAGCCGGCGCGGCGAAAGGCCTTGTTCGTAGTGATAGCGCAGGAACGTGTCGATCACGGCACGGTTGGCATTGAAGCCATAAGGCCACCAGTCGCGCCCCAGCAGGGCCACCGCTTCCTCGACCGCCGCGATCTGCCAGGGCAGCATCGTCTTGAGCGAGGCGGTGACCAGCAGTTCCTCATAGACTTTCGCCTGTGCCGCCTCGAACGCCGTTTGCAACGACCGGGCGATCCAGCGGTTCTTTTCGTACACGTCCCGCCGGATCGCGATGACATGCATGATCGGGAAAATGCCGGTTCGGCGAAAATAGTCCTGCTCCAGCGGCACGAAATCAGGAAACAGGCGGCGGACCTTGTGGTGTTCGCTGTAGAACGTGCTCGGCGTGCGCGCGGTGTGCAGCGCGTCGATCTCGCCATCCGCCAGCATCCGCGACAGCGTCTGATCGGGACCGATCGGCTGCAACTGAAAGCGCTCGGGCAGATCGAGCTTCAGCTTCTCGTCGCGCCCCGGCTGCTCCTCGCCCCCGGTGTAGTAGGTCACGCTGGCCGGATCGACGCCGTACTCGTCCGCCAGGATGCCGCGAATCCAGACCGGCGCGGTCATCTGGTATTCCGGCACGCCGATGCGCTTGCCGACCAGATCTTCCGGGCGCTCGATCCCGCTTTTCGTCGAGACGAAGATGCAACTGTGCCGGAACAGGCGCGACGGGAACACCGGGATGGCCACGAACGCCGGATCGGGGCGGCCGAGCGACACGCAATAGGATGACAGCGACATTTCCGCCGCATCGAATTCGCGGTGCCGCAGCATGCGGAAGAACGTCTCTTCCACATCCAGCGTCTGCATGTTCAGATCGATACCATCGGGGCGGATCGTGCCGTCGGCCAGCGCCTGGGTACGATCGTAGTTCCAGCAGGCGAGCGAGATCGATAGACGGCTCATAACGTTCTTTCAGATACATTCGGATAAAGTTCGGACGGCGTGACATCCCTGCCCTCGCGCGCGGACAGGAGAATGGCGTGGCATATCGCCAGGCTTTCCAGCCCCCAGCGGCCATCGAACGGCACCGGCCAGCCATCCAGCACGGCGTGTGCGAACGCTTCGGCCACGCCGGCGCGCGGGATGGATGGCAAGGGAACCGCCACGCGGCGCACGCCGTCGTCGGCGTGGATGTCGAGGCCTGATGGCGTCAGGGCAAGGTCGGCCTGTTCGCAGGTTATCAACACCGAGCCGAAGCGCTCGTGATGTTTCGACGCGCCTGACGATACCGCGCCCGCCGCGAACGTGCGGGCAGCCTTGGCCTGCCGCTCGTCGATCGCCGCCAACAGCGCGCGCGCCTGCCCATGCGCCGCCGGGCTTTTCGCGCCGCCCATTTCGCCCACCCAGCCGGCCAGCGCATCGCTGTCATACCGCGCATAGCCCGAATAGGTCAGGTTCGCGACCGCGCCATTGGCGAAGAACAGCAGCGCAGTGAACGCCCCCTCCGTCGCGCGCGCGTCCCAGCCGCCTGTCCACGCCCGCACGGACGTGACCGGGCTGGCCGCGATCCGCCGCACCATGTCGATCTGGTGCGTCGCCTGGCTGAGAATCACGCCGCCGCCCCGCGCGGTATCCAGCTCGGCCGGGCGCCGGGGACGATAGAGAAAATCCGTGTAGTTGAAGGCATGGATCAGCCTGACGCCCCCCACCGCGCCGGACGCTACCAGCGCCGCTGCCGCCTCCACGGGGGGATCATAGCCATGGCTCGGCCCGACCATCAGCACGGTGCCGGCGGTTTCGGCCGCGCGGATCATCGATGCCGCCTCGACCAGCGTCACCGCCATGGGCTTTTCCACCAGCACTTGCTTTCCCGCACCAGCCATCGCGAGGGTATGCGCGGCGTGGAACTCGTGCGGCGACGCGATATAGGCGGCGTCGAAATCGGCATTCGCCAGCAGCGCCTCGACCGTCTCGCAGGCGGGCACGCCGTGGCTGGCGGCAAACCCCTCCCGCGCCGCCGGGTCGGGATCGCAGCCGGCCACCAGCTCGATCCGCGCCTGCGCGGCCAGTGCGGGCACGGTCAACACCGCGCCGCGCCCCAACCCTATCACCGCCACCCGCAAGCCCATGCCGCTCTCCCGGCGCGGATCATATCCGGCACGCTCTTGAATTGCAAATTACTTAGTATTAAAAGTATATCTCCTTTCGCGCCGCCGCGCGCCTCAATGCCTGCCGGGAATTGCCATGACTCCACAACAGAACGACCTGCTCTGCCGCGTCGAGGGCGACGCGCCGATGGGCAAGGTCATGCGCCGCCACTGGATGCCGGTATGCATGAGCGAGGAAGTGGCCGAGCCGGACGGCACCCCGCGCCGCGCCCGCCTGCTGGGCGAGGACATGGTGGTGTTCCGCGATACCGAAGGGCGCATTGGCGTGCTCGACGAGCGCTGCCCGCACCGGCGCGCCTCGCTGGTCTATGGCCGCAACGAGGAATGCGGGCTGCGCTGCCTCTACCACGGCTGGAAGTTTGACGTGGACGGCAAGGTCACCGACATGGCTTCCGAGCCGGCCGATGCGCGCCTGCGCACGGCGGTACGCACACGCGCCTATCCCGCGCGCGAGGCCGGCGGGTTCGTCTGGGCCTGGATGGGCGATCCGGAGAACCCCGCGCCGTTCGACCCGCCGGTGTGGACCAAGGCACCGGACGACCGGATCGCCATCGTGAAGATCCACGCCGAATGCAACTGGGCGCAAGTGCTGGAAGGATCGATCGATTCCGCGCACAGCAGCAGCCTGCATTCCTCCAACATGCCGACCGCAACCGACGTCAGCGGATCGACCGCCACCGCCAGCCAGTGGCTGCGCCCTTCGGCCGACAAGTCCCCACGCCTGCAGGTGGAGCGCGCGCCGTTCGGCTTCCGCTACGCCGCGATCCGCACGCCGATCCACGACCCCGACCAGCAGGACTACGTCCGCACCACGCTGTTCGTCGCGCCGTTCACCGTGATGATCCCGCCGACCGACCGCTACAAGCTGGCGCAGATGCTGGTGCCGATCGATGACGTGAACTGCATGTTCTACTGGATCGCCTGGCACGAGACGAAAGGCATCTCGTCCGAAGACTGGCGCCGGTTCTGCGACGCGGTGCCCGGGGTGGACGTCGATCCGGTCACCTTCCGCAAGTTCCGGAACGCGCAGAACGGCTACCTGCAGGATCGCGCGGCGATGAAGGCCGGGGATTTCACCGGCATCAAGGGCATCCCCACGCAGGACATGGCGATGTGGGAATCGATGGGGCCGATCGCGGACCGCAGCCACGACAGGCTGGGATCGAGCGACCGGGCCATCTTCGAATTCCGCAAGGTCATGCTCGGCCTGGCCATGAACGCCGATGCCGAACCGCCCGCGCGTGGCTATCGCAACAGCGATCTCTTCACCTTTGAAGGCATGGTCCGGCATGGCAACGACTGGCGGCTTGCGCAGCCACCCGAACCCGTCATGCCCTGATCGGAAAGCGGGCTGGAAACGGTCTGGCAGAAGGCGAAGCCCGAAGGCTTCGATCGCGTGCTGCACGACCTGCGCGGAACCTATGTCACGTTCCTCGCCAGCAAGCGGCTGACCGACGATGAAATCAGCCGCATCATAGGCTGGACCGCGAAGCGCGTCAGCGAAATCCGCGCCCGCTACGTGGACGAAGCCCGCGTCGTCATCTCGCTTGTGGAACGTCTGTCCGCCTGAAGTTTTACAGCCCTTTGTAAAACTCGTATCATCAGATACGAAACGTCAAGCTAAGTCATTGAAATTTGGTAGCGGAGGAGGGATTCACACGAAAAACATAAGATACTGATTTATAACAACGTTCTTGATCGTCGTGCCGATAATTCCGCTCAATCCACCCCCAATTTTACCCCTTCGCGACAGGCCGTGCCGAAATATCGACAGGCCGACATGCGCGATCCCTGCTACGCCCGAGAACGCGGCTGTTTACAGTGTGATCGCAGAAAGGACCGCAGACTATCGACAAACACCACGGTTGCACGGCCGACCTTGGCTGCCTCGATGTCGCCGGAAGCGATGAGCTGGTAGATCTTGGATTTGCTGAGCCCCGTCATCCGTACTGCGTCGGGAATGCGAACGCTTATCGGCCCAATCGGGGGCGCGTCGTCGCCATTCGTTGCAGGCTGCCGGGCCGACATCGGACTATTTCTTACGTGCCCGGCTGAACGAGCGGTCGCTCGCCAGGAAGCCGCTAAGCATGAATGGAATGAGGTCCGGTACGGACTCGCGTCGGCCGTAGGCCGCCTCATAGGCCTCGGCGTAGTCGTTCAGCGCTTCGATGAGATCCGGCATGACGTTGATCGTGATCTTAGCCGGCGTCCGATCGGGCAGCCTTGGCAGCTTCAAATCAGCCATGACGGCCTCCCCAGGGTCCGGGCAATATGATGTCTTTGTGCACGACCACCCGTAGCGGCCAGCCGGGACGCACGCGCAAGGTCGGCTGGATATTGAGATTGCGCGTGACGAGCTGATCGCCGGCGCGCGCGCCGCTCTGCTGCGCTGACTCGCGGATCGCCCGGACAAGGTCGCTTTCGGTGCTGCCGAAGCTCAATTCAGTGCCGACGCCCAGCAGTGTCGACAGGGCGACGCCCTTCAGAAGTTGCCAAGTATGCCGGTCGATCCGGTCGGACAGACCCGCATAGCCCTGCGTATCGGTCGCCGGCACATTGTCGATACGAATCGACGAGCCGTCGGGCAGGATAATCCGCTGCCAGACGACCAGCGCACGGCTCTGCCCAAACGCTACAACGCTGTCGTAGCTGCCGATCAGCCGCGATCCTTGCGGAATGAGCAGACCGCGCCCGGTCACACTGTCATAGACGTTCTCCGTGATCTGCGCGGTGACGAGCCCGGGAAGATCCGAGTTGAGCCCGGTTATGAGGCTCGCGGCAATGATGCTGCCGGCCTGCAAGGTCCAAGGCGATACGGACTGCGCCAGCGCGTGCGGATTGATGTCGTCGTCGCGATTGGCGTGGCCGACCAATTCGTTCTTGCGCCCCTGGGCGTTAGGATCTCGGTCAGGGTCGAGGAGCGGCTTGGCAGTCTCGGCCGATGCTGGCGGAACACTTGCATCGGTAGTCACCGGTGCAGGGGCGGCGGCGCGACCGCCGCCCGCCAATTGCAGCATGACGCCAGACTCGCGTGCGGCCTTCTGCTCAGCGGCGATGCGCTGGCGCTCGGCTTCGGCTTCCTGCGCGGCCCGGCTCACCGCATCGGCAGCGGGGTCAGGGGGAACCATCCCGCCAAGCTGCCGCTGGCGCTCGAGGATCGGCCGCCCGAGATCACCGGGAAGCGGTAGCCCGAGCTTCGGCACGTCGCCATAGCTCGTCGGCGCGCCCGCGAGCGCATCAGGCGGCGCCTTCGCGCCAACCAGCTTTTCATCGCTTCGTGCGATCAGGCTCAGGGTCGCGGGCTTGAGCGCCAGCCAGGCGACGCCGATGATCGCGGTCGAGCCGGCGGCAGCGATGGCGACGATCGCACCGCGGCGAAAACGGGTGACGCGGCCCGGCGCCGCGCGCAGAACGAGCGTTTCGGGGTCGGCTTTGGGCGCCGCGATCGGCGCGGAAGAAGCGGTTGGATCGGTCACGCGCCCCTCCCGGCCTTGCGCTGCCGGCTCTTCGGCTGGGCGGCGGTGATACGGACAATCTGCTGTTTCTTGCCGCCAAGGCGCAGCTCGGCGACACCGAACAGGCGGTCGACCACATAATAGCGGCCGGCGACGCGATAGTTGACGAGCTGGGCCTCGCCATCCTCGCCAATCACGAACAGCGGGGGCGCCTCACCCACGGCGATCGCAGGCGAGAACTCGATGTAGGTCTGCCGCCCATCGTCGAACGCGCGCAGCGGCCGCCAGGCCGGCTTGTCGCCCGAGATCGCATAGTTGAAGTTGAGGCTTTCGACCGAGAGGCCCGACGCGATCGGCGTCGCCGCCACGGCTGCATCGCGCTGACGCCGGAGCGCGATCAGCTCGTCATGTGGATAGGTCCAGGAGATCGCCGCCATCGCGGTCGCGGGCGTGCTTTCGAGCTGGAGATGGTAGGTCCGGCGATCGGTAGCAATGACAAGGTTTGTGCGTAGGCCCGCCGAAAACGGCTTGACGAGGATGTGCACGCGCTTGCTTTCGCCGATGCCGCTGGTGGTATCGCCGACAGTCCAGCGCACGGTGTCGCCGGCGGCGACGGACACAATCGTTTCGCCCGGCTGCAAGGCAATGTCGGTGATGCGCTCGGGCGCGGCATAGAGCCGGTAGAGCACGCCTTCCGCCCAGGGATAGACCTGGACGGCATATATATATCCCGCGCTCGACGGCTCGCGCAGTGCCGCCCGGTTGGCGGCAGTGACGCGCGCGGTGGGTGACGCGGGTTCGCGGCTCTGCGCAGCGACGCCCATGGCAAGCGCCATCGCGCTCGCCGCCAGGATGAGGGCACGGATCATTGGTCGGTCCTTTCGGGGGATGGTGCGGCTGCGGGTTGAGCAAGGGTCGGATCGAGCGGCGAGCCCAGCGGAATGTCGGTGGGCGGCGCGACCGGGAGTGATTGTGCGGGATCGGGCACGGCCGATGGTTGCGGCGAAGGCGGCCGGTCCTGAGGCGTTTCCAGTTCGCGGCTCCAGTCGATCGCGTCAACATAGAGACCGAGCGGGTTTTTTCGGAGCACATCGGCCAAGCGCGGCGGCTTGATCTTCACCGTGAGCATCGCCGTCCAGCGTGACGTGCTGGCGAGGCTTCCCCGCTCATATTGCTGCTCGGTCCATTTGACCTGGAAGCTCGTATCCGACGCGCGGACGACGCTCGTCACCTGCACCGAAACCGTCTTGCGCCCGACATCGGCGAACGGATTGGAGGTGCGGGCATATTCGCCGAGGAACAGTGACGCACGTTCGGTCGCGAAATCATAGGCTGATAGCCAGTTTTCACGCATCAATACCGGATCGAGCGAGCGCGCTCGAACGCCGGTGATGAACCGGCCGAGGAACCATGCGATCTGCGGATCGGTCGGCCGATAGTCCTTGGCGGCAGGCGCGACGGCCTGTGCTTGCCCGAGTGCATCGACCTCGACCACATAGGGCACGACGCGGCTTTGCATCGATTGCCAGACCAGCGCGCCCGACAGACCAGTGGTCAGGAACAGGCCGCCGAAGGCCATCAGCCGCCAGTTCTTCGCCTGTGCGCGAGCCGAGCCGATACGCTCATCCCAAAGCTGGCCCGCTCGTTGGTAGGGTGTCTCGGGTTCGGGCGTTCGCCCATAGCGCTGCAATGCGCGTCGAAATTTCATCGCTCAGTCCCTTTCCTTGATGTCTGGAGTGGCGCCAGCGCCGCCGCGGTCGCCGCCCTGGATTGCGTGGATCGCCATCTGGCGGCGGTGGCGAGCATTCTGGCTGGCATGAAGCTTCTGCGCCCAGGCGGGTGTTCCTTCAGCTGCGCCTATCGGCGCGGCTGCGGGGGCGGCGCCGCCGGCACGGGTGCTTCCTGCTTCCCATGCGGCGCGCTGCCCACGATCGGCGGCAGCGCTAACGCCGAGACCGCCGCTCATCCGGTTGGCAGCCGCGCCGCGCATGGCGGTCGCAACGCCGCCGAGGCCCGCGCCGACGCTGGTCGAGCCCGAGGTTTCCTGCCCGAGCTTGTAGGCAGTGGATGCGGCAGACCCCATCGATGTACCGGCGCGGATCGCGCCGAGACCGGCCCCCGCGAGACCGCGTGCCGCGCCGACGGCGCCAGCGCCTGCCATCGCAAGACCTCCGCCGGCAAGCACGGTAGTGGCGATCACCGATCCGGCGCCGAGCTGCGGCGCGCCGGCGACGAGGCCGGATGCGATTCCCGGGCCGAAGATGGAGAGGCCAAAGATCGCGAGGCTCGCGAGCATCAGCGACACGGCCTGTTCGATCGACACCTCGTCGCCGGTGATCGCACTGGTGAAGTCGGCGAAATAGTTAGAGCCGATGCCGACGATGACCGCGAGCACCATGACCTTGATGCCCGAACTGACGACGTTCCCGAGCACCCGTTCGGCGAGGAACGACGTGCGGTTCCACAGCGCAAAGGGCACGAGCACGAAGCCGGCGAGCGAAGTAAGCTTGAATTCGAGGATTGTGATGAAAAGCTGGATCGCGAGGATGAAAAAGGCGGCGATGACGACGACCCAGGCGATCACCAGCACGGCGATCTCGATGAAATTGTCGAAGAAGGCGATCGGGCCAACCAACTCCTTCGCCTGCTCGAGGAGCGGCCATGCTGCCTCGAAGCCGGTCCCGGCCAGCTTGCCGGGTCGCAATAAATCGTCAGCCGTAATCGCGCTGCCCCCTGCGGTGAGGCCGAGGCCGGCGAAGCTGCGAAAGATGATATCGGACAGTGTCGAGAAGCTGTTGAGGATCAGGGCGAAGACGCCGACATAGAGGATCTTTTTGAGGAACTTGGCGATGACGTCGTCTTCGCCGCCGAGCGCCCAGAACAGCCCGGCGAGCGTGATGTCGATGCCGATCAGGATCGTGGTCAGGAAACCGACGTCACCGCCCAACAGGCCGAACCCGCTGTCGATGTAGGAGGCGAAGGCCTCCATGAACTGATCGATGACATTCAGGTCATCCATATGGGCGGGTTCCTGCTTGAAGTTGAAAGGTGTCGCGGGGACCGGCGGCCATGAGAGGGGCAAGCCCTACGGCCCCCGCGACGAGACAGGTTCGGACCCGGGGGGAGCTGGGGGCGCGGTCCTCGCCTGCCTCAGCTCATTGGCGTGGCGTGTAAGCCTTGCCGTCGCCGAGGAAGCGGCGCGTCGACTCGCGTGCCTCGCGCGCGATCTGGCCCCGCTGCGCCTGCTCGACCGATTCCGCCCGGAACTGCGCCGCCATCATTTGCTGAAGCTGGAGCTGCTGCTTGGCGGTGAGCGCGAGAAGCTGGTTCGTGGCCTGCTGCGCCTGAAGCGAGCCTTCCGCGCCCTGGCTGCGCGCGACGATGTCGGCGAGCGCCTGCGTGTCGCTCCGTACGTTGTCGACGATGCGGTTCTGGACCCCCATCGTCTGGCGAAACGCGGACATCGCGGTATCGAGTTGATCGCGTGCGCGAGCCACACGCTGATCGCGGCGGAACACCTGATCGAACTCCTGCGGGTAGAGCTGGCGGAAGCGCTCGTCGAGCTGATCGATGCGGAAGTCGACGCCCTGCGCCTGGCCCATGAGCTGGTCGATCTGCTGGAGGCGCTGGCGAAGCTCCTGAAGTTGCGGGAAATCGATCCGGGACAGGTTCTTGCCCTGGTTGATCAGCATCTGCGCTTCGTTCTGGAGACTCTGGATCTGGTTGTTGATCTGGGCAAGCGTGCGCGCGGCGGTGAGCAGGTTTTGCGAATAGTTCGATGGATCGAACACACTGAGCTGGGCCGCGACGGGCGTCGAGGTCAACGCGATGCCGATACCGAGCGAGCCGACGGCGCCGAGCGCGAGAGCGGAGAGGCACGCATATTTGCGGATAGGGATACGGGGCACGGGAAATTACTCCTTGTCTTCTGGGGGGCGGGCGGCAGGGTGACGCCCAAGCAGGTCGGCCGCCCAATCGAGGCCGGCTTGGGAGAGAAAGGTCGCGGCGAAGTCGGCCTGGCCCTTTTCGGCCAGCACCGCGTCTATGCGCTTCTGGCTGTCGGGATCGGACGCGCCGCACAACGCCAGCGCGATCGGGCCTAGCCCAAGCTCGAACAGCCGGTTGCCGCGCGCTGATTGCAGATAATATTGCCGCTTGGGCGTCGCGCGGCTGACCAGTTCGATCTGGCGCGCGTTGAGACCGAAGCGGACGTAGACCGTCTGGCCCTGCGGCTCGATCGCCCGATCATTGGGCAGCAAGATGCGCTGCGGACAGCTTTCGATGATGGCCGGCGCGATCGTGCTGTCGGCGATATCGGCTAGGCTCTGTGTCGCGAACACGACGCTGACGTTCTTCTTGCGCAGCACCTTCAGCCACTCACGGATGCGCGCGGCGAACAGCGGGTGGTCGAGGAACACCCAGGCTTCATCCAGTACGAGAAGCGTCGGCCGCCCGGTGAAGCGCTCCTCGAGACGATGGAACAGGTAGGTCAGCACGGGCGCAACGACGCCCGCCTGCCCCATCAGCGCTTCAGTCTCGAAGCACTGCACGTCGGCGATCGCTAGATCGTCTTCGGCGGCGTCGAGCAGGCGGCCGAACGATCCTTCGAGCGTATAGGGCGCGAGCGCCGATCGCAGCGGTGCCGATTGCAGCAGCAGCGACAGGCCGGTGAGCGTGCGTTCCTCGATCGGGGCGGTCGCGAGATTGGTGAGCGCCGACCAGACGGCCTCCTTGATCTCGGGTGTGACCAGTACTTTCTCATGGGCGAGCAGCGCGCCGATCCATTCGGTCGCCCAGGCGCGTGCGTTGGAGCGATCGATGTGGCGCAGCGGCTGGAAGGCGATCGTTCGCCCGCCCACGTCATCGGCATGACCGCTCTCACCGCCAAGCCCGAGCGCGTGATGCGCGCCGCCCATCGCCAGCACGGCCGCGCGCGCCGAAAATCCCTTGTCGAAGACATAGACCTGGGAGTCTGGATATCGCCGGAACTGAAGCGCGAGCATTGCGAGCAGCACCGACTTTCCGGCCCCGGTGGGTCCGACGATCAGCATATGACCGACGTCGCCGACATGCGTGCTGAGACGGAACGGCGTCGAGCCGCTGGTTTCCGCATAAAGCAGCGGCGGACCGTCGAGGTGCGGATTACGCGCCGGTCCTGCCCATACCGAGGACAGCGGCATGAGATGCGCGAGATTCAGGGTGTGGACGATCGGTTGCCGGACGTTCGCATAGACATGGCCCGGCAGGCTCGACAGCCACGCCTCGACCACATTCATGCCCTCGCGGATGCAGGTGAAGCCGAGCCCGTTGACGATGCGCTCGACCGCGCGGACCTTTTCCTCGACGCGGGCGCGGTCGATATCGGCAACGGTGATCGTCGTCGTCAGATAGCCGAACGCGACATGATCGCCGCCGAGCGCCTGCAAGGCGAGGTCGGCATCGACCACCTTGTTGTCGGCATCGCTGTCGAGAAGCTGGACCGGCTGGTTGTAGATGACTTCGCGCAGCAGCGCGGTGATCGACTTGCGCTTGTTGAACCACTGCCGCCGCAGGCGAGTGAGCGCTTTGGTTGCGTCGGTCTTGTCGAGCGCAATGAAGCGCGTCACCCAGCGATAGCCAAAATCCTCATGGTTGAGTCCGTCGAGGATGCCGGGACGGCTCGCGTTCGGAAATCCGAGGATGGTGAGCGTCCGCAGATGCTCGTCGCCGAGCATCGGTTCGAGCCCGCCGGTCAGCGGCGTGTCGGCGAGCAGCCCGTCCAGATAGATGGGCGTTTCGGGCACGGCGACGACATGGCGGCGCGCGGAGATCGCACCGTGGAGAAAGGTCAGCATTTCGCTGTCGCCGAGCGCGCGCACCTCGGGCATGAAGCCTCTGAACAGGTCAAGCGCACGATCCGTCTCGGCGATGAAGCCGGCAAGCGCTTGTCGCCAGTCGCGGCCCTTCGCGTCGTCGCTGCGCTCGATCAGCGCTCGGCCCGCCGTGTCCGCCTGATCGGGCGGAGGCAGGAGGGTGAGCGTCAGATAATAGCGGCTCTCGAAATGCGCGCCCGCGCTTTCGAACGCCGCGCGCCGTTCCTCATCGACCAGCCACGACGCCGCATCGGGAAAGCTGCTGTCGGGATAACCCAGCGCTTCGCGCCGCTCGGCCTCGAAATGGAGTGCCCAGCCCGAGCCGAAGCGCTTCAGGACATTGTTCGCCCGCGCGCAGGCGGCGACAAGCTCGGCTTCGGTGGCGGATTCTAGATCGGGGCCGCGGAACCTGAGGACGCGCAAAAAGCTGCCGTCCTTGTTGAGCACCACGCCGGGCGCGACAAGCGCCGCCCATGGAAGATGATCGGCGAGCCGGTCGGCCTTCTGACGGTATTCGCGCAGATTCAGCATGACAGATGCCCCTTCTGGCGAAGGTGGCGGACAAGGACCGGGGCGAAGTCGGGATCGCGCTTGGCGGCGAACACCGCGAGAGTGTGCCCGAACGCCCACATGGCCAGCCCGGCGATCCACTGCTGGAGACCGAGTCCGAGCGCGGCCGCGATCGTACCATTGACGATCGCGATCGCTCGCGGCGCCCCGCCAAGCAGGATCGGCTCGGCAAGCGCGCGGTGCATCGGCGCCTCGAACCCCTCGATATGGCTGGCGCCATAGGAATTTGGCGCGTTCACGAGATGAGCGCCCCGCCGCCGAAGCTGAAGAAGCTGAGGAAGAAGCTCGACGCCGCAAACGCGATCGACAGGCCGAAGATGATCTGGATGAGGCGCCGGAACCCGCCTGCCGTCTCGCCGAACGCGAGCGTCAAACCGGTGACGATGATGATGATCACCGCGACGATCTTGGCGACAGGACCCTGGACCGATTCGAGGACCTGCTGAAGCGGTTCCTCCCACGGCATGCCCGAGCCGGCGGCCTGCGCGGTGGCGGCGAGCGCAAGCCCGAGGCCGATGGCGGCGCCGGTGAGGAAGATGCTCCGACGATCGGGAATACGGGCAGGAATACGGGACAAGCGCATGGTCATTCTCCTTGGGGTTCGAGGGCGTGGTCGGGAGTAAGGTCGAGGACGGCGTAGCCGCCGTCGGGATCGAGGCCGGCGACGCGCGCGATCGTGTCGACGCGGCGCGCGAGGCCGCGCCCGGCGATGAACACGATCATGTCGATGGCGTCGGCGATCAGCCGGCGCGGAACGGTGACGACGCTTTCCTGCACGAGCTGCTCGAGCCGGTAGAGCGCCGACACTGCCGAATTGGCGTGGACGGTTGCGATGCCGCCCGGATGCCCGGTGTTCCAGGCTTTGAGCATGTCGAGCGCTTCGCGCCCGCGCACCTCGCCAACGACGATGCGATCGGGGCGGAGCCGCAATGTCGAGCGGACAAGATCAGCCATCGTGACGCCGCCGGCTCCGGCAGTGCCAATCGTACGCGTGCGCAGCCCCACCACGTCGGGCGCGGCGCATTGCAACTCACGCGTGTCTTCAATGATGATGACGCGTTCGTCGAGGTGCGCCATCTCGGCGAGCAGCGCGTTGGCAAGCGTCGTCTTGCCCGAACTGGTGCCACCCGCGACCAGGATGTTCTTGCGCTCGACCACGGCCATCGACAGCAGTCGCGCCGTGTCGGCGGGCATGATGCCGTCCCGCACATAGTCGAGCAAAGTGTAGATGCGCGCCGCGGGCTTGCGGATCGAGAAGCACGGCGCGAGGCTGACCGGCGGCAGGATACCCTCGAACCGCTCGCCCGCGCCTTCGCCGTGCGGTGGCAGCTCGGCTGACACGATCGGCGCATTGCCATGAACCTCTGTCCGTGCGTGGCTGGCAACCAGGCGGATGATCCGCTCGACCTGCGCGGGCTCATATTTGGTGCCGGTATCGATCCGGCCTTCGCCGAGTCGATCAAGGCGCAACACGCCGTCCGGGTTCACCATGATCTCGATGACCACCGGATCGGCCAGCGCTGCGGCGATGGTCGGCCCCATCGCGGTGCGCAGCATCGCGCGCCGACGCCCTGCGGAATTATCGGAGCCGAAAAGCGTGTCGCTCATCGCCCACCTCCATTGTCTTTCGCGGAGGCAGCAAGCGTGCGCTGGCCGCTGGCGAGCGCTTCGCCGACGCGGGCAATGAACGCCTCGAAGCGGTCTCGGCCGATCGCACGCGCCGCTTCGTCGGCTTCGGCCAAAGGGGCCTGCACCATCAGTTCATAGCGGATGAACAGCGCCAGGCTCTCGAGCAGCACATGCCCGTCACGCTCGACACGCCCCAGCGCGAGCGACATGCGATCGAGCCGCTGGCTGAACTTGTTCTCCAGCTCGCTCGCCGCCTGCCGGTTGAGCCAGGCGGTGAGCGCGTCGGTGAGGATCGCCGATTTGGACGCGCCGGGCTGGCTCGCCAGCGCCTCGAAGCGGTGGCTCAGATCTTCGGGCAGGAAGAGCTGGTAGCGGACGCGGTTGGGTTTGATCGCGGCCATTGTCAGAAGTCCGGCAGCATGTCGGCGCTGCGACCCTGATTGATCGCGTGAGCGCGGATCAGCGTGCCGGTGGCGCCGGCGCGGTCCATCGCGTGCTTGTCGGCGATCGTGTCGGTGTCGTCGCTGTCCAGGCCGAGCAGGTCGAGCTGCTTTGGCGGCTCGGGTTTTTTGGCGGGTTCTTCGCCGAGGCCGGGGTGGCGCTGCTGTTGCAAGCCGCCGTCCTCATCCGCCTTCGCATCGTCATCGGGCTTGCCGAGCCGGGTATCGGGCGCGCGGACCAGTCCGCTCCAGTCGTTGGGGCGTGCCTGCGGCCGGTCGGGATAGTCTCCGGGCGCGGGCTGCGGCGGCGGTGCGATCCGCTCGCGGAAATTGCGGTCCTCGTAATAGCGCAGCTTCCTCGCGCGGATCGGGGCCATGCCGGAGACAAGGACAAGCTCATCCTTGGGCGGGAGCTGCATCACCTCGCCGGTGGTCAGGAGTGGCCGGGCGGTCTCCTGCCGGCTGACCATGACGTGCGCCAGCCAGGGCGCGAGCCGGTGGCCGGCATAGTTGCGCATCGCGCGCTGTTCGGTGGCGATGCCGAGCGCGTCCGAAATCCGCCGCGCCGTGCGCTCGTCGTTGGTCGCAAACGCGACGCGGACATGGCAGTTGTCGAGGATCGAGTTGTGCTCGCCATAAGCCTTCTCGATCTGGTTCAAGGACTGCGCGATCAGGAAGGCGCGCACTCCATAGCCCGCGAGAAAGGCAAGACTGGTCTCGAAGAAGTCGAGCCGCCCCAATGCCGGGAACTCGTCGAGCATCATCAGGAGCTTGTGCTTGCCCGCCCTGGCGGGATCGGCATCGAGCTTTTCGGTGAGGCGGCGGCCGATCTGGTTGAGCACCAACCGCACCAGCGGCTTGGTGCGGCTGATGTCCGATGGCGGGATGACAAGGTAGAGCGAGACCGGATGGCCGGCCTCGACGAGATCGGCGATCCGCCAGTCGCAGCGCGATGTCACCGCGGCGACGGTCGGGTCGCGATAGAGCCCGAGAAACGACATTGCGGTGGAGAGGACGCCGCTGCGCTCGTTCTCGCTCTTGTTGAGCACCTCGCGCGCCGCCGAGGCGACGACGGGATGGATCTGCGGCGCATCCTTCGTGCCGAGGTGATTGGTGGTCATCATCCGCCGGAGCGTGGCGGTGAACGGCCGCTGCGGGTCCGACAGGAATGTGGCTACCCGTGCGAGCGTCTTTTCTTCCTCCGCATAAAGGACGTGGAGGATCGCGCCGACCAGGAGCGAATGGGAGGTTTTCTCCCAGTGGTTGCGCCGTTCGAGCGCGCCTTCGGGATCGACCAGGATGTCGGCGATGTTCTGGACGTCGCGGACCTCATGCTCGCCGCGCCGGACCTCCAGCAGCGGGTTGTATTTGGCGGAAGCGGGATCGGTCGGATTGAACAGCAGGACGTGGGAGAAGCGCGCGCGCCAGCCGGCGGTGAGCTGCCAGTTCTCGCCCTTGATGTCGTGAACCACGGCGCTGCCGGTCCAGCCAAGCAGTGTCGGTATGACCAGCCCGACGCCCTTGCCCGAACGGGTTGGCGCGAACGCCATGATATGTTCGGGGCCGTCATGCCGGAGATAGCGGCCGCGCGAGCGGCCCAGGAATACGCCGGCATCACCGTAAAGGCCGGCCCGCTCGATCTCGTTCGGCCTGGCCCAGCGCGCCGAACCATAGGTGGTGACGTGACGCGACTGCCGCGCGCGCCAGAGCGAGCCTGCGATCGCCGCGCCGCAGCCGATGAAACCGCTCGCGCCGGCGAGCGCGCCGGCCTTGTCGAAAACATGCGGCGCATAGGCATCGTAGTGATACCACCAGGGGAAGAGCGCCCAGGGACGATAGACCGGCGTGCTTCCAGCCATGAACCAGGCCGGACCAAGTTCGGGCTGGTAGGCGAGCATCGCCGCCGCCCATTGGGTCGCCGCCCAGAGGCCCGCGATCACGATTGCGAACACGACAAGGATCTGGCCGATGAGCAATTTGGTCGGGGTCACGTTGAAGCTCCCGCCCATACCGCCGGATGCGGTCGGGGCGCGGCTTCAAGACTCGGCTATGGGCCGCCCGAAATGAACGGAGCCGCTGGGGGCTGGTGGGTGACCGAAGGAGATCACTCGTCGGCGACTGACTCAATATTCCAGCTCTGTTCTTTTGATCGAGCTATGACCCGAGTTGATGATTCTGCCCTGTCGTTGTCCCTCGAGGTGGCACTGACCACCACACCGCACCGCCGATGACCCGCTACACCCTGCAAAAATCCGAGCTGCAAATTCGGGCTTGCGTGTCGGATTATCAGACATTATATCGCATTTAATGTAGTGAAATCGTGCGAGGCATGCATGGCGACAATCGCTCCTCCGCAGCCCGCGGCAACCGCGTTTCCCAAAGCCGACGCCATTAGGGCGTTGGTCGACGAACTGCTGCAAGTGGCCAGGGCTGAGGCACAGGTGCGCGGAATTGCCCTGCCTCCGGAAAACCCGAAGATCATCCAGGCGCCCGTGCCACTCGACTCCTTGTCCGTGGTCGACACGCTTTGCGCGGTGGAGCAGGTCCTCGACATCGAGCTTCGCGACAGCATCGTCCGCACCGGCGGCTACAATTCGATCGAGAAGGCGATTGACGACCTCCTCCCTAAGATCGAACGCGTCTGGGTTAAGAAGAAAGGGTCGAAGCCATGACCAATCTCGCACTCCGCCAGGAAGGCGACGAGCAGGAGCGGCGGCGCTTGGGCGACCGTCTGCGCGAAGCACGGAAATATCTCGGCCTCAAGCAGGAAGAAGTTGCTGCCTATCTCAAGATTCCCCGGACCGCGCTTACCGATATCGAGAATGGCCAGCGCCGCGTTGAAGCGATCGAACTGACGCGGCTTGCCCGTCTTTACCGCCAGTCGGTGGCCTATTTTACCGGCGAAGACGAGGCCTCCGCGAGCCTTCCCGCCGATGTCGCCCATCTGGCGCGACGCGTTGCGGCCTTGTCGACTGAGGACCGGGCCGAGCTGAGCCGGTTTGCCGAATATCTCCGCTCGCGGTCTGGCGGCGAACGGAGCTGATCGATGGCGTCGGATTATGCGAGCGCGGTTCGCGCTGGTACGATGGCAGCGGGCCGCCTGCATCGCGAACTCGATACGCGCGCACTGATCGAGACCCAAGGCGGCAGCGTCGATGTCTTCGGCGCGATCCATGCCGTGGGTCTACCCTTGCTGCTTCGTCCTCTGAAAGGCCTGCTCGGCGCCTATCTCAGCGCACCTGCTCCTGGCGTTCTCGTCACGACGGAACGACCGATGAGCATCCAGCGCTTCACGGCCGCGCACGAACTCGGGCATTTTTCGATGCGACACGAGCCGAGCCTCGACGATGAGAGCATCCTGCGCCGGATGCCGATGTCGCCCGAACCGGGAAACAACTTCGAGGAAACCGAAGCCGACGCCTTTGCGATCGCCTTCATGATGCCGAAATGGCTGGTGCTCGCGCACAGCGCGCGACAAGGATGGCAGATCGATCATTTCCGGCGCCCCAATGTCGTCTATCAGCTCTCGCTGCGGATCGGCGCCAGCTATGAGGCGACGTGCCGCACCCTGGTTCGCTACAATCTGATTTCGCCATCGGTGATGACCGACCTGCTCCGGACGCAGCCGCGCAGCCTGAAGGTCGATCTCCTCAAGGACTATCGGCCCGACAACTATCGCGGCGACGTCTGGCTGCTGACCGAGCGCGATGCCGGCTCGCGGATCGATGGCAGTCGCAATGATCTTTTCGTGCTGCAGCTCGAAGAACATAGCGGCGGTGGGTATCTCTGGGATCTCGACCAACTGATCGCCAGCGGCTTCGCCGTCGTTCGAGACGAGCGTGAGGCAATCGACGGCGATGGCATCGGTGGTCCCGTTGTCCGCCGTGTCACCGCGGCGCCCGATGCGCCGCGGCGCGGCCGCATGTCGCTCGACGAGCGGCGGCCGTGGCAGCCTGCGCCGGCCCTCACCAGCCTGACGCTCGATTTCGACCTCACCGGCCCGGAACAGACGGGCCTGTCGCGCGCCGAACGGCGGCACCTGCTCGAGGCCGCCTGACGCCCCATGATCGATATCGTCCGTGACCTTCGGCCGCTGTTCGGGCCTGCGCGCGATCAAGGCGCGCGGCCGACATGCCTCGCATTCGCCGCGAGCGACACCCACGCCGGGCTTCGCGACGGCTGGGCACCGCTGTCGTGTGAATTCGCCTTTTATGCCGCGCAGAAACGGGCGGGCAGACCGCCGACGAGCGGCGCACTGCTATCCACAATGCTGGACGCGCTACGGCTCGATGGCCAACCCGACGAGAAAGGCTGGCCGTATCTGGCAGCGGTTCCAGCCGATCATCGACTGTGGACGCCGCCGGCGACCGTTGGCCCGCTCTATGGCCGCAACGGACAGAGGGATGGAACCGACCTGTCATCCATCCTTGCCGCGCTGGATCGTGACACGCCGGTGCTCATGCTGACGATGCTGTCACGGTCTTTCTTCCAGCCGCGCGGTGATGGCGTCGTCGATCCGGCGAACGACGAACTCCCCGAGCCAGCGCAACGGCACGCGGTCGTCGCGGTCGGGCATGGAACCGTGGACGGCACCCCGGCCATTCTCATCCGCAACAGCTGGGGACCAGGTTGGGGCTTGGAAGGCCACGCCTGGCTTACTGAGCGCTTTCTAGCGCCGCGCCTTTTCGCCACGGCAAATTTGACGGAGGAAGTCGATGTATCTTCCCATACCGCCGCAGCCTGACTGCGTTGCTGGCTGGCGCGAGGCGGTCCGGCTCGTCGACCTCGCCACCGGACACCAGGCGCAGAATGTCGTCATCTCCGTGGCCGAGCCGACTGCGCGCGCAACACTCGCCGATCCCGTCGTGGCGGAAGTCGATGCCTTCCTTTCGGGCCATGGCAAGAAGCCCATCGAGACGGTCGCCAACACGATTTTTCCGGCAGCGCTGTACAGGCGCTACGGCGCGCCGCAATTCTTCGACCGGTTTCGCGACAACGTGCTGCCGAAGGTCCGGAGGTCGGGCGCTTGGTCGGGCTATTATTTCGAACGGATGATGGAATTGCCCCGCGCCGACGGCCAGCCAATCAATCAAATCTGGGGCATCGTCGAGCGCCTGCGCAACCCGAACGTCCGAGCGCTCAACAAATTCGAACTGCTGATCTTCGACCCCGCCCGCGACGTGAATGACTCGCCCTACGGCGGTCAGTGCCTGAGCTTTGCCAGTCTCAAGCTGATCGGCAAGGGCGACGATCGTCGCCTCGGCATGACCGCGCTCTACCGCAATCACTACTATATCGAAAAACTGCTCGGCAATCTGATCGGCCTCGGCCGTCTGCTCGAATTCATCGCCAAGGAAGGCGGGGTCGCGCTGGGTCCGCTCACGATCGTCTCGACCAACGCCACGGTCGACACCGCCAACTGGAACCGCGGCGATCTTAAGCAACTCTTTGAACGCTGCGATCAGGCGAGCGCACATCTCCGTGCTGCGGCGTGAGGCGCGCCCAACGGCAGTTCTAGCGGCTCATCGTTGTCATCCGCGACACCGTACAGGCTGAACATGCCCTCGATGAACTCGCGCTGCCCGCCGTAGCTCGGATGGCGGACCGCGGTGGTCGGAATGTCGAGACCGTCCAGCGCCAGGTGAGCGTCGCGCCCGATCGCGACGATCTGGCGGGGCCGGATCATTGACACGAGGGCTTGCAATATCGGCCAGGTCGCCTCGCGCTCGCTTCGCGTGTGGCATCGGTTCGACATCGGATCATCCGCTTCATGGGGATGGAACGGGAAAACGTTCCAGAGCATGACAGGCTGACCGATCCGCTCTAGCACACGCCAGACGATCGCCGCGGTGCGCTCCGCCACGGCGGGTCCCTGCGTCGCACGTTCAAATGCGATGCCGCCCATCAGCGTGCCGGCATGTCCGAGGTGAATTTCGTCGGTCAGCGGTACGCCCGTACGCCGCCCCCCGCGATAGCCGAGATCACGCGCGATCCAGATCGTTTCGACGCGATGATCAAGCGCCGCGGTGAGCAGCATTTCGAGATTGTCGCGGCGCCGGGCGGCGGCGTCGCTGCGGTCATGGACCGTGCAGCGATCGCGCCAGGGATTGAACACTGAGGGAAGTTCGGTCGCCGCCAGGGTGGACACAAAGGATTTCGGGGTCATGACGGCAATTCCTTGATACGCAGGCGGCGATTGGCGAAGTCGATCAGGACGCGGCCGCGCCGATGCTCCTGAAGGAAGCGGAAAGCCGTATAGCCCTGGAGGATCGCTTCCTCCCAAAGCCACAGCGGACAGCGTTCTGATTCGTAGCCGGCGACGAACTGGCGGACATGCTTCAGCATGTCCAGCGGAAGGCCACCGCGCTTCACGTTTTCAAAGTACCGGAGTTGCTGCGCTTGTCCGAAAATCCAGGAAGTTATGCCCTCTTCGATGAGAATCGCCCGAGCACCGTCTTCGGCGTCGTCGAGTTTCGGATCGCTCTTGCGCTTGAGACGGAGCAGCGCACGCAGCACTGGCGACCAGCCAAGCACCGCGACATAAGCGTAGTGAAAGACATCGTGGAAACGATAGTCGTCGGGTTCGAGCGCGTTGTCGGTGAGCCGGTCGCCGACATACACACCGCTTGAGCGTTGATACACGAATGTCTGCCCGCGAACGGTGCGTTCATAGACGTCGATCGCCATCCGCCGCGGCAATTGCTCTTCTGGGTCGAGCGCCGCATCGGTCGGCGCCGGATAGATGCGCTCGCGCGGCCAGCGATCGAAGATCTTGTGAAGATTCTTCACGGCGGCAGCCTCGATGGTAACACCGGATTCGTTTGCCGCCTGGATCAACCGGCGCATGACCGCGACCAGCCGGCCCGCGAGTGCTTCGCGGTCCTTCGCAAGACCGCCCGCCTGGAAATCGTTGATGAGCAGCCCAACGTCGCCTGCCAGCGCGAGCAGGCTATGCTCGAACTGCGGCATCGGTGCCTTGGCAAGCGGAATGTGCTGCGGCTGCAGCGCATGGAAACTGAGCGTTTCGTTGCCGCCCGTCTGCCATTGTCCGCCGTTTGTCGCCGCGGCGGCAGCGATGTCGCTGAGCGCCATGCGGCTGCGCCGTGCGATCGCCGCCAGATACCAAAGGACGTCACCAAGCTCTTCCGCGACGGCGTGAGCGTAACCCAGGTAGGAGGCATCGTCGCGCTGCTTTTTCTTGGCCTCACTGAGCAAGCTGCCGACTTCGCCGAAAAGGCCAAGCATCGAGAAGCCCAGTGCGCGGCCACCGCTGCGTTGATCAGTCCGCGCGGCCTGCTTCGCATAATCCGCAACAGTGAGAGCTTCGAAATCCTCGCTCATCGCCTGCCCTTCCGGCGATCCGATATCGCGTCTGCGGGGACGCTCACGCCATAGGCTTCAAGTGCCCGCAGTACGATCATCCGGATCGGCTCGCGGGAATCGAGCGACCGTTGACCGAGATCGCGTTTCGTAACGGCAGGAATCTGCACCTGAAGATGCTCGTCGCCGACATCGGTTTGCGCTGCGATATTTTTCATGAATCCATGAAAACATAATTTCATGAAAATAGAAAGCCCGAATCCTCCGGATCAGGAGACGCTCGGCCCGCTGCGCTGCCGCCCGAGTGTCCAGTTGATCCCGCCGTCGCGCATGATGCCCGAGACCGATTTACCGACATGGCGATCGAGAACAGAGCGCCACGGCACCAGCGTGAAATCGCGCGACCGTTCGATGAGCGCATGGCGACCACTCGTCATCTCGACTGCGCGCACGAGCCTGCCTTGAACAGCCTCCCCCTCTCTGGCCTCGGCGAACGGAACGCCTAACTTGTCGGAGAGCTGGCGGGCGACACGCAGCAATTCTCGCCGCTGGAGCGCGGCGAGCATCCCTCGCCGATAGACCGTCTGCCCATCCTGTTCGTCTGCAAGCTGTTCGGTGATCAGCCATTGCCGTCGCATCGCCTGCGCTGAACGAACCTCGTGCCCGAACCCAGCATCGCGCACTGGCACCGGCGCTTCGGCGACCAGCTCGCGATCGAGCCAGGTCGCGGCATCGGTTCCCGGTAATTTGTCGAGCGGGATCGCCGACAGGGTTTCAATGGCAACGGGGTGGTCGCGGAACTGCATGGCTTCGAACCTCTCGACCCTGGCGAGATGGTCCGGCGCGATGATCCAGCTTCCGTCGGGCTCGCGCTCGACGACGCCCGAGATTTTTCGCATCGCTTCAAGCCGCCGGACATGCGTTTCGGCGAAGCGTTCGCTGGCGGTCGGATCGTGCTTCAGATGGGCGTCGATCGAATAGCGCCCGCCGTTCGCCGCCGCGATCTCGTCGATCGTCCGATCGACGGCGCGAATGCCGCCCTCGCGTGGCGCGATCCGGACGATGGCATTTTCGGGGATCGTGTCGACCAGCTCGCCCTTGCCGATCTCGGCATAATGGGTGCGCCCGTCGATGCCGTCGACCAGCAGATAATGACGGTCTTCATGTTCGTCGGCGAGCCCGCGCATCACGACGCGGCCGATGATCGGCGTCGCCTCCTTCGCGACCGGGTCGTAGATGACGCGATCGACCGCAGCACGATCGAGCTTCCGCGCGGTCAGCTCGCGCTGCATGGTGCGGATGATGTCGCCGCGCTCGCCGATCTGGCGCAGTGTGTTCGCAAGGTCGGGCTCAAGCCGCCAGGTGCCGTTGCCGACATGCGAGGCGAGTCCCATGCGCCCGAGTTTCTGCAGGCGACCGACGCGAAGCGATTGCTGGAAGGGATCGCCATCGCTCGCGCTGACCAGCCGCGCGGTATCCATGTCGCGGATCAGCCGTCTGTCGATCGCGGTCAGCCGCTCGGCACCCGTATCGCTGCGAAGCCGCTCTTCGATTTCAAGGTCGGTGCGCGGCCCCAGGTCGAGGTTGACGATCTCGATCGCCCGCTGCCGGCTCCCGTGCGAGATATACTCGCGCGCGATCAGCAGATTCTCACCCCGATCGTTTACGCCGCGCACCACGATATGCGTGTGCGGATGGCCGGTATTGAAATGGTCGACCGCCACCCAATCGAGCTTTGTCCCAAGATCCTGCTCCATCTGCGTCATCAGCCGGCGCACGAACGGCTTCAAGTCGGGATACTGGTCGGCGTCCTCGGCCGACACGATGAACCGGAACTGGCGGCGGTCGCCGTCACACCGTTCGAGGAACGCCTTGCCATCGGCGACGTCGCTGTCGGGCGAGTAGAGCGCACCAGCCTCGCCCTCACGGGTCACGCCGTCGCGCTGAATATAGCGAAGGTGCGCCTTCGCACCGCCCATGCCTTTCCCGCCAAGGCCGACAGGCCGTATCTTGACGATCACGCGGCGCGACCGGAACGCGCCCAATCGGTCGCGCGATCTGAGCACCCGCGCAACACTCGCGCCGCGCCCGATCCGGCTGCCGTCGAAACGGCCGCGCCTGCCCGTTTTCATGCCGGCCCGCTTTGCCGCTTTCACGACGCGGCTCAGGTAGCGCTGCTCCTTGCCCCGGCCGCGCATCCGGCCCAGCTGCGGTTCGAACTCATCATCGCGCATAGCGGCGTCCTTCCATGCCGGAATGACGCTCCCCGCCGATAAGAATGGCGCGTCCTCGCCAGAGCGCAAGGAGTCTCGCGATTGGGATCGGAAAAGCCCAGAAAACCGCCACTCCTGGTAACCCTGTCTCGCACTCAAAGGGCGAGTCTCGCAAAAGCCTTCAAAAAACGATGTGCAGACAAACACTTACAAAATCGCGAGATTTTGCCTCTATCTTGCCATCGAGCCCGACTGCCACCTGCCGCCCCAGACGCCCGCTTTGCCTTCCCGCCTTCCCGATCAAAAAAGGGGAGCGGCGCCATGCGGCACCACTCCCGCGAACCTGCCCCTTCAACAGCGCATCGCCTTATTGCCAGCCTGCCTGTTCGGCCTGACGCAGCGCCCGATTGCACCGCTTCAGCCTCTTCTCAGCGGCCCTTAATTCGGCTTCGATCTGCCGCCGTTCTCCCGCGTCATCGCACCATGAAAGCTCCGCGCGAAGCTCCTCGATCTGTTGTTCAACCGACATCTCATCCTCCTGATACAAGCGAAAGATGAGCCATCGCCCGGCGGGGAGCGGGCGGGGTCAACCACCGCGCAGCGGCCGCGAAGCGGGCGACGGGGGAGCCGATTTTCTCGTCGCCGGAGTGGAGCGAAGCGGAACGCAGGTGGCGTGAAAATTGGGGGAACCGTCGATGGTTGAGGCGGTCCGTTCGCCGCCGGATACTCGGTGCTTGCTGAGCGGATTTCTTCCTCTCTGCAGGCCCGCAAGCGCGTTCCGGTGCAGGAAAAGGCCCACGCCAAGCCCTCAAGGCATGAGGAAAGCCCCGCGCCGGGTGACCGGCGCGGGGCCGATCCGGCTCAGTCGCCGGGGTTCCAGATAACGGCGAACGCGTCGTCGTCGTCCTGCCCGGCGGCGCGGCCGAGATTGGCGTAGAGGGTGCGGCCGCCAAGTTCGGGGGCCGACATGGCGAGGCGGACATATTCGCGCTGGCTCACCTCGCCGGTGCGGATCCAGCCGCCGCCCAGTTCGACGCCGTTCGACAGCACGCGGTAGTCGGGCTGGTCCCCGGTCTTACTGCGGTTGGGGATGATGGCGATCTCGGCATTGACCGAAAGCGTCTTCAAGGCGCCCCGGAACGAACCGTCGTTCTGGCGCTGGACATGACCGATTGAGGGCATTTCTCGTCTCCTTGCACATTCGCCCGACCCGATGCCGGGCGATGGGCGGACCGAAGGGACGGCCCTTGAGCGCGCTGCGAACCGCAGGCCGAAGCGAAGCGGAGGACCGGAAGCGCGGGGCTGATTTGGAGCGAAGCGGCCGCGAGGAGCGCCGCCAAAGCGGCGCGGGGAAATCAGTTCCGCGCGATGGTTTCGCGAGGCGCGCGGCCGTCCCAGGTCATGCGCCCAAGGAGCCGGCGACGGGTTGGTGAGACACGAAAGGACGAGATGCGCGCGCGGACAGGAAGCCCAGTCCGGCGTCTTTCCGGGAAGCCATGATTGCTTTCGCGGCCACGAGGCCGCGGCTATAGCCTCACGGCGATGAACGAAGGAACGACGATTGCGGGGCAGATCGAACGGCTGATCGTGCGGCTGGACGGCGCGGCGGTGTGCGATGCCTGCGTGACTGGCCGCCCACCATGCCAACCGACTACTCGCAACAGTCGGTTCTGGCGGTAATCCCGCAGCGGTCCGGTTTGCTCCAGCCCCGCCGAATTGTACTCGGATCTTCATGATGCAGCGGGATCGGTCCGGGGATCGGTAGTGACGAGCCCGAAAAACGTGGCGCCGGCATTGCCTGGAGGATATTGTCGATCTCCCGATAGACGCCTCGCGCTGCCATATGAGGATGGCGCGCCGCTTCGTCCGGATCAAGCACGGGGGCAAAGCAGGCATCGCTGCCTTCCAGCAGTGTGCGCCATTCTTCCCGTGTCCGCATGGCGAATATCTCGCTAAAACGCTGCTTGAGCTCGGGCCAGGCATCACGATCATAGCCGTCGTCAAAACTGCTATCGCCGGCCAACCCCAGCTTTTTGCAAAGCAGCGCATAGAACTTGGGCTCGAGTGATCCGACTGAGATGAAATTCCCGTCGGCGCACCGATAGGTCGAGTACCAGTGAGGGCCGTCAAGGATGCTGCAGCCGCGTATGCTGGCAACCTGGCCGGCGGCCTTCAGGCTCAGGAGCAAGTTCATCATGTGAGCGCTCCCATCGACGATCGCGGCGTCAACCACTTGCCCATTCCCGGTATCCCGCGCGTGCATTGCCGCTGCGAGGACGCCGATGGCCAAATAGAGCGCTCCACCCCCAATATCGCCTACCAGGCTTGGCGGCGCCATTGGCGGTTCACCGGGATGCCCAGCATACCAAAGGGCTCCTGACAGCGCGATATAGTTGATGTCATGGCCGGCCGCTTGGGCGAGAGGTCCCTGCTGCCCCCAACCCGTCATGCGACCGAATACAAGGCGGGGGTTACGCGCTAGGCAAACCTCGGGACCAAGGCCGAGCCTCTCCATCACCCCAGGCCGCATGCCTTCGATCAGTACATCGCCCCTTTGGACGAGATCCAGGACATGCGCGACGCCTTCGGGGGACTTCAGATCCAAGGCAATTACACGTTTCCCGCGGTTCACAATGGCGCCGCTGCCAAGATCGATATTTTCGGAGTTAGGGCTTACGCGTTCAATGACGACGACATCGGCGCCAAGGTCGGCCAACAGCATTCCGCAAAACGGCGCCGGGCCGATGCCCGCAATTTCGAGTATTTTGAGGCCTGCAAGCGGACCAGTTTTCGTCATTCAGGCATACCTGCGTCTGAGACCTTGGCGCTTTGATCCAGGCCGTTTCGCCGCTCCAGATTTCGAGACGGGTTGCAGTCGTGCTGGGCGGCAGTGTCGAAAGTAAGATTGGCAAAATGACCTTGATTCGCCTAATTCATTCTCTGGAGCAATTATTCCTGTGGGGCATGTCCATGCTCGATTCTCGCCTCAAGCATGCCGTCGCGGTTGGTCAGCTTCGTTCCTTCTCCAGGGCAGCGGATGCGGTTGGTGTCACGCAGTCGGCGGTGACCAAGAGTGTCGCTGAACTCGAACGGCATCTTGGCTATTCCCTTTTCCATCGGACCTCACGGGGCGCGATGCCGACAGAGGAGGGACGCGAATTTATTGATCGCGCAGCGCGCTTGCTTGCCGACGCAGCTGAACTACTCGGAGATACAGCCCGCCGCGCCGACGCCTATGCGGGCCCGCTTCGAATCGGACTGTTCCCAGGGTCAATCGACTGGTTGCTCACCCAACCTCTGGTTTCTTTGCTGCGGCGCCATCCGGCAGTGCGCGTCGAAGTCGTTTCGGGCAACAGCGAAAGGGGCGTGCGACTCCTGTCGCGCGGCGATATCGATGTCGCCTTTGGACTTGAAGCGGCCTTTGCACGCTGGCCGGAATTCAAGTGCGAGCGGGTCGCCTCGATCGAAATACTGCCTTTTGTGCGGAACAATCATCCCATTCTGGGGATAAACCCGACCAGCAAGGAGCCGCTGGTCCAGTTCGAATTCGTAGTGCCCTCATCTTCCGAACCCTACACATCGATCATTCAGCAGATGTACGAAAAAAGCGGTAAGCGTCCCGCTGACTGGATCCACATGACAGACTATTTTCAATTGGTTCGACGGATCGTTGCCACATCCGATGCTATCGGGATGGTTGCAAAACAGTTCACCGAGAACTCATGGTTTCGCGCCAATTTCGTGGCCTTGGAGGGAATCGGTTTATTCGATCCATTGACGCTTTGTTATGCTGTGCGTAGCCGCTGGCAGGTAAAACCGGCTGGCCGTGCGCTCGTCAGCCTTGTTCGTCAGGCATGGCGCACCGCATCATCGGATTAACGGCAAGGGGGCGGGGTGCGATCGGAAATCCGCTGCATCCGTCGCGATCAGCTAGAGCATTTCGCGCAGAAGTGGGAACCGGCTTTCCGGCAGGAAATGCTCTAGCAAATTGATCTTGGGCATTTTCCGAGTTGGCGGGTGATTCCACTCGCCTCGAAAATGGCCTAGAAGCTAATCGCCACTTCTCCGCCGATGACGCGCCCCCTGTTTAGCGGTGAAAGGCTTGCACCCGTGCCCCCGAAGGCCGCCGGCAAAGGTGTATCGCCGCCAATCGTCACCTCATTCAGGAGGTTTCGGCCATAGATGGAGAAGCGCCAGTGCTTGTTGTCGGTCGCCAATGTGAGGCTCGCATCGAGCATATCGGCGCCCTGAAGGAAGCCGACTGTTGAGTTGCACTGAGAAGTGACCCGGGATTTTCATTGAGAAGTGACCCGGGTGGGCGTGGATGATGTGCTGCCTGCGACGAGCAGGGTCAAGCGGGTGATTTGTCCTTTCTGGATTTTGGGGCGGCGGAACTGGCTCTGAAGCGGAAGCTGTCATTGCCGGTTTCAAGGATATGGCAATGATGCGTGAGGCGATCCAGCAGGGCGGTGGTCATTTTGGCATCGCCAAAGATACTGGACCACTCGCTGAAGCTCAGGTTGGTGGTGATAACAACGCTGGTCCGCTCATAGAGTTTGCTGAGCAGATGGAACAGCATGGCCCCGCCTGAAGGGCTGAAGGGTAGATATCCCAGCTCATCAAGGATGACGAGGTCGAGGCGCAACAGACGCTCGGCCAACTGGCCCGCTCTGTTTGCGGCCTTTTCCTGCTCCAACGCATTGACCAGATCGACGGTGGAGAAGAAGCGGATCTTTTTGCGGTGATGCTCAACCGCCTGGACGCCCAAAGCCGTCGCGATGTGGCTTTTGCCGGTGCCTGGTCCGCCGATCAGTACGACGTTGTCGGCGCTATCCATAAAGTCACCACGGTGAAGTTGACGCACGAGCGCCTCGTTGACCTCACTGACGGCAAAGTCGAAGCCTGCCAGATCCTTGTAGGCCGGGAACCGGGCTGCCTTGATCTGGTAAGCAATGGACCTGACCTCCCGCTCGGACATCTCCGCCTTGAGAAGCTGTGAGAGGATCGGAACGGCAGCATCAAAGGCTGGCGCGCCCTGCTCGATCAGATCACCAGCGGCTTGCGCCATGCCATACATTTTGAGGCCACGTAGCATGACAACCACAGCGGCGCTGGCCGGATCATGACGCATGGCGTAACGCCCTCAGCGTGTCGTAGCGTTCGACATCGGCAACAGGCTCCTGGGCGAGGCGCAGGGCCTGCGGGGCATCGATTGGGGATGCCGGTGGAGCCTTGCCATCGATCAGGCGGTGCAGAACATTGAGGATGTGGGTTTTGGTCGGCACCCCAGCTTCGAGGGCCAGTTCGACGGCGCTGAGCACAGCCTGTTCGTTATGCTGTAGAACAAGGGCGAGGATTTCGACCATCTCCCTGTCACCACCGAGCCGCTTGAGCAGATGCCCCTGCAGTTGCCGGAAGGCTTCGGGCATTTCGAGGAATGGCGCCCCATTGCGCAAAGCGCCAGGCTTGCGCTGAACAACTGCCAGATAGTGCCGCCAGTCATAGATCGTCTGCCCCGGCTTCTGGTGAGAACGGTCGATAATCCGGTTGTGCTCGCACAAGATTTGCCCCTCGGCCGCGATGACCAACCGATCAGGATAGACCCGCAGGCTCACTGGCCGGTTCGCAAAGGATGCAGGAACGCTATAGCGATTGCGCTCGAACGCGATCAGGCAGGTCGGCGACACGCGCTTGGTATGTTCGACAAAGCCATCGAAGGCCCGCCCCATCGGCATCAGGCTGATAATCTCAACGGCGTGCACATCGGCAACTGTGCCGGGGAGGACGCCATGCTGGATTTCTCCCCATTGTGCGATGCACCGCTCTTCCAACCAGGCATTGAGGGCATCAAGATCTGGGAAGTTGGGCATTGGCTGCCATAACCGTCGACGCGCATCCTGAACGTTTTTCTCGACCTGACCTTTCTCCCAGCCTGAGGCCGGATTGCAAAAATCCGTTTCGAACAGGTAGTGGCTGGCCATGGCAGCGAACCGCGCATTGACCTGTCGGACTTTGCCCTGGCCGATCCGGTCTACAGCCGTCTTCATATTGTCGAATATTCCACGCTGAGGCACGCCGCCCAGCACCCGGAAGGCCTGCGTCAGTGCGTCGAACAACATCTCGTGCGTTTGCAGCAGATAGGCTCGCGTGATGAACGCCCGACTGTGGGAGAGCTTGGTATGGGCCACCTGCAGCTTGGTAGGCCGGCCATTCAGAAGGGCGTAATCTTCACTCCAATCGAACTGAAAGGCCTCACCGGGCTGGAAGATCAGCGGTACGAATGTGCCGCGCCCACTGGTTTGCTTTTCATATTGGCGTTCGGTCTTCCACGAGCGGGCGAAGGCGGCAACACGGCTGTATGATCCCTCGTAGCCCAGCTTAACCAGATCTGCATGTAGCTGCTTGGCTGTTCGCTTCTGTTTGCGCGACTTGCCAGATTCCACCC
Organism: Novosphingobium sp. EMRT-2; assembly: GCF_005145025.1. NCBI lineage: Bacteria > Pseudomonadati > Pseudomonadota > Alphaproteobacteria > Sphingomonadales > Sphingomonadaceae > Novosphingobium > Novosphingobium sp. EMRT-2. The sequence goes on along the minus strand of NZ_CP039695.1, from coordinate 3,144,310 downwards.
GCAGCCACGTCGTCAGTTTTTCTGCAAACTGATCAAGCTTGCTCGGCCGTTTGGGAACCTTGAACGTCGGCTCCACCGCGTCATCGCGCAGATATTTGCGGATCGTGTTGCGCGATAATCCAGTCCGCCGCCGGATCTCGCGAATGGGGATGCCTTGCCGAAAATGCCAGCGGCGGATCACACTGAGTAGGTCCATGTCGATCACTCCGATGCCTCCTGACTGTCAGCCAGGGGCGAGGAAAACATGGGTCAATTCTCAGTGAAAACTTATAACCCTCCCGGGTCACTTCTCAGTGCAACTCAACAAAGCCGACGTTGTTGTCGGTGAATGCCGCCTTGTCGCGATGCGTGAAGCTGACACGCGCCGTTGCTGTCCCCAATTCGCCAAGCTGCTGATCATAAGTCAGCCCCACGCCATAGGTCCATGGCGACAGCCTTGGCAATTTGAGCGCACGATCCACATCGTTGATGACGCCATCACCGCTGAGGTCGAACTGGACGTTGCGATACTGGCCATTCACGTAGCCGAGCTGACCCGAAATCACGAGGTTGGACAAAAGAAAAAACTGCCCCTCGGCCTCGACGCCTTTGATTGTGGCGTCGGCGGTGTTCCGTATGACCTGGCTGACGCCAAGCGGTCCGGGCAGGTTGATCTCGCGCTGCAGGTCCTTCATGCGATTGTAGAAGGCCGCCAGGTTGATCCGGTGGCGCCCGAATTGCTTCTTGGCGCCGAGTTCGAAACTGTCCTGGGTCTCTTGATTGAATGGCCCCGGCGGCACAGCGGGATCGGTGTTGCGCAAATTATATCCGCCGCTGCGGAACCCGCGCGTGTAAAGGCCATAAATCTGCGTGTCGTCATCCGGCTTCCACTGAAGGCCGATTTTCGGCGTAAACCCTCGCCATTTTGCCGCGTCGGCGAAATTGGTTGCACAGATCAGCGTGTCTAGATTGCAACCATTTGCGCGTAAGGCCGAGACCCGAACGGCTTTGCGTTCCCAACTATACCGCGCGCCGAGATTCAAGGTCAGCGTATCGGTGAAATGCCAGTCGGTCGAAGCAAAAATGCCCCATGTTGTCTGGTCTTGCGTACCCCCACCGGAAACGATCCGAGCACCGCCCAAAAGATTCCGCAGCTCGGCGTAACGAAGATCCTGGGAAAAATAGTATAGACCGGTTGTCAATTCGACGTCACCGAACCTTCCGGCATAACGAAGTTCGTCGCTGAGTTGATCCTGGTCGATTTCGAAAAAGGCATGAAAGAAGGACTGTGGTGTTCCATCGATATCAGCGCCCGCGGAGGATCGGAATTTCCGATAGCCAGCGATGTTGGTGAAGACGCCTTCGCCCAGACCGACATCGATGTTGGTTTCCACGATCGCCTGGTCCCATTTGGCATCATAGAAACCTGGGAAATTGATCGAAAACCTGAAGCTGTCGCGGGAAACAGCGCGTGACTCTGGACAGGGGCTCCATCGCTTTCGACATCGCCATGCTCATAGCGGAGATCCATTCGGAAGCGGTCGCCACCCTTGAGCGAAAGTGCCGGGCGAATGATAAGGTCATGTGATTTACCGAAGCTGCGATTGTCGAAGCGGTTGCGAAACCAGCCATTGTCGTCGCTGTAGTAGACGGCCAATTTGGCAGCCAAAACGTCATCGACGATAGGTCCGGTAACCGTGCCGCTTACGGTCTTTTTCAGTCCCGTTTCAATGGATAGCTTGGCTTTGGCTCCAAAATCGAAGCTGGGCCGCGTGGTCCGCACAACCACGGCACCGCCGGTAACGTTGCGACCGAAAAGCAAGCCTTGCGGTCCACGCAGAACTTCGATCCCCTCAAGGTCGAAGTTGTCCAGCACGACACCAGCGTTGATGCCGAGGTAAATACCGTCAGTGAAAACGCCTACGGTGGGGTCGATCGATGGGATCGTGCTGTTGATGCCGAGGCCCCGGATAGTGAAATTGGCATAGCCCGGTGCCGTACCCACATCCTCGAGCTGGACGTTGGGAACGTCGTAGCTCAGACTTTGAAGATTCTGGACGAACTTGGCATCCAGCTGCGCTTCACCAAAAGCCGTGACCGCCATCGGTACTTTCTGCACGCTTTCGCCATAGCCCTTTTTGGTGGCGGTAACGACAATGTCCTCAGCCAGCGCTTCCGTGGCGCTCCCGGTTTGGTCGTTCGCCTGGGGCGTTGCTTCCTGGGCAAATGCTGTTCCCGAGCACAACAACGCGGCAGAAGCCAATAGACATCCTCTCATGGCTGATCCTCTCTTCCCAGGAGATATTGTGTAGTTCATGCCGTTTGGCGGCATTTGAGGGCCGTCGTCCAATTCAATTCGCTGCAGAACTATTCCTGCTGCTCATCGATATCTGGCGGCAGCACGACGCCATCGGCAGCCCGACGGCCGCTCAAAAATATCATGGTAATTCATCGGGTTGATTACGCTCTCAGCGCCCGTTCTACCGCCTCAAGGCTGTCATTCAGCCCGAGCGGGTGCTCGGCATCCGTGAAGTCGACAATTCTACCCCAGTGCCGGGCGACATCATCGAGCGTGAACGCCCTGTCCGCTCCGAAGGCGTGCCCAAGCGCGCGCTCCCACCTAAGCTTGGCGATATAGCCGGCTCCAACTTCAAAAAGCCCTTTGGTTTCGCTGCAATTCTCGTGCGCAAGCCAACCGACCAATGGACTGATCGCTTCCGCTCTGAGATTGGCGAGAAACTCTTGTGGAAAGGCAGTCGCGGTCATACGCGATGCGGCGATTGGGGCGATCGTATTAACCTGGATGTTTCTGGACCGCCCCTCCTCCGCCAGCGCGTTCGCAAGCCCCAATATTCCGAGCTTGGCTGCGGCATAGTTGGCCTGACCGAAGTTGCCGTAGATTGCGGCTGCAGACGTGGTCATGACGATGCGGCCATAGCCCTTGTCGCGCAGTATCGGCCATGCTGCCTGCGTCACTGCCCGCGTCCCATTCAGATGGACCCGCTGAAGCAGTGTCCAGTCTTCGTCGGTCATTTTGTGGAAGCTCACATCGCGCAGGATGCCGGCATTGTTGATGACGACGTCAACGGTTCCGAAGTTGTCAACCGCGGCTTGGATGATCAGCGCGCCCTCCTCGACCGACGCATAATTTGCCACCGCCTGACCGCCCGTGGCTCGAATTTCGTCGACCACATTGTCAGCGGCTGTGGAGCAGCTGCCGCTCCCTTTCTCGTCGCCACCCAGATCATTCACCACCACCTTGGCTCCGCGCCCGCCAAACATCAGCGCGTACTGGCGCCCAAGTCCGCCTCCGGCTCCGGTCACAACCACTACCCTGCCATCGAAACGAAGCTCTTCGTCCATCGCTTGTCTGCCTCTTTTACCTGAGCGACGCATCTGCGCATTTGATCCTGTGCGAGTCAGGCACGCGGCTCCATTTCCGTCGACGCTGTCGTTTTCGTCTGAGCCTTACCGAAAGGCTTGAATGCCGGTCAGGGCGCGCGAAACAACAAGCTTTTGAATCTCCGTCGTGCCATCGGGGATGGGGCAAATGATCGCCTCACGCACCAGCCGCTCAACGATGAATTCGCGGGTGACGCCGTTGCCGCCATGGATCTGAAGCGCATCGCGCGTCGCTTCGATCGCCATTTCGGTGGCGTACCACTTGGCCATCGAGCATTCCGTCTCTGCGCGCGTGCCCGCCTGGACGAGGGATATTGCCCGGTGCGTCAACAGACGGGCTGCGTCGATCTTGGTCGCCATGATGGCGATCTTGTCGGCGATCAGCTGATGGCCGGCGATCTTCTTGCCATGCTGCGCGCGATCGCGAGCGTACGCGATCGCCTCATCCATTGCTCGCCGTGCGATGCCGATACTCCACATCGCCATATGGCAGCGGGCAATCTCGAACACTTGCAACGTATTGCGCAATCCATCGCCGACCCGGCCGATCGTGTTTGCCACCGGTACGCGGCAATCGGACAGGAATATCTGTGCAGTCGATTGGCCGTTGAGCGCCATCTTCTGGATATCGCGCACCTCATACTCACTCTCGTCACGATCGACCAGGATGTGAGTGACTTCATTTTCGCCAGTCTTGCACGTACAGATGAAGATGTCCGAGTAGGCTCCGTTGGTGATCCAGGTCTTTTCGCCATTGATGACCCAGAAATCGCCGTCTCGTACGGCGCGTGTCTTGATGGCGGCGACGTCCGAGCCGACATCGGGCTCCGAGATGCCGAGCGAAACGAACTTCTCGGCCGCGACGAGGTCGGCAAGATAGCGTTGCTTGATCGTCTCCGGGGCGAAGCGGCGGATGAGTTCTGCGCCAACCGCGTTGATGAAGCCGGGTATGGCCACATCGAGCGAGGAATAGGCGATCTCCTCGAAAATGAGCAGATGAGTGAGCCATCCCATATCAAGCCCGCCCCATTGCTCCTGATGCGGTGCGGTAATATGGCCATAGCCGGTCAGTGCTTGAGTCCATTCCTTCATGAGCGGTTTGGGGATGAATCGCTCCCCATGCCGGCGGATTTCCGGCTCAAGCTTGTTGTCGAGAAAGCGGCGGACGGTTTCCACCGCCATGCGTTGTTCATCGGACAGCTCAAAGTTCATATCGTGACCCCGTGTTTCCCTAGGCGCGCTCTGACAACTACCGGCCCAGGATCGTGACGGCGACCACCGCCTCTTCCACCCCGATGACACCTCCGCCGTTCTGCGCGATCGCGAACCGGGCATTCGGAACCTGTCGATCTTCCGCCTCGCCGCGCAATTGCAGCGCAAGCTCGTAGATTTGGCCGAGCCCGGTGGCGCCGATCGGATGTCCCTTGCATTCAAGCCCGCCCGACGTGTTTACCGGAATACGCCCACCCAGCGCCGTCTCACCGCGCTCTGCCGCGAGTCCGCCCTCGCCAGGCGGCGTCAGGCCGAGCGCCTCGATTTCAATGATCTCGCCAACCGCCGTGGCGTCATGCACCTCCGCGACGCCAATATCTTCTGGCCCCACGCCGGCCATCGCATAGGCCCGGTTCGCCGCAAGGCGGCTGACATGGTGGTCATAATCAAAGGGATCGCGCGCGGCGCCGGTTTGCAGCACAGACGCCAGGATTCTTAGCGCCCTGTCCGGGGCTGCCGACAGTTTGCGCCGACCGGCTTCGCTGCAGATGATCGCAGCGGCGGCGCCGTCGCTGATCGGGGAGCACATCGGCAGTGTGAACGGGTAAACGATCGGAGGCGCAGCGAGTACACTTTCGACGGTATATGGGAGGCGATACTGGGCAAGCAGATTGCGCGTCGAATGCATGTGATTTTTCGCCGAGACGGCCGCGATTTGCGCTTGCGTCGAGCCGTAGGTCTTCATGTGCGCGCGTGCCATCGCGGCGTATACATCCATGAAAACGCTGTAAGGCTGACTCGATGTCGTTCCTTCCGGAACATCGACGCCATTGCCCATGGCCAGCAGCTGCGCGCGGCCCGACTCGGTTTCATGCACGTCCCAAGCGCCATCGAATGCACTGAACATGAGCGCCTTGTCGGGCGAGTACATCTTCTCCGCGCCGAGCGCGAGTACGACATCCGCTGCCCCCGATCGAACATAGGCGGCGGCCATGTGCAAGGCCGTGGAAGCCGTCGCACATGCGTTTTCGACATTCACCACGGGAACGCTTGAGATGCCCATCGCTCGCGCCACGATTTCGCCGCGGATCATGTCCTGGCCCTCCATATGCCCCTGGACGCAATTGCCGAAGAAGATGGCTTCGACATCGCCGGCGGTGCATCCTGCGTCGGAAAAGGCCTGCGACGAAGCTTCGGCGCAGAGCATTTTCAGGCTCTTGTCGAACTGTTTTCCGAACGGGGTCATCCCAACCCCCATGACGAATATGTCGGTCATTCGTTGATCCATTCTTCCAATGTGTTCCGCATCCGATCAGGTCTCACCGGTCGGAAAAATCGGGCTTCCGCTTCTCCCGGAATGCCGCCAGTCCTTCGACAATGTCGTTGGACAAGGCGTAAGCAGCCATGGTTTCGAGTTCCTGACGCAGCCCGACTTCGAGCGAGCTATCCTGCGCAGCGCGGACTAGCTGCTTCATGTAGGCGAGCCCTGGCCGGCTCTTTTCTGCAAGAGATTCTACCAGCGCTTGCGCTGCCGCAATGAGATCCTCGGGAGCAACCAGTTGGGTCACGAGTCCGGCTTCCTTCATCTCGGCAGCCGAGATGGTCCCGCCGGTCATCATCAGATGTTTCGCACGCGCTTCGCCGATCTTCCTAGGGAGTCGAACCGACCCTCCACCGCCGGGCAACAGGCCGTAATTTGCATGGGCGTCGCCAAATCTGGCCGGGTGCGCGGCAATGACGAGATCACAGCACAACACCAGTTCCAAGCCGCCGGCGAGCGTAAGGCCGTTGACCGCCGCAATTATCGGAAGGCGCGACGTCTCGATCCTGTTAAAAGCCTGACCGAGCGGCGGCAGAAACAGATTTAAGCGTTCGGCGAGAGTTTGTCCGCCTGTTCCATCGCCAATTGCGAGCAGATCCGCGCCAGCGCAAAACGCCCGTCCGGCGCCGGTAAGAATGCAAGCGCGCACCGTCGCATCTGCTTCCGCTGCCTCGATCGCTGCGGCGAGTTCCTCGGCCAAAGCCAACGACAGACTGTTCAACGCTGCCGGCCGGTTGAGGGTCACCCAAAGCGCTGGGCCGCGTTGCTCAACCAGGATGTATTCATAGTCCATTGCAGTCTCCCGCGCGCCGGCAGGCGGTCACCGGAATAGAGGATGTGGCTAGGATGGCTGCGTCGGTCATGCCCCCGAAATGCGCCGGTCCTGGCCCGCCCAA